>JBGARN010000079.1:0-24005 GCA_044230205.1 Bacteroidia bacterium
AGTTTTAATACAGCAACGATGCCTGCATTTGTAACCTATTTTTCTAATTCAACACTGGCTTCTACTTTAGGTTCAATTTCGAATTCAAAAAAAATACGCATAGCCAATAATAATAGCATAACAGCTAACCTGAATAATACTGATACTATTTTAGTGCAGAATCAGCCAAACAATTTTTCAGGAAACTTTACCAATACAGCATCCTCGGTATTATGGTTGGATGGTTCAGAAAGCCACAGCATCATCACCTTCGCTAATGGATTTACCAATAATGGAAAGATACTTTTTGATTCACCTTATTACTACGGAGTAATGAGTGTGACCACCGGTGCACTCACAAATGCTTCAACTGGAAGTTTCATTACACAAGGCAATCCATTTAGTGTGGGCTATTACCAATTTAATGGAAGCCTTGTTAACAATGGAAATGTAAGAATCAATTACCAACTGTATAACCCAAGTGGTTCGTTTACCAATAATAATGGAGCTGATTTACAAGGCTCTGCAAGCCTCAATCGTAATGGGTTAAAAGTTGATAACTATGGAATAATAAACCCTGGTTCTTCACCGGGAATTCTTCAAATCAATGGTAATGTTAAAAATGCATCTACCTCTGTCTGGAATTTTGAAATAGGAGGACTAACTGCTGGTACACAGCACGATCAGATTGATAATAATTTTGCATCCACTAAAGATTCAATTGATGGAACATTGAATATTAGTTTGATCAATGGTTTTGTGCCCGCACTCGGTGATAGTGTAATTATTGAAAAGCACAATAACTACTTTGGAACATTTGCTACTATCAATGGGCAGTTTATTCCGGGGGGATTGTACTGGAATATATTTTACCGGAGCAACAGAATTGTTTTGCGTGCAGGAAATCCTCCAAACCTTGATATTACTGCAACCTCAGGTGCTAACGGAAACATATCCCCGTCAGGAACTGTTAGTGTAACCTATAACGGAACGCAAACATTTAACTTCACACCTAATTTAAATTATGTTGTGGATAGTGTTGTTGTTGATGGCGTAAGTGTGGGAAATCCCACATCGTATACATTTAACAATGTAACAATTAATCATACAATTCATGTTACCTTCAAGTTGATAACCTGGACAATAAGCGCAACTACTAATGGTAACGGAAACATTAGTCCATCAGGTAATGTTACTGTTGTTCAGGGCGCCAACCAGCTGTTTACTATTACTCCTAATCCCTGCTTTATATTGGATAGTGTTATAGTTGATGGTAGTTATGCTGGAAATGCTTCAACATATACTTTTAACAATGTTACTGCAAACCATACTATTTATGCCAGCTTTAGTTCAGCACCACATATTACAGGCAATGGAAGCCTCACATTTTGCCAGGGTGAATCACGCACTCTTGATGCCGGTGCAGGCTACTCTGCATATACATGGAGTTCGGGTGCAACAACACAAACAATCATTGTTACGTCAGCAGGTACCTATACCTGCACAGTAACCGGTCCAGGTGGATGCACAAGTTCCGGTAATGTTAATGTTGTTGTAAATTCTTTGCCAGTAGTTACATTCAGCAACATGTATCCTGCAGATGCAAATCATGTGTGCTATACTGCGCCTGCACTTAATCTTACAACAAGCAATTTAGGCCAACCAGGTGGAGGTACATATTCCGGAAATGGAGTTCAGTGTTTTAATTTTTGTTCCTATTATCAGTTTACACCATCAGTTGCCGGAGTTAATACTCATACCATTACATATTCCTATACTGATGGAAATGGATGTACGAACACTGCCTCTCAAAATGTTATCGTAGACCAGGATGCTACCGTAAATGCTGGTCCCGCTTCTATGGTTTTATGCAACACCTTAATAGCTAATCTTAATGGAACAATGGGTGGAAGTGCCTCTGGTGTTACATGGACAACAAGCGGAACAGGAGTATTTAACAATGCTAATTTGCTTAACCCCATATATACCTTATCTCCAGCAGATTCACTTACAGGAAATGTTACATTAACATTAACCACAGACGATCCTGCAGGGCCTTGCGGTGCCGTAAGTGACCAGATTATTCTTTACTATAATCCTGATGCAATTGCAAATGCAGGACCAGATCAGTGCTCAGGAGCAATTGTAAATCTTAGTGGATCTATTAGTGGATATGCTGCTAATCCGTTATGGACAACTTCAGGGTCAGGAAATTTTACAAATCCCAACGCGCTAATTACAGTTTATAATGCATCTGTTGCTGATATTAATGTCGGCTTTGTTAATCTGATTCTTACACCAATTGATCCTAATGGTAATTGCACATTTACTTCTGATACAGTAAAAATCTGGTTTAATCCGCAATACAGCATCAATGCCGGAAACGACCAGGTAATCTGTAATCAACTTACAGATACGGTTTTCCTTAATGCAATTATAGCTAATGTAGTTTCTCAGACCTGGACAAGCAATGGAAGCGGAACGTTTGGAAATTCAACTGCTGTTTCTACTTATTATGTTTTATCTGCTGCAGATAAGATGGCAGGAAGCGTAACACTTACATTAACATCTGATGATCCAATAGGCCCTTGTTCTTCAGTAAATGATGAATTGCTGATTGAATATAAATATGCTGTTGTTGAGGCAGGTGTCGATGTTTGTGGTGATACCGTTACATTTTTAAATTCGTCTCTAAACGCCAATACGCTTTCAATTTCGCAACTAAGTTATTCTTGGACCACATCAGGTTCAGGATCATTTACTAATCCTAATCAAAGCATAACATCTTATAACGCTTCCAATGCAGATATTGCAAATGGTTCGGTGAAAATATATTTAACAGCGTTAGATCTTGGAGCCGATTGTATCTATAATACAGATTCACTGACTTTATGGTTTAATCCGCATTACAGTGTAAATGCCGGACCTGCCAGTAGTTCAGTATGTGCAAATGGAATTCTTTCACTTAATGGAACAGCTTTAAATGTTTTAAGTTCAACATGGACTACAAGCGGTGACGGAACTTTTGGAAATTCTGGTACATTGAATACTACTTATACTCCTGGTAACGCAGATACAACTGCGCATATGGTAAAACTGTACCTTACATCAAACGATCCTACAGGTGCTTGTTCATCAGTAGTTGATAGTATAATTGTTACTGTGAATAGTTTGCCGCATGCAACAGCCGGTACCAATTCACCTGTTTGTATTGGCAGTGATTTAAATCTTACCGCCAGTGGAGGTTTAGCTTATTCATGGAGTGGCCCCGGTGGATACACGTCAACCGACCAGAATATTATACGTTCTAATGCAAGCCTTGCTATGAATGGAGTTTATACAGCAACCATTACTGATGCAAATGGCTGTACAGCTACAGCAACTACGGTTGCAGTAGTTCAGGTTTGCGGATGCACTCCTCCAGTCCTTTCAGAAACACATGTTAATCCATCCTGCCATAATAGTAGCAATGGTTCAATTGATCTTACCATTGTGAGTGGTGTAGGAGTTTATACTTATCAGTGGAGTAATGGAGCTACAACCGAAGATATTTCAGGTTTGCCTAACGGTACCTATATATGTACTGTTAGTGCCGGTGTAGGCTGCACGGATGTTATTATTGTTCAGTTAAACACTACTGCACTTTCAATAACACTTACCGGAACTAATGTTTCAGTATATGGTGGCAATGATGGAGCTATAGCCAATGCCACCAGTGGCGGCACCTCGCCCTATTTATTTAGCTGGAGCAATGGAGCAACAACCCAGCATCTTACATCGATTACTGCTGGTACCTATACGGTAATAGTTATTGATGTCAACGGCTGCACAGCTTCGTCTTCAATAATAATAACTCAGCCAAGCCCGGTTACAATAACCGGAAATGTTACCAATACCAATAATTGCAGTGGAATAAATGCAGGGGCAATAGATATTACAGCTGCCAATGGTTCAGCCCCATACAATTACTTATGGAATGACGGAGTAACTACTGAAGATCGTTCGGGCTTAGCAGCTGGAACCTATACTGTAACAGTTACCGATAGCCAGTCAAATTCTGCAACAGCGAGTTTTACAGTTCAGCAAATAATAATTCCACCACCTACAGTGGGCGTAACTTCAAATGCGAATGCAGTTTGCGCAGGTACTAATGCAATTATAACAGCTTCCGGGGCGGTAAATTATTCATGGTCTCCGGCAATAGGATTAAGCGCTACCACAGGTGCATCTGTAATCGCAAACCCTGCTGCAACAACTACCTATACTGTTACGGGAGCGGATGCAAATGGTTGTACGGCCTCAGCTTCAATTGTACTTATTTTCTCCACTGAGAAAATAATCCTCACAATGGAGAAATCGGATGCGCACCTGGGAGGTAAAACAGGAACGGCCGGAATAACTTTTCAGCCAAGCGGATGTAATATTCAATGGAACACTGGTGAAACAACCAATTATATTTATTTTAAGCCTGCGGGTACCTATACAGGTACTGTTACTTCTCCTGCCGGATGTATTACAAGCAGGTCAATCACTATTAATTAAGTTGATATACTTTTATTCATTTCACTGATTAGCTCTTTGATTAAGCAATATTATGCTGAAACAATTATGTTAGATTTTAAGTAAAAGGCTTAATGTTTTCTTAATTTCAATTTACATCCAAATACTATCTTTGCTATAAGTTAATTTTAATAGCAATGATTAAAAAGTTCTTTTACGGTGTAATGCTTCTTATAGCAATTACTTTTATTCAGGCATGTAAGAAAGAGTCTGATGAGTTGGATGAAGAAACAAAGCAGTTTAATGACGATTCAAATTTTTACAAGAATGAATCGAGCCAGGCTGATGATGACATCAACAATCAACTACGTGATATTTCTGTATTTGGAAAAGGCGGTAATTTATCATGGCCTTCAGTTTTGTCAAGCCCGCTTTGTGGCGCTAGTATTGATTCTTCACAGTTAGCGCAAAAAATTCTGTTTTTTAATTTCGATGGTGTTACGCCATGTTTCAGCCCTTCACGAACACGCGCTGGTCAGATAAAAGTAGAACTTATTTCAGGTCAGTATTGGAAAGATGCGGGAGCTGTTTTAAAACTAACTTATAACAATTTCAAAGTAACTCGGTTGAGCGATAATAAATCCGTGATGTTTAATGGAGTAAAAACGCTTACCAATATTAATGGTAACGATTGGTTAGGCTTTTTGCTTGGAACTTCTTCGCTTAAATATCGTGAACGCGCCCTGAACATACTGGTAAACTTTGATAATGGTTCTAATGCAATTTGGAATAGTGCCCGAACAACGCAATGGAATTATACACCTGCAAGTCAGCGTATCAGTTTTACAGCCAACGGTGATACAACTTTAAATGGTTTTTCAACTGTTGACTCATGGGGTACTAATCGCTTTGGCAAAAGTTTTACAACTTATTATAATACACCATGGCAAAGCAACAGCTATTGTGGATTTTGGAGACCAGTAAACGGTGAATTTATTCATAATGTAAATGGTGGCGACTTCAGGTTTAATTTAGGGGTTGATAAAAATGGAAATCCATCTACACTGGATTGCGCTTATGGTTTTAAAGTTACATGGTCGAAGGACGGTAAAACAGCTTCGGTTGTCCTGAGTTACTAATATCGTTTCTTAATTATTAAATTCTTAATGAATGAAAGCGGGTTTGGAGCCCGCTTTTGTATTTCTAAACAGCCATAAAATTTTATCGATAGTGTTAAGAGATAAAACGGTTTTAGGGAAATTCCAAATCAGGAGCTGGTTAAAGCATTCTTTATTGATAAAATCAGATGGGTATTTATTCCGGCATTAAAAACTGCCCTTAAATCTCTTGGATTAAATTTTAATAAATGCTTTTACTGCTTTATTGTAATGGATGGTAACTCTAAACCACTTAATTGACCGTGTATTTATTAATACGTAATCAATATTCAGGTCTGAATTAGCAGTAATTTTTAAAATTCAAGTTGTTTTAAGTAACAATTGCCATGAATAATTGAATATTGACCAAAAAATATGATTAAGGGCGATTTGGAATGATACTTTAGTGATATCATTTTTCTATCCCCCTTTATCCCCCATGTACAAAGTTTTATTAATTCACCTGTTAAGTTGCGTCCTATTTATTAATTCTGCTTTGGCAGTAACTGGTACTGCTGTAAGCAGCGGAAGCTGGACTAATACCAGCACCTGGATTTTTAACGGAATTAACAGGGTTCCCGGTTGCGGAGATACTATTATCATTCCGGCAGGCATAACGGTAACTGTGAATACGCAAGTAGTACTTTCGAGTTGTGTAGTGGTAAACTATGTCCATGTTTATGGAAATTTAGCCTTTACAAATGGTAATAAACTGGATCTTGCATGTTATTCAACTGTGCAGATTCATGCTGGCGGACTCATTTATAAATCAACTTCAGGTGGTGGAAATTCTACACTGATTAGTATATGCGGTTTGGTTGAATGGGCTGCAGGAGACGGTCCTTTGCCTGGACCTGCCATATTAGGAGGTGGTAGCCCACTTCCGGTATCCCTGCTTTCGTTTACAGGAAATTGTTCAGGAGATAATGTTGAATTAAAGTGGGCTACATCAAGTGAGAATAACAGCGATTATTTTACGATTGAGCGTTCAGCAGATGGCCGCGACTTTACCTGCATTGGAAAGGTAAAAGCAGCAGGAACATCAGGAAATATTCGTACTTACAAGCTGGTTGATAAACAGAATAATGGAGGCTATTATTTTTATCGACTTTGCCAGTACGATTTTAATGGAACAAAATATGATTACGGTTTAACTACTGCAGGTAACTGTAAAAACATTGACACAGAGTTTCTTATTTATGGCAGCAATGGTATTTTATCGGTAATAAATAAGACGAATGAAGATCAGAATATTCAAATTGAAGTGACAGATGTAATCGGAAGAAAATTAGAAGTACTCAATAATCAGCTTTCAACGCCAGGCATCAATTCTTATCAATTGTCATTACCAGCCAACGATTCCAGGCAGATAAAACTTGTAAGAGTAACCTGCAACTACCGTTGTTATACGCTAAAGTTATTACAATGAAATTAGCTTTAGTTTTAGCTATTGAGGCAATTATCTGAATCAGCTTCCTGCTTAAGCTTGGTTTTAACATGTGACTTTGAAAACCAAATTTCACGAAGCGACTAAATATTTGCTAAAAAGTTCTACTTTTTAATTTTCAAGTGTTGTATCTTTATCTTTATTTAATTGTTGAAAAGGGTTTATGATTGATAAGAAATTTTTGAATTTTCTTCAGTTTGAAAAGAGGTACTCCTTACATACAATTATTGCATATGAAACTGATTTAACTCAATTCAAAGATTTTGTTAAGAGTAATTATTCCATTGATGATTTATCTTCAGCCAATCACCACATCATCAGGTCATGGATGGTAAATCAAATTGAGCAAGGTGTGGGTAGTCGCTCAGTAAATCGAAAAATATCTGTACTAAAATCATTTTACAAATTCCTGCTGAAACAAAAGCTCATTAGTCAGAGTCCAATGTCGAAAATAGTTTCCCCAAAGGCAGGTAAAAGGCTTCCCGTGTTTATTGATAAACCTAAAATGCAAAAATTATTAAGTGAGGACATTCCCGGTGATGACTTTACAGCTGTTCGGGACAATTTAATAATTGATTTATTCTATAATTCAGGTATTCGTTTATCAGAACTGGTAAACCTGTCTCTTTCAGATTTTGATACCAGTTCGTGTAAAATGAAGGTACTGGGAAAAAGAAATAAGGAGAGAATTATTCCATATTCAACACCGTTAGCCGAGATGCTTTCAGCTTATATTAAGTCACGTTCTGAACTTTTAAGCATTATGAAGCTGGCAGATCACGGTAAGTTGTTTATTTGCAAAAATGGCAAACCTGTTTATCAAAAGCTTGTTTATAGGGTTGTAAAGGAACAAATAGGTAAAGTATCTACAGCAAGTAAACGCAGCCCGCATGTATTGCGTCATACCTTTGCCACTCACATGCTCGAAAATGGTGCAGATATCAATGCGGTAAAAGAACTGTTAGGTCACTCAAGTCTTGCAGCCACACAGGTTTATACTCATAACACAATTGAAAAACTTAAAAACGCGCACCGCCAGGCGCACCCAAAAGGTTAAAAATCAAGAATTACTTAGTAATTACTAATTATTATCATTTAAGAGTTTTGTTTAATAAACTATATTTCTCAAGTATTTTAACTCTATAATTTATTTAGCTATGAAATTAAAAGTGCAAAGTATTCATTTTGATGCCGACAAGAAACTCATTACGTTCATTAATGAGAAAGTTGACAAGCTGTTAAATATCTATGAAGGTATTTTGGATGGCGAAGTCTTTCTGAGACTTGATAAATCTGATAGTACAAAAAATAAAATTACCGAAATTAGGTTGCATACTCCCGGTAAAATTCTTTTCGCTAAAGAGCAATGCACTACTTTTGAAGAAGCCACGGATTCAGCTGTTGATGCGTTACGAAGACAGCTTACCAAGCATAAGGAGAAAACAAAAAATCTCTGATAGCAAACAAAAAAGCCGGATTCAATCCGGCTTTTTTGTTTTTGAATTGTACTCAAAAAAATTAATTGATTACGCGTACTTCGTATATATAGGGCTTTAGTGTTTTTAATTGCTGAACTCTTGATTGTTTTGCCAGCAGGTTCTTTGCATTGTTGATATTGCTTTTTGCAAAATCTGAATCATTAACAGTTTTTAATGCTTCAACAATATAAGATGATTTTATAGCGAATGATGCAGCATCTGAACGCATTTGCTTACCACTGATTACACCAATAATGCTTCCTTTCTCGTCAAAGAGCGGGCCACCACTATTACCCGGGTTAAGCGGAACCGAAACCTGGTAGGCGATCGTGTCATCAAGATAACCGGTTAAGGAACTTACAGAACCTTCACCATATACCAGGTCAGCACGGGGATAGCCTAAAGTGAATACTTTTTGTCCCATTTCGGCCTGGTTAGAAAAAAACTGGTAAGGGATTGTCTTTGGAGCTTCATATGAGCTATCCTTAATCTTAAGCAATGCAAAATCGCATGATGAGTTTCTGGCAACTATTTCTGCACTGTAAGCGTAGCCGTCATTAACCACTTCAATATTATTGGCATCCTTTACTATGTGTAAACTGGTAATTAAGTAACCGTTAGGCGTAATTAAGAAACTTGTACCACTGTAAATACCGGCAACTGCCGCTTTCTTCTGTGTTGCTGATGTTATGGAATTGATACGGTTATTGATTACGCGTTGCGATTTTTTAATCTGCGCAACATCATTAACCAATGCCTTATAACCTCTTCTCGATTGTGATTCATAGTACTTTGAAATAACCAGAGCAGTACCAAGAATACTTATAACGGCAACTGAAGCAGCAACTCCTATCAGTCTAAGGTTTTTTCTGAACAGGCGAATTACTTTTCCGGTTTCAGTAGCTGCATTAATTTCCTTATGCTGCTGCTCAATCATACTCTCATGAATTGCATTCAGTTCACTCTTCATTTTTTCGCGTGATACGAATTGATCAAATGAACTGTAAAACTCCAGGTATTCATTTACTGCCTGGGCATATGCAGTATCGTTTTTAATTTTATTTTCAAACTGCAATTGTTCATCACCGGACATTTGTCCTTTTATGTATCGCTCTGCCTTCTCAACTATTGATTCATCTAAATTCATGGCAATTATTTTTCAATTTTTTATCTTCTGTAAAGCTCAAAAAAATACTTTTTAAGCCTGTTCATGCATTTGTATTTCTGATTTTTTGTATTGTCAGCATTAGTATAGCCAAACTTTTCCGTCATGGCCTGCATGTTTAAATCATTAATATAAAAATCAGTTATTAATGACTTGCAAGGCTCCCCCAATCGCATCAATGCTTCCTTCATTTGTAAAACCTTAATTTTTTCTGATTCCCAATCCTTCACCTCTTCTTCTTCAACCCTTATAAATTCTTCCTGTTCTTCAATCTTGCCTACATATCGTTCTTTTCGTTCAAGCTGTTTAAGCCACAGGTTCCGACAGATGGAATAAAGAAATGTTTTTAAAGAACTGCTTAGTTCAAGATTATTGTTTTTTATTTTTTCATAAAGAACTATAACCCCGTCCTGATAAATGTCTTTGGCTTCCTGTTCATCACCTCCGTTTTGAATTATAAAATGATGAATAGTGCCGAAGTACTGTTTGTAAAACGCCTGCAACACAGCTTTATCATGTTGTCTTATTCCTTCAATTATTTCAATATCGCTGTAGGTCACAAATGCTTTAGCTAGTTATTAATACCTGTTGCGGCCAAAAGTAACCCAATCCATGGGCACATAGCTGCATTTATTTATCAGGAAGCAGTTTTTTTGCTTCATGAAAGTCGCTCGAAGGCAGTAATTAATCTAAAATGGCTCGGGCAGCTTTAATTTTAAGTATTGTATTTCAATTAGTTATGAATATTTCAAAAAATTTTTAAAAAATGAGGGTTACTAAACGCGCTTAAGGGTATTAATGGCATGTTTAACGTTAAAAATATAACAACAAAAATGAAAAATTCATTCAAATTAATCGCTGTAGCTGTTGCTTTAACTGCTACTGTTGCTTGCTCATCAAACAAAACTGCTGAAACAACTGAAGCTGTTGACTCAAGTGCTGCTGTAGCTACTGAAGCTGCTGGTGCAATGGTTGACTCTGCTGCTGCTGCTACAACTGCTGCTGTAGATACTGCTGCTGCTGCTGCTGGTGCAATGGTTGATTCTGCTGCAACAAAGTAATTGTTAATTATTATAGGGTTAGCCCCGGAGGTTTATTCCTTCGGGGCTTTTTGCTTTTAATATTTCGATGCTGCTAAAAATATTCTCAGTGTTTTTATTATTTCGCAGGTATTAATCTTTCAAGCTATGTCAAACACTGAAGAATTTAAAGTTGCAATTACCGAGGGCTATACTTTTAAGGGTGATTCAATAATTCTAGGAGGTGCCATGCTTGATGGCAATGCTATTACCGGTACAATTATCAATGCTCCGCTTAAAACTTTTAATCGCCATGGCTTAATTGCCGGAGCAACAGGAACAGGAAAAACAAAAACATTACAGCGAATTGCAGAAGCCCTTGCTGAAAAAGGTGTTTCAAGTTTGCTTATGGATATAAAGGGCGACTTAAGCGGATTAGCACAACCGGGAACATCAAACTCAAAGATAGAAGAGCGCATGGGCAAGATTGGCCTGTCATGGAAACCTCAACAGTATCCTGTTGAATTAATGACGATATCCAATGAAAAAGGCACGCGCCTCAGGGCAACGGTTTCTGAATTTGGCCCTGTACTTTTTTCAAAAATTTTAGAATTGAATGATACTCAGGCAGGTGTTGTTTCGCTTATCTTTAAATACTGCGATGACAAAGGACTGGCTTTGCTTGATTTAAAAGACTTTAAAAAAACATTGCAGTTTTTAACCAACGAAGGCAAGCAAGAAATAAAGAGCGAGTACGGTGCCATCAGCACTTCAACAGCTTCAATCATCCTGAGAAAAATTATTGAAATTGAACAGCAAGGTGCCGAGCTGTTTTTTGGTGAGCGGTCGTTTGAAGTAGAAGATTTAATGCGAATTGATGAAAACGGATATGGTACGTTAAATATCATTCGCTTAACCGATTTGCAGAGCAAACCTAAATTGTTTTCAACTTTTATGCTGAGCCTAATGGCAGAAGTGTATGCCACTTTTCCTGAGGTGGGTGATGCTGATGCGCCAAAGCTTTGCATTTTTATTGACGAAGCACATCTTATTTTTGATGAAGCATCAAAAGCATTGCTCGACCAAATTGAAACTATGATTAAACTTATCCGTTCAAAGGGAGTTGGTATATTTTTCATAACCCAGATTCCTACTGATGTTCCAGCAGCTATTTTAAGCCAGCTGGGCATGAAGGTGCAACATTCGCTTCGTGCATTTACTGCCCAGGATCGCAAGGCAATAAAATCTACAGCCGAAAATTATCCTGAAAGCGGGTTTTACAAAACAGACGATTTACTTACCAATCTTGGAATAGGTGAAGCTTTGGTTACTGTGCTTAATGAAAAAGGAAACCCAACGCCATTGGTGCATTGCATGATGTTTCCGCCACAATCGCGGATGGACATTTTAAGTCCCCAGGAAATTGACGACAATGTTGCAAAATCAGCATTAGCAAAGAAGTACAATGAGGAATTAGATCGCGAAAGCGCTTTTGAAATACTCAGCAAAAAATTGCAGGCACATGCCGAAGAGCAGCAAAAAGAAGTTGAAATTAAACAGCAGGCAAAAAAGCAAAAAGAGGAACCCTCGGTAATTGAAAGTATGGTTAACAGCAGTGCTGGCAAACAAGCAATGCGCACTGCAGCCACTATATTAACCCGAAGTTTGCTGGGTGCCCTGGGTGTTGGAAGTACCAGGTCATCAAAGAAAAAAAGTTCAGGCTGGTTTTGAAATAAATAACGAAAGCCGCACAAGGCTAAGTACCCTATATCGTTTTAGTACATTTCAGGGCACAAACATATAAGCTTTTCTCTTCATCACGGTAGCTATTGAAAATCAAAAATCAAACAGAAAGTGAATTACATCGAGTTAAATTTTATCATTAAAGAAAACATCAACCTGCTTTCTGAAATTCTGATTGCAAAACTTGGTGAACTGGATTATGAAATGTTCGAAGAAAATGAAAACGGTTTTAAAGCCTACATCCGGCAAAATAATTTTGATAGAGAAAAATTAGATCAGCTCGATTTAACGGATGATGATAATATCAGCTACACGGTTCAGTTAATTGAAGAGCAAAACTGGAATGTTGAATGGGAGTCCAACTTTAAACCGGTTATTATCGGAACTGATGTATATGTGCATGCCGATTTTCATCCGGCACAGCAGCAATTCAAATATCAAATCAACATACAACCCGAAATGAGTTTCGGAACCGGGCATCATGAAACTACAGCTTCAATGATTGAGCTGATGCTTAATTATGATTTTGCCGGTAAATCAGTTTGTGATATGGGCTGCGGCACAGGCATACTTGCAATAATGGCTGAAAAGCTTGGCGCAGCAATGATCCTTGCAATTGACTACGATGAAAATTGTGTTCGTAATACTGCAACAAACCTGCTGCGTAATCAAACGCAGCATATCAGCGTTTTACTTGGTGATGCCGATACAATTAAAGGCAGAACATTTGATATCATTTTAGCCAACATCAACCGGAATATTCTGCTGAATGATGTTTCAAAATACACTTCTGCAATCAATCGGGGTGGAATGCTTTTTATCAGTGGATTTTATGAGGAAGATTTTGCAATTATCAAACCTGAATTTGAAATGCACTTTTTGCAATACAAGGAAAGCCTTATTAAGAATAACTGGTGCGCTGCTGTATTTTCAAAATTATAATCAGTTAACGGTTATTATTTGCTCATATCTTTTAACAGATGTTGCTAATCAGTTAATGCACAATTATTACTTTTCGCCCACGTTAAAATAATCTCCCATTGCGCATTTTATTTCAAACTCCTTCGATGAAATTCAAGTTTCTCATCATTATAATCATTGTTAGTGCTTTATGGCCTGTAACGGATTGCTCCGCACAAGCGCCTAAAAAATTCAGTTCAGACCCTGTGTTATTTCCAAAGGAAATGCAGGCTTTTTTAGAAAGCAGTATTAAGAAAGATGCCGAAGATTTGATGGACAAATTTTTACCGGTATGGCAAGCCGGTAAATTTAATGCTGCACAACAGAATACAATTTATGAATTTTCGAATGACATGTTGCGCAAACGGATGAAACCCTTTCCTGATTTTGCCAATTACCTGAATGCTTTAATCGGTTTTGCTAACAGCGGGCAGTCAACTGAGAGTTTTAAAAACTGGCATTTGAGTTTGGAAAAAGCCCTAAGCAATACTTCAAAGAAGCTGAGTGATTATATAGAAAACTGCTATGTGCTTTTTGCAAAAAATGAAATTTATGAATCATCATCTGTAATATGGATTGCCGGCAGCAACAAATATTCATTTGAGTTCGACAGTATCCCCAAGGTTGTTTTTCCCTCAATGAATTTAACCTGCCTTGCCAAAAACGATTCATCGGTTATCTACAACACCCAATGTGTTTATTATCCCAATCTTAGAAAAATTATTGGTAAGGGCGGCAGGGTAAACTGGGCCAGGGGCGGTCTTACAGAAGCTGAAGCCTATGCAATGATTAATACCTATACGATAGATGTTACCGGTAGTGATTATACCATTGATTCAGTTACTTTTTATTATCCGAAATATTTTAGTGGTCCGCTTGCAGGCCAGTACAGCGATCGCATACTGAGCAATGTAACACCTGAAAATGCATCATGGCCGCGCTTTACCAGTTACCAGCAAACACTTGATATTAAAAACCTGATTAAGGATGCTCAATACCGGGGTGGCTTTGCATTGCATGGCAATAAAATGATTGGCGGAGGAAATGATATGCAGGATGCTTCGCTCATATTTATGCGCGAGGGTAAACCATTTTTAATTGCCACAGCAAAAAGCTTTACAGTAAGGCCTGAGCGAGTAAGTTCTGAAAATGCCGCCATAGCTATTATCTGGCAAAATGATTCCATCACACACCCGGGTGTTAATTTCAAGTATGTGTATGCCGATAAAAAACTGACCCTTTACCGTGATATCCGTGGCGCACAGCAAAGCCCTTTTTTCGATTCGTGGCACAATGTTGAAATGTATTTTGATGAATTAAGCTGGAAGATAACCGATCCGCTGATGGATATTAAAATGACGGTTGGTGAAGGAGAAAGCAAGCTGCGTTTTGAATCAGATAACTACTATCGCATGCAGCGCTACCAGAAAATACAGGGGATAGCAGATGAAACGCCTTTATATACACTGAAAAAATTTTCGCAGAAATACAGCACCAATGTAATAAGTACCAAAGCGCTTGCTCAGGAAATGCGTATGGCCGATGACCAGGTGCGTTCGTTACTCATTACACTTTCTAATGCCGGTTTTGTAAGCTTCGACTTTAAAACCGATGCTGCTGTTATAAAAGACAAGTTATACTATTACCTGAAAGCATGGACAGGTAAAACCGATTACGAATCTCTTTTATGGGAATCACAGATTTCGGGAATGCCCAACGCTACCATCAATCTGCTCAATTTTGATATTCGCATACGTGGCATTTCGAACATACAAATAAGCGATTCGCAAAATGTGTATGTAGTGCCCGATAGCCAGGAAATTATTCTTCACAAAAACCGCGATTTCAGTTTTAACGGAAAAGTGCATGCAGGGCGACTTGATTTTTACGGGCAGAATTTCGATTTCAGGTACGATGAATTTAAGTTTGATATGAAAGACATTGACTCGCTGCGCATGCGCGTTCCTTCTGATTCGATTGACGAGCGGGGCAATGTAAAAATGGCTCGTGTAAAAAATGTACTGCAAAATTTATCGGGTAATCTTTTAATCGATTCGCTCAGCAATAAATCGGGCTTAAAGCCCGGCTATGCCTACCCGCTGTTTACCGCAACCACCAACGCCTATTTATATTACGATTCGCCTGATATAAAAGATGGAGTTTATAACCGCGATAAATTTTATTTCAAAACTGATCCTTTTATTATAGACAGTGCTGATTATCTGTTAGGCTCAAGTATAAAGTTTGACGGTAACTTTGTTTCCAACATTTTTCCCGACTCGCGCGAAACGCTGATGCTGCAACCTGATTATTCACTTGGGTTTACAAAAGAAACTACTGCCGAAGGTTTGCCAATGTACGGAGGCAAGGCCACCTTTAATAACAAAATCAGGTTGAGCAATAACGGACTGGAAGGCGATGGTGAAATACGTTACCTGAGTTCAATTACAAAAAGTGATAAAATAATTTTCTTCCCTGATTCAACACTGGCCGAAGCCGATTCGTTTTCTATTGAAAAGAAAACTATCGGAACTGTTGCTTTCCCTGAAGTAAAAGCCACTGATGTGCTTGTGGATTTTGAGCCCCGCAAAGATTACATGGACATAAAAAAGAAGGATAAAGATTTTACATTGTATGAACAGCAGGTGGCATTAGACGGAAACCTGAGGTTAACACCAAAAGGGCTTGGAGGTTATGGAACAGCTGCTTTCTTTGATGCACAATTGGTTTCAAACGACTTTCGTTTTCAGCAAAGCACCTTTTTGGTGCTGATACTGCCGAGTTCAGGCTGCGAAGGATGTGACTCAACGGTGTATGCTATCAATGCAAAAAATTTCAACTCTATCGACCTGCTGAATAAAAACAGGAAGCTTTAAATCAAATGCCGGAAAATCAAAATTGATTTTCCTGTAAATCAATACATGACTTTTATTGAGCAGTTCAAATGGTTTATACTTCCGCGCGAGTTGAATTTAATTCGCCTGAAACCAACAAGCTCGGTTCTGAATTTGTTTCTACTCACCCGTTGCAGGATTCGGTGCGTTTCTTTTCGCCATCAGCGCGCTATAACCTCAGCGATTACCCGATAAAGGCAAAAAAGGTCAAAGAAATTCTGATTGCCGATGCTTCCATTATGCCCGATAGCGGTGATATTTACTGTTGAGCGGGGCGCACATATTCAAAAACTGATGAATGCAATTGTTATTGCTGATACAACAGCCAACCGCTATCATACCATTGTAAATGCAGCCATTGAAATTATGAGCCGCAAACGTTATGAAGGTACCGGTGATTATGAATATACGGATCAGGCCAAAGTGAAACACCTGTTACATCTGGACAGGATTGCAATTGATACGGCACAACATACCTATGCCACGGGTGAAATTACCAGCAATTTTACCATTTCGCCTAACACCATGTTTAAAGGAAAGGTGAAAATACTTGCACAGCATAAGTTTTAAATTTTGACGGTTTAGTAATGGTTAACCATGCCTGCGAAAAAATTGAACGCAACTAGTTCAGCTTTGCTTCTGAAATTAATCCCGAAAAGTTGCATATCTCCATTGTTAACCCGGTTAATGAAACACGCGAGAAACTAACAGCCGGTATATATGTAACTGCTGCAAGCGATACTTCATCGTGTGTATATGCAACATTCCTGTCGCCTAAAATTAAAAACACCGACCAGGAAATTGTTGCTGTAAACGGTTTGCTTGCCATATGATAATAAATCGAAAGAGTATCGCATTGTAAGCGATACCATAAACGGTTCCGATTCGGTGGGCAATTACATCAGCCTTAACGATCAGCAGTGCCGCGTTTATGCCGAAGGTTACAAAACCTGGGCACCAACTTCGGGCAGTTTAAAGCCACCTATGCAGGCAGTGTTTCCAATAACATGAATCTTGATTCAACGGATATGCAAATGGCTATCGACTGTGATTTTCCTTTTAACGAAGATGCACTTAAAACCATGGGCGAAGTTTTATTAAGCTACCCTAACCTGAAGCCCACCAACGATTTAAGCGTGTTGTATAACAAAGCCATGAACCTGCTGATAGGCAAGGAAAAATGGGCTAAAGCAAGCGGAGAAATTGCACAATCGGGCAGTTTGAAAAAAGTACTGGCGAACTAAAGCACCCGCTTATTTGATGTGAAAATGAAATGGAACAATGCCTCAAATCATACCGTTCCATTGGCAATATTGGTGTAGGATTTATTTTAAAAATCCTGTGGGGCGTTACACGAAGGGGCAATTGTGAGATTGTAAATAAAAAGGAAGCAATGCATTTAACCTGCATCTCGAAATTGATGGACAAAACCTGGTATTTCTTTTCTTTAGCCGCAACATTATGCAGGCAGTATCATCCGATCCATCGTTTAATGAGGCCATCGTAGAAGGATGAAAAGCGTTTGTCCAAAGGCAAGATGATGTTCCCGATTTTCAATACACATGCTTTCAGCTGAACGGAAGAAAATGAGTTTTTGAAAAAGTTAGCGGGTTGAAGAATAATTAAATCCTGCTCCCGCGATTTACAAGCTCGCTAAAGTGGATTTTATTTTTTAGTGGTGGCAGAAAATTATTCGTTCTAGATTGCATTTGGGGGTCTAACTTTTCTTGTATTTTACTCTAGGCTCGTTAGGGCAGGGGATACAGCATAACTCTTAACCGGTTTTTTAATTGCAGGTAAAGACTCAACTGAAAAAGTTTTTCCCAGGAAAATCGATACATAAAACACTGCATCACAATCATCAGACATAAGTCCTATACCTGCAAGCGTTTTATACTTTCGCTTTTTGAGAAGCAGTCAGTTTTTCAATTTCCGGAAATTTTTCAATTGGTAAACTGATGATTGTTCCCTCCATCAGATGCAATATAATCTTTCCTTTCGAAAATTAACTTCTTTAATCAAACGTATCGTATCACTATAGCCATTGATTTATTCATTTTCTCTATCGTTTTTTACTTTTTTATAAAGATAAAACAAATCAAAGTTGCAATTTAACATCGCTTAAATTGCCCGCTACATTTTTCTCTATTTCTTAATTTCTTTATTGCTGTATGAATCCTATATTATATTCTAATTTATTTCGTGCTCAATCCAAAACTTATATCCGTTTTAAATCTCTTTTTTATCAGATGTACGTGACGCCTGTGTTTTCATTAGCATCACTTGAAAAACAAAAAATACATATTTTAAAAAAATATTAATTTTCGATTGCACAAACCTATTAAAATCCTCCTCCATCATACAGTAAGTTTATATACTCCTCGCTCTGGAAAAGCCACCGCTCTATGCAAAGCCCACCGTGATTTATGAAAAGCAAGTCTCCCGACTTGCGCGGTTGTGCTGTGATGATATAGTAACGAATTGGTTGTACCAGTTCACCTCTCATTTTTAAATCATTCAAAATTCTAAACCCCATGCTCATCTCATTCAATAACAACTCTCGCATTAAAAACACTATTGCTGCAAACAACCCTCACAATATATACGCCCTTAGTCAATCCGCTAACATCCAACTGCAGCGGATAAGTATTCACCTCATCACTCCGCAACACCTGCCTCCCTTGCATATCATACGCCACAATTTGTTTAGCGGTTTGGGTTGTCGGTAGCTGAATATTTAAAACTGTGCTGGAAGGATTAGGATACATTAAAAAATGATCCATTGCAGGAGTGTCATTTATACCAAACGAAAAACATAAAGTTGAATCAATTCCATGACTTCCTAAAATTGTAGTTACAGGAGAAGTAAGTACACCTGAACTGGAATTGAAGATGGTGTCTTTAATATTAAAAGGTGCTGTTGCGGAAGCAAAGGGAATAAACATTTCTGTACAATTGCTGTTTCCATTGGCATTAATTTTTACGAAAAAAGGATATTGAAAGGGAGTGCCATTAGTAGTATAACCGACAGCAGCATAACCACTGTCTTGTGTTTGCAAAATATCATATCCATACTCGTAATTTGTTCCTCCATAAGTTTTAACCCATAAGGGTTCTCCGGCTGAGTCAGTTTTTATAAGTCCAATATTATAGGCATAACTACCTGCAATCATGGTGGTACCTATAATAAATCCTCCGTCATAGGTTTTGTTAACGTGTGCTATAACATTAAGAACATTGATAGGTGTATCGTACCACTTAGTCCAAAGTGTATCACCACTGCTGTTAGTTTTAATAAGAAAAGGATGAGTTAAAAAATTAAGCACAAAAGCATTGGTGCTGCCACACATAATGTAACCACTGTCAGTTGTTTGCAATACCGAATAAGAATATTGATAAGCCGGAGCTTCAAAATATTTAAGCCATAGTGTAGCACCGGCCGAATCGGTTTTGAGTAAATAAAAAGCATTACCTGATATTCCTAACGATCCGGTAAGTATATATCCGCCATCATAAGTTTGTTGAATTGAACCCACCTCATCATAACCTGTAAGATCATAAATTTTTGACCATAGTGTATTTCCAACTGAATCAATTTTTACAATCCAGATATCATTGCCCGATGATGAATTAATTGCATTGCTTGAAATGCCAGCAATAATATAACCCCCATCCATTGTTTGCTTAATTGACTTTGCAATATTTTTGTAGGAAGAGATTTGCCGATGGTAAGCCCTTGTCCATAATGTATCACCGTTTGAGTTAGTCTTAACAACATACATCCGGTAATTGGGCACACCGGCTGAAAAATAAGACGAACCTGCAAAAACATAACCGCTGTCATTTGTTTCAATAACGATGCTTGCGTAATCATTATTTACACCGCCATAAGTTCTGCACCATAAGGTGTCACCCAAATAATTTGTTTTGATGAGATAAGCATCTGATGCTCCCGAACCCTTATATGCTGTAGCAATTATAAAACCCCCATCATTGGTTTGTTTTAAACTATAAGGAGTTTCACCAGAAGAATAAATTCCATTGTAAACTTTCTGAAAAGTTATTTGGGCTGAGGAAATGATAGACAGACCTATTAAAAATAAAAATACTATGACTTTTTGAAACATACTAAACCCGCTCTGGCAAAGCCCCCCTTGACGCTGTCGCAAGGTGTCCACACTTGCGCGGTTGTGCTGTGCTGATATGGATAGGTTCCAATAGCTATCGGGATGTTTATACCCGTTCATCTGTCAATTTTAATTACGGTTGAATTAATTACCCCGAAATATAATGATAATTGTTTTCAGCGGTTGTTAATTGATACGCATTAGTTGTGCTTGGCAGTTTTGGGAACCTGTTTGCGGCAGGCAAGTCCCTTCCAACAACGCGGAATTCGTTTCATTTATCTGATTGAATGAACACGGTTGTTTCAATAAATAAATTGAATAGTTTCGTGCAATTGCACCTGTTGTTATCATCACTGTTATAATGCGTTACTTTTTAGAGTTACAGTATAAAGGAACCAACTATGCCGGCTGGCAGGTGCAGGATAATGCTGTGGCTGTGCAGCAAAAAGTGGATGAAGCACTTTCGGTTTTGCTGCAGCATCATGTTAACACTGTTGGCTGTGGCCGCACAGATACAGGCGTGCATGCCACGCAGTTTT
Source organism: Bacteroidia bacterium (assembly GCA_044230205.1). Taxonomy (GTDB): domain Bacteria; phylum Bacteroidota; class Bacteroidia; order AKYH767-A; family OLB10; genus JAEUTH01. The sequence goes on from JBGARN010000079.1 coordinate 21,009, forward strand.
TTGCACACTTTGATTCCGAACAAAAAATTGATGCAAAAGAGAAATTTATTTTTTCGCTGAACGGAATTTTACCGTGCGATATTAATATTCTCGATTTGCATCCGGTTGATGCAACTGCTCATGCCCGGTTTGATGCAACAGAGCGCACCTACCATTACTTTATTTACACTACCAAGAATCCGTTTTTGAAAAACACAGCTTTATACTTTAATAAGCCGCTGGATATTGATGCGATGAATGACGCCTGCAGCCTGTTGTTTAATTTTACCGATTTTAGTTGTTTCAGTAAAACCAATACACAGGTAAAGACCAACAATTGCCAAATCAGTTTTGCAAAATGGCAGCATGAAAATGATTTAATACAATTTAAAATTACTGCCGACCGTTTTTTAAGAGGTATGGTTCGCGCAATAGTGGGTACGATGCTGCATTTAGGGCAGGGCAGAATTACATTAAAAGATTTTGAAAACATCATCAGAAGTAAAGACCGAAAAGCAGCCGGCCAGGCTGTTGATGCCTGTGGATTGTACCTTACTGAAATAAAGTACCCGTACCTGAAGAGCGTAAATCATAATGCATTTGCATTAAAGATGCTTTAACCGGAAAGAGCCTGTTTCCTGCAACACAAAAGTGCTATGCACGGCAGAGGATAAGGCAATTTAACCAAATAATTATTGCCAAGTTTGAATAACCGACAATTGTCGTTATATTTACGACAAATTTCTAAGACACATACACAATGGGAAAACAACTGGCAAGGCGCAAACCTGCTGTTAAAGCTATAGCAATTAAAAAGCAAAGTGATGTTTTTACGCTGATAGGGCTGGATAAATTTCTGAAGCCTAATGAAGATAATTTATATAACCTGATAACAGTTATCCGTAAAGGCCTGCCCAAAAAGGTGCTGGATAATCTTGCAAAGCTGATGGGTTTTACCAGCAAGCAAACGGCTGATATTCTAAACTTATCAGAACGGACGCTGCAGCGTTACGATGAAAAAACACTGCTCGATAAAAAGTCAACCGAGCATACCATCTTAATTGCTGAATTGTATGAATCGGGAATCGGACTTTTTAAAAGTGCCGATAAGTTTAACGGGTGGATGAATTATCCGAACCTCACTTTTCAAAATAAAAAGCCAATTGAATTGCTCGACACCATTTATGGCATTAAACTGGTTCAGGATGAAGTAAACCGCTTACGGCACGGTATATATGTTTAAGTATGGAAGTGTTTCGCATAGGCGCTGCTGATTTTATTGACGATATTTCGGGCGAAGGCTCTAAGCTTTCCGGTGCAAGATGGAACTACAAAGGAACTGCTGTGCTTTACACCAGCAGCAACATAGCACTGGCAACGCTTGAAATGCTGGTACGCATTCCCATAAGGTTTTCAATTCCTGATTTGGTAATTGCTCACATTAAAGTGCCCGATGATTCGGTGTTTAATGTTGATGTCAAAACATTGCCACGCAAGTGGAGCCAGGATCCATCGCCCGATGCATTAAAAAAAATCACAGAAAAGTGGATCAGCAATGCAAAATTTTTACTCATGCGTGTTCCTTCTGCAGTGGTGCCACAGAATTATAACTACATCATCAACCCTGGTCATGGCAGGTTTAATGAAGTAAAGATCATAAAGAAGGAACCCTTTACTTTCGATAAGCGCATCCTTTCAAAAATTAATCCGGACAGTGATGTTGCTTAATGCAATGCATATTGTTTTCATTTCCTGAAAAACCGCTCTTCAAAATTAACATAGTAGAGCATTTCTGTGGCGCGACTTACAGCAGTATATAGCCATCGCAAATGTTCTGTGGTATAGGATTCATCTGTCATAAAACCCTGGTCGACAAAAACATTTTTCCATTGCCCGCCTTGTGCTTTGTGGCAGGTAACGGCATACGAAAATTTAACCTGCAATGCATTAAAAAATTCATTGCCGCGTACTTTTTCCATACGTGTTTTTATGCTCTTATGTTTTTCATATCCTGCAAGCACTTCGTCCCAAAGTTTGCGGCTATCGGCTGATGAAAGAGCCGGGGTTTCGGTATATAACGTGTCTAAAATTAATTTTACATCCAGTTCAGGTTCATCAGGATAATCAACAAGTTTAACTCTTGCATCAGCAAACCTGAAACCATATTGTTCCTCAATATTCAGAACCGATTTTACCTGGATTACATCGCCATTGGCAATAAAGCCGGCTTCGCTGTCCTCATCCAGCCAGTAGTAATTATTTTTTAAAACCATCAGTTGATCACCAGCGCTTAATTCGTCAGGCTGATCGAGTATCACATTGCGTATATGTTGATTATACCTGTTGGCTTGTTTGTTGCTGCGGCATATCATTATAGAATCATCAGCTTGCTTAGCGCTGAACTTTGCTGAAAGCTCCTCCATAATCTCATTGCCATTTAAACATTGCACATCATCAAAACCTGCTGCCTTAAGCACCGGGAACTGCTCGCTGCGGCTGATGAGTATGCGCAGTGCTGTGGCATTTAACAAAATGCCTGAATCTTTTTGCTGCCTTACTACATCTTTTAATTCATGCGTATATACCTGCATGTTATATTCAAAACCCAGGTAGGAAGTATCTAAAGCCGGACTCAGGATTAATTTAACCGGTGGCAACTGAGCTGTATCGCCAATAAACATCATATAGCAGTTTTTGCCAGAGTAAACAAATTCAAACAAGTCATCAAGTAATTTACCCTGGTTAAAAAGTGATTCCGAATCGGTTTCAGCATTGCCAATCATAGATGCTTCATCAACTATAAAAAGTGTGTTAGTGTGTTTGTTTTCCTTTAGCGATGTAATGGCTCTGCCTGTTTTGTCATGAGCCATACGATATATTTTGCGGTGTATGGTGCTTGCTTCACGACCTGTATAGTTTGCAAGTACTTTGGCAGCCCGCCCGGTTGGAGCAAGCAGCACAGATTTGAAATTGATTTCTGGAAGTGACTTAATAATAGTATTGGTAAAAGTAGTTTTA
>JBGARN010000080.1:0-21201 GCA_044230205.1 Bacteroidia bacterium
TGGTCGAAAATCAGTGTTAGAAGCCAATAGGGTGAGCACCTTTGCATTAATAAATGCTCACTCAGATGAAAAAAATAAAACAGCTAACAACAATTTTGTTTGTTTTAATTGCCTTATCAGCATGCCGGAAAAACGAACTTACCCCGACAGGTGAAGTTATAAATGGGCCTGTAGATTCACTTGATCAAATGATCACCCCGACAAATTTTAACTATCGAACAACTAACGATGTTGATTTTCAGATTCAATTAAATGCACCTGATGGTAATCCAATTACCGGCATTCCAGTTACTATTAATCAACTTGTTAATGATTCTTTAGAAGAGTTATATACACTGATGACAGATCAAACCGGGCTTGCACAAGGGTTATTTAATGTACCCAGTGATATAAATGAAGTTGTTATAAGTGCGAATTATATTGGTATTCCAAATGACATTCTTGTACCTGTAAGCGGAAATAGTGTAACATTAAGTTTAACAGGAGCTAAGCCTGCACAGGTATCAAACAATGAATCTTATGTAAGTTCTAATCTGATTAATGTAAATGCATCCGGGCAAAAAACTACAACTATATTAAAATATAAATACCTGTCATCTTATAATAGTCAGGGTGTTCCGAATGTAATGGCAACTAAAGACGTTGTAACTGCGCAAATGCTTAATTTTATTAATACATCAGTTCCCGAAGGTAAGCCTGTGCCAACATTTCATCCCGCTTTTCTTCAGCCCAATTTAAATACCGATTTAGACATTACACAACAGGCAGAAGTTTGGGTAACATTTGTACATGAAGGTGCAGGTTATAAGAATTCACTTTGTTATTATAAGTACCAAACCAATAACCCGCCTACATCCATTGGCCAGATTGATACAGCCTATGTGATTTTTGCAAATGCTTCATATTACAATAGTGGTGGAGGTTTGCGAAGTGGCGATAGGATAAGCCTTGGGGTTTTTCCAGCGGGAACAAGTATTGGATTTATATGTATTTCTAATGGTTGGAATGGCAGTGCTGTAGGTGATGGAAGTTTTCGCTTGTTTTCAGACAGAAATTTAAATTCCCAGGTTAACCCATCATTAAAACAACATAATGTATTGTTGTATGACAATGTTAATCAAATATACTATTTAGCATTTGAAGACATTGCACGTGATTATGCAAGTTGTGATAATGATTTTAACGATATTGTTTTTTATGCAAAATCAAATCCGGTAGTTGCTATTTCAAATCAAAGCGTGCCTTTAGCAGACAACGGAGTTGACACAGACACTGACGGTGTTTCTGATTTGTACGATGAATTCCCGACAGATGCAACATTGGCTTATAAGAATTTTTTACCTGCACCGGAAACATTTGGAACTATCTCGTTTGAAGATTTATGGCCGGGCAAAGGCGACTATGATTTTAATGATTTAGTAATTGGATACCAATTTGAGCAATGGACCAATGCACAGAATAAAATTAAAGAAATGAAATGCCGGTTTGCAATACGGGCAATCGGAGCTCATTACAAGCATGCTTATGGTTTCCAGATGAATGTGCCGCCATCTGCATTAAGCAATGTTAGCGGATATGAAATGTATGACGGTTATATTTCGCTGCAGGGTAATAAAACTGAAGCAGGCCAAACCCTGGCAACTGTAATTGCATTTGACAATGATTATAAGGTTGTGAATCGTGCACAGGGAAATTCCATGAACACTGATCCTTTAAAACCATATCAGATACCTGACACTGTAACTTTAAATGTGACATTTGCCACAGCCCGTTCGCAGGCAGAGTTAGGCACAGCTCCCTACAATGCTTTTATTATAGTAGATGGTAACAGAGGAAAAGAAGTTCATATGGCTGGATATAAGCCCACCTCGCTGGCTAATGCTGCACTGTTTGGAACATCACAGGATAACACAAACATTGGTTTGAATAATTTTTATAAAACCAAAAACAATTTGCCTTTTGCATTGCTGGTGCCTGATGAATTTGCATATCCTCAAGAGAAAAAAGCCATCAACAATGGACATTTAAAATTTGTGGACTGGTCGCAAAGTGGAGGAACAATATTAAATGACTGGTATAAAAACTTATCAGGTTACAGAGATGCAGCCAAAATTTATTCGCATTAAAAAACAAGTACCGAAGATTTATGATAAAAAAGAGTGTTACACATGACACTCTTTTTTTGCATTGGCTATTTCAGGTAAAGCTTTTTTCCAGGTAGCTATCAATCTTTTAAAAGTAGCAGCAACCTCATCAGTTTTTTCATTTTTTTTGGAATATTCTTCCATAAATCTCAAGTCATTACGAAGTGATTCCATACCAAGCATCAACAAACTGTTTTTTAACTTATGAATCTCTTTTGAAAAACTAATCCAATTACCTGCTTTCAATAAATTTTCTGCAGTTTTAATAGAATCCGGTATTTCATTGCTGAGTATTGAAAGCATTTCTGCAACAAATTTTTGTGAGCCAAGTGATGCATCATTTAAATTTTTCAGATCAATAAACTTGAATTCTAAAGATGTCTTTTTATCAGTAATGGTTTTTCGTTTTACTGGCCTTTCGTAATTGTCAACCCGAATTAAACTCACAATGGTATCATGCAGTTGCTGCGAATTAAATGGTTTGGTAATACACCTGTCTGCGCCAAGTTCAATAGCTTTATCCATAAGGCTAAGCTCTGCAGATGCAGTTAATGCTATTATCGGAAAGCCCTTAAGAGTTTTGTTTTTTCTTATTCGTTTAATGGTTTCAAATCCATCCATCACCGGCATAAACAAATCAATTAGAGCAAGGTCGTAATGTTTTTTAGCCAACTGTTCCAGAGCTTCCTGGCCATTGTTGGCAATGCCGTATTTTAACCCCCAGTGATTTAAATAAGAAACAGCAACTTTTTGATTAACGATATTGTCCTCAACAATTAAAATGTTTTTGTCTTCCAGTTTTAACTGAACAAGTTGATTTCCGGTATTATCAATTTCATTTCCTTTTTGCTCTGATTTTGCAATTATAAAATCAAGACTAAAAGAAAAAGTGCTGCCCATATTGAGCTTGCTTTCCACATTGATCTCACCACCCTGTAAATCAATTAATTTTTTTGTGATACTCAGACCAAGTCCGGTACCGCCAAACTGCCTTACGATTTTGGTGTCGGCTTGCTCAAAGTCTTCAAAAATGGTTTTTAGTTTGTCTTTCTTAATACCAATACCTGAATCAATAACTTTGAAATTTATCCGGCATTTATTTGCAAGTGGACGATCAGCATTTACACTAATTTTTACATATCCTTTTGCAGTAAACTTTACTGCATTGCTTACCAGGTTATTTAATATCTGCGAAAGCCTTAGCTCATCTCCAATTATTATATCAGGAACCGATTGGTCTATAGCTAAAATCAACTCTACCTTTTTCTCTTCGCATGAAGATCTGAACATTTGATAAATGCCTTTGAGCAGCAATTTTATATCAACCGGATTAGACGCAAGCTCAATTTTACCGGCATCTATTTTTGAAAGGTCAAGTATATCAGTAATTAATGCCAGTAAAGTTTTTGAAGAAAAGCTCAGGATATCAATATTCTCATCATTACGTGTTTTTACATCCAATTGCATCAGGTCAGTAATACCAATAATTGCATTCAATGGTGTTCTTATCTCATGGCTCATAGTAGCTAAGAACGATTCTTTGGCCTTTGATGATTCTTCTGCTTTTAACTTGGCAATTTTTAATTCTTCTTCAAGATATTTTTGCTCAGTAATATCAAGGTGTATTCCAACTGAGCCCACTAGCTGGCCGCTGTCATTATATCTCGGTGCACCACTTATTACCCACCATCTTCTTTCTCCGTTCTTATTCTTAACCGGAATAGAGTACATATCCGATACACCTTCTTTTCTTGATTCATTTTTTTCAATGATGAGCTCTTTTTTTTCGCCATTCATAAACAGGTCAACCGCTTTTTGACCAATAAGTTCATCATAGGTATAACCTGACATTTTACAGAAGCTCTGATTTGCATACTGTATTGTATCATCCAATCCCACTTCAAGCAAACCCAGATTCATGTTGGCAATAATATTCCGGTATTTCTCTTCCTGAATTTTCAGATTTAATTCTGCATGTTTTCTTTTATCGATGTCGAGTGCGAGTGCTGTAAGTTGAATGGAAGTATCTTCTGTTTTTGGATATTGTACACTCTGCCCCATCCAGATTTCTTTTCCATTTTTGGTAATCAATGGAAATTCAAAATAAGTGGAAGGTGTTTTATTTTCAATTTGATTTAAATAAAATTCCAAAGCTTGATTCTTATAATCATCACGGATTAGTTGTAAAAAGTGCATGTTAAGCAGCTCATCTTTTGAATATCCGGTAATTCTTTCTGCAACTTCGTTTACGAAAGTGAAATATCCGTCAGTATTTACTTTATAAATAATGTCTGTGGCTTTTTCTACTATCGAACGATATTTTTCCTCCTGCAATTTTAGCATGGACTCTGCCTTCTTGCTTTCCGTAATATCCCTGTAAATCCACAAATGGCCATCGTATTTATCTTCATTCCACAGGGGTACAAAATCCCTTTCATAAAATTTTCCGTCTACCAGTTCCAGTTCATCTCCGGTTAACAGTTGCCTGTCTTTTAAAATTTTATCAATCCTGTTTACAAAAGCAACCGGATCTTTAAAAAGATGTTTTGATTGTTCTGCAGATTGTGAACAATCAACACCTATCAATTGCTGTGGGGTAACGGGTATATTAAAAAGATTGCAAAATTGCTGATTAACCAAAGCTATTTTTCTTTGATCGTTTTCCAGTAAAATACCAGCATGCAAATTGGTGATAAGGGTTGACATTCTATTTGCATACGCATTCAATTGCATTTGCGCTGTTTTTTCTTTTGTAATATCTTCCTCTATAGCAAAAAACTGCACTACTTTTCCATTCTTATCAAAAATAGGTTGGCCGTTAATCCTTAACCAGTATCCTTCACCTGATTTTTTATAATTATAAATTTCGCAAATGAAGGGCTGAGAATTTTTAATCTGTGTGCGCATGTAATCTGCAATGACCGGATCAGTTTTAGGCCCTTGCAATTTACTACCCGGTGTAATCCCTCTCATCTCATCTAACGTGTATCCTGTAATGCGGGTAAAGGCATCATTAACCCATTCTACTTTTCCTTTACTGTCTGTAACGATTACAGCATTTACAGTTTGATGAATAATCAGCGAAAGCCTTTCCAATTCTCGCTGATCTTTCTTTTGCTGGGTAACATTTCGGCCATACATATTTATGTAGCCGTATTCCAGCATATTTATACAGGCAAATGAATAATCATTACCGTTGGATTGTGCTTCAAAAAACCAGCGATCCTGCTTGGTATCAATTAACGGGGCAATGGTTTTGAAAAGTTCCGCGTTGGTATAGGTACTATTTTCATATTCAAAAACCATCAGCTTCTCAGCAGCCGGGTTCATTCTTAAAATATCTCCTTTAAAATTTATACGTATAAGCGGATCGGGATTCTGGGTAGGGAAAAGCGCAATATTTTGTATCTCTTCGTTAGCTGCTTTTAATTTATTCTTTTGCTCATTGACTTTTTTTAGAAGCTGCTTGATTTCATCAGTTGTAATTTCCTGCGTTTTTAAAACATGCAGTAAATCAATCATGGGATCATGAATTGCAAAATCGTGCAATGTTAGATTAAGCGCCCTAACCTGGTCCATAGAGCCAAGCCATGGAGTGCCTACAAATAAAAAGCACTCCTGATTTTCAACAAATTCAAACTGGCCCCGTAATGAAATAGGGTGTTCCGATTTTATTTCAACTACTGCAAGCTGATTGATAAGAATATTAAAGTCTTCAAAGCTTCTAATATGTGTTTCAGGTCTTCTGATGATAAAGCAATCTGAAAAGTGTTGTTGTGGCCGGGCGGTGCAAATTTTTTCAAGTGATTTTCCAATTGAAACAACCTGCAATTGTTTATCAACTAAAATGTAAAAAGGAAATAGCCTATTGATATTAAATTTTAATTCAGGCTTCGTCATTTACCAGCTTACTTTAAAAATTTCATGAGTGCCGCCATCAGCTCTGCTTTGAATCAACTCAACAGTTGCCGGAGTGTTGTACATTTTGCCTAATCCGGAAAGCAGGCCTCTTACAAAGTCCTGCAACCCCAATCGCTTCGAAAAATAATGAACATTAATACTTCGCTCCTGTGCATCGCTCACTTTAAATTCAGGAGGAGTAAGCTTTGGATAAATTAACATCACACGGTTATGAAACACAGGCAGGTTTACTAAAAATTCACGGAGTCCGCTGCCGCCAGCTTCCATTAATCCACCATATTTTTCTTTTCCGGTGCGTAACACCCACCACTCTCCAAAAGCTTCAAGTACTGCACTTAGGGTCATATTCATTTCTTCGGCAACAGCACCTGCAAGTTTGTAAGTGATATCATCATCATAAGGTTCGTTACTTATAAAAAAATCAACATCCACTCCGCTGCGTTCTTTAATGGCATCCCATTTTTCTTCACCAAAGTTTTCTTTTACCAGATCTTCGATGGCTTTATTTACAATTCCGTACATGATATTTAGTCTAAAAGTTGAAAACGAATTTTAATACGCTCAAGCAAACATAACCTATAATTTAGCGCAACCGAAGCACTTTTAGTCAAAGATGAAAAAAATGTTTTTGGTGAGCAATAACTTAATTGGCAGTAAGCCGCGAAGCTTTTTGCCATGCAGTCTGCTGGTTACCTGTCAGGTATTTTATCCAGCCGGCTACAATACAATAGTGCATGAAATTGAAATAATAAGCAATGAAAAGAATTTTTATTCTTATGTTTTTGTGTTCAAAATAATAGCCCAGTATTGCAGCTACGTGAAATGTGATTTGAGCTAAAAGCATTGCTGCATAAAATTCAGATTGTGTAGCAATGCAAGCATTAGCTATAAATGCCAGCGGAATTAAAATAGGAGTAATTATCCACCTGGAAAAGCGGTGAAAGAAATACTGAAAACTCAGTAATCCATATTTGACAGGGTTGATAAATGAGAGCAGGCGTAAAACAGATTGTAAGCCACCTGCACTGATACGAACCTTACGTTTATATTCTTCTTTAATATTAAGCGAAGGATTTTCACTTGCAAAGGCACCTGGTTCATATGCTATCTTAAATCCTTTGCGTAAAATGCTCATTGATATCATAAAATCATCCAGCAAGGTATCTTCCTGCAACGGTTCGAATAACGCAGTTCGTATAGAAAACAGCTCTCCCGCAGCACCTACCAGCGAATTTAATTTGGCATCCTCATTTTTTAAGAACGATTCATATTTCCAATACAAACCTTCAGTAGCTGCAGCCGAAGCATCTGATGCAGCAATTACTCTTTTTTCGCCTGATACTCCACCTGTTTTTTCATTGGCATAATGCTTCACTATTTCTAACAAGGCATCAGCATTAAGCATCACGTTGGCATCAGTGAAAACTGTTATTTCTTCATTGATATAAGACATGGCGCGATTGATGGCAGCAGTTTTTCCTTTACGACTTTGTTCAAACAGCAGGTTTACTGACGAATATGATTTTACGATGCGATTAGTTTCATCAGTACTGCCATCGCTTATCACATAAATTTTTAATTTTTCTTTAGGATAGTTTAACCCCAGGGTATTGGACAGCTTTTCTTTGATTATATCTTCTTCATTATAAGCTGCAATTAGTATTGCTATTTCTGGAAGTTGATCAACAACTTGATTACGGGAGTTTTTTGAACCAAGAATTTTATTTGCTAACCAGATAACTACTCCATAACCGGCATAAACAAATGCTATAAATAATACTGATATCCAAAATATAATTTCCATATTTTATTTCTTATTTAAATACTTAATAACTTTTGCCGGAGTACCAGCTACTACCGAATAGGCTTCTACATTTTTTGTAACAACTGCTCCTGCAGCTACCACTGCTCCTTCACCAATCTTTACTCCTTTTAATATAATTGCCTGGGTCGCAATCCAAACATGATCACCAATTATAACAGGCGATGATGCCCCTTCGCTATCGTGATTAGTGGTATCATGAAAATCGCTATCCATAATAATTACTTCAGGAGCTATCCGAACATGACTGCCAATAACAATTTTATTTTTTGCCGCAATTCGTGCACCGTTCACAAAAGTGTTGTTGCCTATTATTAATTCTGCATCTTTAAAAACAGCAAGTCGCGTCCTGTTTACCTGTGACCAGATTTTCGAACCATTACCAATTTGTAATTTTCCTTTTATATGAAGTGAAGGCTTTTTACGACACATTATTAGGTTGCCGGTAGTTGCATTGCGCAAATAGAATTTACTCAGCATAAGCGAATATGTTTTTGAAATGGCCGCAAAGACAAAGCGCACATGACTAAAAATGGTATCGCTCTTTTCCTGCAATTTCCATTGCTCGTATTGCTGTTGATATAATTGAATAACCATTGGGAGTTAAATAGTCTTATAGATGTTTAACAATTTAGTTGCTGAAATATTCCAGCTGAAATTTTTAATTCTTGCATAACCTTTATCAATAAGTTCAGTTGCTTTGTTCATTTCAGTAAGTAATTGAACCATTGTTTCAGCAATATTTTTTTCGCTCGTAGCATCCACAAGCGCTGCCGCACCGCCTGCCACTTCAGGCAATGCTGAATTGTTACTTGTTATTACAGGAGTTCCACTGGCCATTGATTCTAAAACAGGAATACCAAAACTCTCTCGCAATGACGGATAGAGGAACAAGCTTGCTCCGGCATAAATTGAAGGCAGGTCTGCATTCAAAATGTAGTCAGTAAGTACAATATTTTTACGAAGCGATTTTGTGTCGGTTTTTTCTAATACGGTTTGTAAAAATGTTTCCTCAATATCAGCGATAACCAAAGGCAATGGATCTGCAACACTGATATAATAATTGCGGTAGGCACGAATAGTATTAAAAATATTTTTTTTAGGATCGGTGTTACCAATATAAAAAATGTAATTAGCCGGAAGCTTGTACTTGTGTTTAACTGTATCAATCTGTGCTGGATTTTTAACTGCTGAAAAATGTTGACCAAATGCATTATAAACAACACTTATGTTTTCTGTTTTGATATTTAAAATTTGTCCGATTCGTTTACGCTCATATTCTGAAACAGTAATAACATGCGATGCTTTTTTTATTGAAAGGGGTACTATTAACTTACGATAAATACGGCCCATGTTCTGATACCAACTCATGGTTGACGTCTGCTGGCTTTGCTCAAGGAAAATTACATCGTGCAGTGTAACTATTGTGGTACCACGGTAGAAAATAGGGGCAGTATTACTGGTGCAGTGAAGTACATCAAGCTTGTATTTTTTAGCGTACAATGGTAAAAACACTTGTTCCCAATCGGCATAGGATGCACCGGGCACTTCAATAATTTTAAAGTTTGATGTTTCCTTTAAGCAATTGTTGTCTTCACCTTTTTTTACAAAAATGTAATAGAGGTTCTCCGTATCAGCCAACTGTAGTGCTTTGATCAGTTCAAGCACAACAATGTCCATTCCATGTTTTTTAGTGCGAAATATTCGTTGTGCTTCTATACCTATTCTCATTTTATTACTGGATATTATGTGGTGTATGAATAAACTTTTTTGATGCCTGCTGAGAAGTAACCACTGCTATTAACATTCCTGTAAATACAGCGGGTAATTTTTTAGATAGTGTAAACAGTTCAGTTATTTTCAACTCTGATTTTAAAGCTAAAAGCAATGCCGTGGCAATTAATGCAGCTATAAGCAGAGATAAAAGAAAATACACAATGCCTGCAAAAGCTGCAATAGGGATAAGAATTAAGCTCAATCCCAGGCATAACACACGAGGCATTAAGGCAAATTGAATTACTTTATTAAAATAGTCACTGTTGCCTTTGCTTACCAGATGCATAAATGCATTCAGGATATTTTTCTTCAGGAAGAAAATCTGCGCATAGGTCCAACGCCTGCGTTGGTTTACATAAACCTGGTGATTTGAAACCTTCTCATCGTAAACCAAAATGTCCTCGGCATATTCAATAGTCAGGTTGTTTTTAAGAATCCGTAATTCCATTTCTTTATCAAAGCCCGAAATCACGTTCATGTTTTCCATTACCATGCGGAATAAATTCATTTCTATAATCATGCCCGAGCCAATAAGGCTTGCAGAAAATCCAAGTGCGCGTTGTCCCTTACGGAAAATATGGTTATTGATAATTTCGCTTAGAGCATCTAATCGCGACATGCTGTTGTTTTCATTTTTTGCAACACGCTTTGCCTGGATAATTCTTGCTCCGTTTTGTAAATAACTATTAGCTTTTTGAAGCATATTATCATTGATACAGTTATCTGCATCGAGTACAATACAGGCATCAAATCTTTCATAAAAAGCCGATAAATATTTCTGAATGGATTTAGCCTTATTGCGATTTTCGTCTTCGGGCAATTCAAAAACCTCAGCCCCGGTTTTCTGTATTTGGTCTATAGTTGATGGTTGAAATGCATCTGCCAGTACCACGCATTTAAAAAGTGCTGAAGGATAATTTTGCTGCATTACGCTTTGCACCGAACTCATAATTACTGCATCTTCCTTAAATCCCGGTATTAAAACCAACAGTCGTTTGGCATTGATCAATGAACTGTTCATTGAATCTTTTTTACCTGTTGCCGCACCTGCTGCTGAAAAAATAATGAGGTAAAGTGCATTGAGCAATAAGATGATTAAAAGTACAGAGAGTATGACTTGAAACAGCATTTTATTTGAATTTATGATACAAAGAAACGCTGTAAACTAAGGGATACAGGGCTATATTCGATGAAAAGGGATTTTGGGGGGTTAAAATGGAATTTAATCAGGACGGTATTATTCTGAAAAATTTCTGAATGCACCTTTAATCATTCCAATGCTGTTTTTATACCGACCAGCAAGGGCTTCGGAGATAATGTTTTTGGGCAAGGCAAGCACAAAAAAATAGGAGAGTGAAATTGCTTTTTTCCATCCGCTAAAATTTCTGCGTGCAAACAATACACGGTTTTTAGCCATGTAATAAGCTTTAAAAGATGATAATTTTCCAACAGAAACGGATTCTTTATGAAAAATGCAGGATAAGCCATTGTAATAAATTGAAAAGCCGGCACGCTTAGTCATTTCACAGTAGTCGTATTCTTCATAATAAATAAAAAACCTGTCATGTAGCATTCCGATTTTGTTAATCACCTCACGCTTTATCAACATACAGGCACCGTGTGCCAAATCTGTTTTACGTACTGCATTATGCTGTCCGTTATCAGTTTCCTTATAGCCAATTGTATAACCACGGCAGGTATATGGATTGATGGCAGTAGTGCCGGCATATTGAATCAGTTTACCAGTGTCAAAGAATATTATTTTAGGACTAACAATACCTGCATCAGGATGATCAATAAAAGTCTTTAACAAAGGCTCTAAAAAACCTGCACTTACTTCAGTATCGTTATTCAGCAATAAAACAAAATCACCTGTTGCTACTTTCATAGCAAGGTTATTTCCTCCGGTAAAGCCAAGATTTTTGTCACTCTGAATAAAAATTACTTCGGGATATTCGTCTTGATGGATTCTGTTCTCAGGAGCTGAGGCATTATCCACTAAAAATATTTCAACGTTAGGGTAAGTAATTTTGCGCAAGCTGTTTAAGCACTCGCGTGTAACATTGGCCTGATTAAAGTTAATGGTAATAATGGATACTTTAGGAAACTGTGTTTGCATTTTTTGAATTGATGTAGTAATCTTTTTGGGTTAGGAAAACAATGGAGAAGTAAATGATAATACCTGTTGGCAATTGCCCGAACACCTGGTTGCCATAACTCGCAACCAGGATACCCGTTAACCCGCAGAAGAGAGCCATGAGTTGATTTTTTATTTCAGGATTTTGCTGAGCATTTATTTTTTTTAATGAGTAATAGAGAATGAAAAAAAGCATCAGTAGATATAATACCAGGCCAACATAGCCATATTCAGCTGCAATGCGCACATACCAGCTATCTAAAGCAAGGTTAGCCAAAAATGTATTCGGACTAAAACGCTGACCCCAGTAGCCGCCACTACCTACTCCACCACCAAGCCAATGCACATTTAAATATTCTATTAGTTTTTTTTGATTCGTGATACGAACCTGCAATGAAGCATCATTCGGATCGAGTGAGCTTCGTAACCTTGCAATCTGATGATTACCCTGTCCAATAAATGTGAATTTTAAAATACAAAATACTATAACCAAAACTGTAGACCCTGCAATTACAATTTTGAAATTTTTAATAAGAATCAGATATGTAAAAAATCCTGCCAAAGGAATTGCAAATGCCCCACGGGTGCCTGAAATCAACATGCCATAAAAGCAAAGCAATGCTGTTATAATGTAAAATATTTTTCGCGATCGCGATTTTTCGAAAATGGCTAAAATACTGGCTACTACAGCTGTGTGCGCCTGTGATGCACCAAACTGGCCTGAGTCAGAATAAAAAGAAAATACACGCAATTTGCCAAACAACAAGTGAGTGGATAAATTACCCGGAACATTAAGCCATGCTTTTTCTCCTGCATCCAGGCCTATGAATAATTGCTTCATTCCCCAAATTGTACCAATTAGTGAAAACAAAAACCATAGTGTAATGAACCAATTGAAATCTTTTTTATGATGCAGGCATAAATAACCAACCAAAAGTGCCAGGAAGAAATAAAGTGCAACACCTCGCATGGCATAAAACCATGCCTCAAAACTTTGGGCTTCAGGATTTGCCAGTTCAAAAATATTGATCAGCATCCATATCGAAACAGCAATAAAAACCGGATTGCTAAGTGGTTTCCATGAAATGTTTTTGAACTCCTTAATAAAGAAAATGATAAATAACAGTAATAAAATAATATCAATGAGTAAGCCTAATGGCAATGAAACATACCGTGTAATGCCTACACTAAAAAAATTTGCAGCCATAAGTATGTAAAACCCCCAGCGTATGTCTTTGACGATTTTAAACCCCACAACGAAAACAACAGCACAGCCAATAAGAGCAAGCGGAAAAACGAAGCCCGTTTTTAAAACCAGCCATGCAACCAGCAAAGCTGCGGCAGTAACAATGGCCGCACTTTTAATATTGTTCAATTGCATGAATGAAAGTTTCATTGAAATTTTAGTTTTAAAAACGATTGCTGAATACTGAAATCAGAAAGTTTTGCCACACCGCTTTTATTCAGAAAACAAAAACCGGTGATGATGCCTGTACTAAGCGCAACACTACTTACTGCTGCAACTCCTGAGAGCGAACTGAAATAATTCAAAGCGATAAAATTTCCTGCAAGATTAACGGATATCAATAAAAGCATTTTAATTAAATTAAGATGCGGTTGATTGGCCGCTTCAAGTGCAACTCCAATCATGCGATCGACCGGTAGCAGAATTACGTAAAGCATAAATACTTTCAAAATAAGTGCAGACAAATTGTAATCACCGGAGCCGCTGATTAAATGAATTACATTGTTTGCAAAAAAGAAAAGCAGCAAAGCAGCAGGAATAAACAGAAGGGTGAGTGCAACTATTCGTATAAATAATTTTTGCGAAAATATTTTCGGATCATTTTTTGAAAGGAGTAACGAAGGGAGGGAAGTGGATGCTACGGTGCGTAACAAAACCTCGAACACTTCGATAATTTTTTGTGCAAGAGTGTAAACAGCCACCGCACCTGTGTTCATAAAGGCTGCAATCATAAAAGTATCTGCATTGCGTAAAAGGCTGCTGCCAAGCATGGTGCCAATGGTGAATTTTCCGTAACCCAGAAACTGTTTTATCATTTCGATGCTGAAATATTTATTATGAAAACTAAAACCGTTTACAACAAAAGCATATGCAGCACCGTATTAAAAGTTATGCTTTGATGCATTACATAATCGGCCAGAATGATACTTAGTGAAACTGCGCAATAAATAAGGCGCTGAATCAGTATGGTACGGAAATTTGATTTACCTGTATTAACCCACCAACTCAGATTATAAATCAACATCACTAAACCCAATGCAGGATACCAAGTTGTGAAATCGGTTAAAAACAAAACCGAATGTTTAAAGGTGTCAGACGCAAATCGAATTCCTACGGTGATAATGGAAATACATGCAACCACACAAGCGGATAACAGCAATGCATTGTTTTGAATTTGATGCATCATGCCTGCATCATTTTTACAGGCGGCTGATTCTTTAACCACAATGGTTTGCAGCAATCCCTGCATCAGCATATCGCTTATTGAAAGTGCAGAAACAAAAAGCAGCCAACGGCCAACTTCCTGCTGCGGCATCAGTCGGACCATTAAAAAAAGTAAAGCAAATCCGTAAGCAGCCATCAGCAACTGATGCAGCAATGCATATAAATGATTAATGCGTACGGGGCTAAATAATTTCTTAAGCATACTGAAGTAAAATGTTTTCAAATGCTGAAGCTTTATTCTTCCAGCTATTGCTTATGGCTGTTTGCTGGCGCAATTGTTTTTTTTCGGTACAATCATTTTCAATGGCCTCTTTCAGACTTTTGATAAAAGCATTTTCGTTGCATACGGTAACTATTTGTGAAAGGTCGTTAAGTTGTGCAAAATCAGTCATTACCACAGGCAGGCCGAGAGCCAGGTACTCGTTGGCTTTCATGGGATAAATATTTTTGGTGAACTCGTTTTTTACAAAAGGAATAATTCCTGCACTGAACTTTTTCATCATTCCGGGCAGTTGTTTTACATCAACTGCACCGTAGAATTTTACGTTGCTGAACCTTTTCAATCTATCAGTTTCTGCAGAAGTGATTCTTCCAATAAAATGGAAATTCCATTCCGGAAAATCTGAAATTGTTTTTTCAAGAAGATCATAATCCAATCTGTCATCAATACTCCCAACATAACCGACATTTATTTCACCTGAATGGTTTTTAGGAAAACCTTTTTTTATTTCGTTTTCAAAAACAGTTAGATCAACGCCATTGGTAACCACAAATGATTTTTTTCCAACAACAGCTTTAGAAAATTGTAAAGCTTCTGATGAAAATACTAAGGCATCTGCCTGCTTCACAAAATCGTTTTCTAAGCGCTGCCCATGTTTTGAAGCCCAGTTAGATGCTGCAATATTATCGTAGCAGTAATAAATAGTGGCCTTTTGTTTAAAAGCTTGTTGCGAAACGGAATTGAAAAAAGGGTTAAAAGCATTTACCACCATTGGCGATTTCATATTCAGCTTTTTCAATGCTGATTTTATTCGGCCATTTATTAGACTTTGATTGAAGCTTTGTATTATGTTTAAAATGGATTTGTTATTGATCCAGTTATATGGAATAACAGGAGGTAATGATAGTACATGCATACATGATCCATTTTCCAGTTGCACTTTTTCCAGTGCATCATTAAAACCTAGTATTCGTTTAACCGGAATAAATTTATTGTGTACTCTATTAACTAAAATATCTTTTAATGAATAAGCATAATCAATGTAAAGAACATTGTTGTTTAGTGCAAGTTCTTTCATTAACTGTACTGTTGATTTCATATAGTCACCGCGCCAGCTCGGAAAAGCATGGCATACAATATCTAATCGCTTGCTCATTTGCTGTACCTCCTTACAATGTCTTTAATGCGTTTGCGGATAAAGCTTCTTTGCTTTGGTATTTCACCCAGAAATTTTTCCAAATGATTAATTTTAGTATCAACCATTACGGCCTGCATTGGTATGTTCAATTGTTTCCAGTTTTCCAGTAATTGTATTTGATACTCATCCATTTTTTGTGCTGCATTGATAAACAGATAAATTATATCGCAATTGTTAATCAATTCTTTATTAATCAATTCTTTTTTTGAAGTGTTGGTGAATAGTAAATGGTTGCTCTCATTTGAAATCTTATTTCCTGCTTCTCCTGTTTGCCAGTTATTGCCGAGTGATTTTAAATCTGAAATTACATCAACCAGCATCTGCTTATAATCGCTGTTTGATTTGTGAAATGGAACGGCAAGTGCTTTAATCATTTTGTTTGGCTGCTCTAAATCAATCAATGAAAGCATCCAGCGCTCATTGCTTATAGAGTTTATTTTTTCAACGGTTGTAGCATTTTCCGTTATAGGTTTAACATATGCAGTAGCCGTTTTAACTCCGGTAACTTTTAAAAAATGTAATGGATTGGAAATGCTGTCGTCCAGATATTCCTTTAGTAAAATTGTCACCAGAACCAGGATGAAGCAACTGAAAGTAGCTGCAATAACTAATAACAGGCGCTTTGACGAGTTAGGCACAACAGGCAAATCGGGCGGGTCAGTTATCGAAATATTTTCAGTAACTACAAGGTTGCGCTCGCGTAATTTTGCCTGGTTTAAATTGTGTAGCAGGTTTAAATATTCCTTTTCAGCAACATCAACATCACGCTCCAGCTTATTTAAGTCAGAACCCATGGGGGCAAAGTGATCATAGATTTTTTCAAACTCTGCTTTGCTTTTTTCGAGCACATTTAATTTAGCAATTCCCTCTTCGGTACTAACTGTCAATTCTAACCACTCATCCAGTAAATTTTTTCCGGGTATTCCCTCTGTAGAATTATTTAAATCATATAAGCCCTGTATATTTTCTTTCAGATGTCTTTTGAGTTCATCCATCTTGACATTATTAGCTAAATCGTTTTGATCGCCCTTTACCATGGCAAGTCCAATTGAATTATATTGTGAAGCGAGATCATTTTTTGCCCTGATCACTTCCTCACTTTTTAACTGGATGATTGTTCGGCTGTTTAGTTTTTTCTCCACTTTAGCCAATGCTGACTGATAACCCTGCAAATCCATTTTCAATTGTGATTCACGCTGATCGTAATCTTCTTTCTGGTCAGCTATATATTTGGTTTGTTCATAATAATTGATTAAGCGGTTATTGGTTCTGAAATTTTTTAAAATTATTTCAGCTTTCTGCAAACGCGCTAAGGCCAATGCTGTTTGTTCTTCGAAATAATTTACAACACTGCTTACTTCTCCAATACGCATCCCCTTGTATTTTTGTAAAAAAACTTCAGCTAATAAGTCAAGTGTTTTTTTTGTGATTAGAGCATCTTCAGAAGTATATTCAACTTTAACCATATCACTAAAACCAATTCGGGTTGCTTTAATACTGTTTAAGGTATTCAGGTTGAATGGATTTTCATATTGCCCGTAAAGTAGCTGGTAGTAGGGGTTTTGGCTTCCCTGTTGCAGTTGAGCAGTAAGACTTATTATGGTTGAAGCTTCATTGGCACCACGTACATTTATTAAAGCACTGCTGTCATTTAGCCAGCCTAAGCGCTCTGATTTTGAATTTGAGATAACCCGGTTTAATTCCTGCGGATTATTAATTAAATCTGCAAGCAATCTTAAAGCAACCATCTTTCGTGTTTCTTTTGAAGTGATGGTATTGATCAGGTTGTCAAATTTTGAATTGGCTTCATGATAATCTATTTTACCTTCTATATCGCTATCAAAAGTGTAGCCACTGGCAATGCCAGTGTAGATTACCATATCAGAGGAATAGGTATGAGGCATATTGCGCGATAGCAGGTATACGGCAACACCCGTTATAACTGGAAATGCAATTATCCATTTTTTATTCCTGAGGAGCAGCTGTATAAATTCTATAAAGTTCACGTGATATTTTTTAGTTATTGTTAAATCTCCGGCCGCAAAATTGCTCCAGCTGCATGTAGTAATTTTTCAGATCGTTAATGGTTGTTTCTACTTCTGTTTGTGCTTTGGTATAGATTTCAGTTACGCGCGAAAGTTCACCAACTGCTATCGCACCCTGGTTAAATTCTTTTTCCGCCATTTTCTGATGTACATATGCCGCATTAACAGCTTCGCTTTTTATTTTTAAAATATTTTTTTCCGATTGAATATTATTATAAAGAAGGGTAATGAATTTGTGCAACTCAAAAATTACTTCTTCGCGTTTGAAAGCCGCCACTTTTTCTTCTGCTTTATAAACATTGGTTAAATCACGATTACTTGCTAAATCATAAAGTGATAGTGAAATGGACGGACCATAGCTGTATCCAACTTGTGTTTCATTTATAATAGTATTTCCATATTGTCCATTACTTACATTAGCATTAAACTTAATGGCGTCCATCCAACTTTTTTTTACACGCCTTGTGTCCGCACTTGTTTTTTCTATTAATGCATCCTGTATCTTAATAGTGGCTGAACGTGCTTCTGCCCAAACAAACAATGAATCCAACGGAGGTATTATCAATTCATCGTTGCCTGTGGACTTACCGTTAGCAATGTTCATCGGAACTGTATTAGAATTTATTTGTGCTTTTACAATAAAACCAACAAACACAAAAATGAACAGGATCAATTTTTTCATGGAGTTATACATTTTCTTCCTGCAGTAAAGCCGGAAATGTTTTCAATAAAATCCTGAAATCAGTTTTAAATGAAAATTCGCGAGCATATGTTTTGTCCATATCAATTCGCTCCTGCTCAGAAACTTCGCCTTTGCCGCGCTTGGTAACTTGCCATAAACCGGTTAAACCTGAAGGCGCATTAAATCGTTCAATGGCATGATCGGTTGTTAGTTTTTCTGCTTCGTAAAGCGGCAGCGGACGATTGCCTATTAATGACATGTCGCCTTTCAGAATATTTATTAATTGAGGCAATTCATCAATACTGGTTTTGCGTAAGAATTTACCTACAGCTGTAACTCGCGGATCATTGGTGATTTTAAAAAATGCAGCAGCTTTATTGTTGTCTTTGCGCATGAGGTGCAGGTTTTCGCAAATGCTTTCTTTATCACTAACGAGCATAGGGGAACAATTGCGCTGTAAAATTTTGCATAACGGACATTCTTCTAAATCACTTGAAACACCCGAACCCTTTTCATATTGATTCAATTGTTTCATCAGATCACTTTGCTTGTCAGCATCAGTATACATGCTTCTGAACTTAAGCAATCCGAATATTTTATAATTCTGACCAACCCGATTGGAACGATAAACGAGCGGGCCTTTAGATTCCAGTTTGATAGCAATTGACGCAACTATTATGACAGGAGAGGTAATGATTAGTCCTGCAAGTGATGCAGTTATATCAAATACCCGTTTAACTATTTTATATGTTTCTGTTTTCATTTTTATTGTGGTATGGATTAGTTTTTAATTACGTTGGCAATCCGGGCACGCAATTCATCAGGATTGAAAGGTTTAACAACATAGTCACGGGCACCCAGGCTGAAGCACTTCATTTTTTCAGAGCTGTTTTCAACACTTGAGAGCATGATTACAGGCGGGGCATCAACTCTTGTGTTTTTTACCTGACTCAGAAACTCAATCCCTGTCATTTCAGGCATCATGATATCCGTAATTATTGCAGCAGGTTTGTTACCATTGCTTAACCAGTCCAATGCATCATAAGCACTGGCTTTTTCAATTACCTGGTAAAAATTACCGAGGTAATGACTTAACAGCATTCGTGTTGAAGGCTGATCTTCGATTATTAAAATTTGTTTTTTCATTTCTGTATTATTTTGATGCAAAGATGCGGTCAAAACAGGGGCAGAAATGCTTAATTCGATTAAAGCGGATTTTGGCAGGTTAAAAAAGAAAATACTGCAGACAAAAAAATCAGATAATATTTAAACGTAGTTGTAAATTGGCTTTATACTTATTTCCTATCGGAATAATATGACCGGCAACAATAGAGGTTTCGGCATCAAAATTCTCAAGAAAATTCAGGTTAATAATGTATGAGCGATGCACGCGCATAAACTGTTTGTTAGTTTTTAGCTTGTCCTCAAGGTTTTTCATAGTTGAATTAACCACATGCGACTTATCTTTCAAATGTATCTTTACATAGTCGCCAAGTGCTTCACAATAGGTAATATCCTTGTGCATGATTTTTGAAAGAACACCATTTTCTTTAATAAAAATGTAATCAAGATGCTGGTTATTTTGCGCTTCGTTGATTTTAAAAACACGCTCAACAGCTTTTAAGAATTTCCCATATTCAACTGGCTTCACCAAAAAATGTATTACTTTATGTTCAAAAGCTTTTACTGCATATTTTTCTTTTGAAGTAATAAGAATAACAGGTGGTAATTCCTTAAATGATTCAAGAAATTCAATGCCTGTCATTTCAGGCATTTCCACATCCAGAAAAATAAGATCGGTTGACGCAGCATTTTTACGAATGTAATTAACCCCGGCAATAGGACTTGTAAATGCTTCAATAAAATTTAAACCTTCAGTACTTGTAATAAAATGTTTCATCAGGTTTATCGAAACCGGATCATCATCTATGATAATGCAATTGATCATTACGAAAATTTAAAATGAAAAAGTATTAAAAGTAAGCGGGGTATATATAAATGATAAATCTAAAAATAACTTTTAAATCAAATCGTTTCCAATATCTTTTCTGAAATACATGCCTTCAAAATTTATCTGGGCTATATTAGTATAGCTTGTGTTACACGCCTCCTTTATGCTGTTACCAAAAGATGTTACAGAGATTACACGGCCGCCATTAGTAATAATAGGTGATAGCCCTTCATTAGTGGCAGTTCCTGCATGAAATGCAATACTATCTTTTACTTTTTCTAGTCCCGTAATTGTCTTGCCCTTTTTATAATCTCCGGGATATCCGCCACTTACTAACATAACTGTTACTGCTGTACGCTCATCAATTTCTAATTGAACCGAGTTTAATTTTCTTTGAGCAACTGCAATAAATAGTTCAAGTAAGTCGGATTTAATTCTTGGTAACACCACTTCCGTTTCAGGATCACCCATGCGCACGTTGTATTCTACTACATTTGGATTTCCGTTATCATTCATCAACCCTATAAAAATAAAACCACTATAGGAAATGTTTTCTTTTTTCAGACCTTCTATTGTTGGTACAATTATCTGTTCTTCAACTTTTTTGATAAAAGCATCATCGCAAAAGGGAACAGGACTAACCGCGCCCATTCCACCAGTATTTAAACCAGTATCGCCATCACCAATGCGTTTATAGTCTTTTGCTGCCGGAAGTATTTTATAACTAACACCATCAGTCAATACAAATACTGAACACTCAATACCTTTTAAAAATTCTTCGATAACAACAGTTGAACTTGCTTTGCCAAATTTATTTTCTTCTATCATGGCGCGT
>JBGARN010000081.1:0-20999 GCA_044230205.1 Bacteroidia bacterium
AAGCAGGATGCAATTTGGTTGTCTGTGTGGGAAAAGAATAATAGAGCAATACGTTTTTATGAAAAACATGGATTTGTTAAGAAAGGCAATCTGATATTTAAGATGGATGATGAAGACCAAAATGATTTTTTAATGGTAAAGCATCTGCTTTAAAATGCAATATTACTTCTGAATAGATAGTTTTTCCACCAACTGAATATTTATATTGCTAGTGAATAAGTGTATTGTAATTACATATTATTTGAATTAGCCGCTTCCCAACTGGCAGGAAGCGGTTTTATTTTTCTAGTAAAGCAAGAAGTATTTCTATTTCCTCAGATTTCTCTGTAAGGCCCGATTTGTTGAACGAAAAATTCAAGTTGTGCAAAATGCGTCTGATAATATCTGTATTGCTGCAAGGTGTAATAAATTTTTTATCAGACGGCAGTTTCAGTTTCCTCAAATAAAGATCAATTTCATCTTTCCCGAATACAGAGCCTCGGCTGAATGCATTGATAAAAAACAATATATTATCTTCAGGAAAAGCATACTCTGCAAATTTGTCTTTATGTAATGTCTGATAGCATAATACAAAATGTTCAGGCAGATTTACACCATAAACAGGAATGTCAAGATCCTGAGCAACGATTGCATAAATTACACTTAATAGAATAGGGTTACCTCTTTTACTTTCAATTACTGTATTTATAAATGAGTTTTGAGGTGAGTGAAAATTAGCTGTATTGCCGTTAAAACCAAACTCTACAAAAAGAACCTGATTAAGAATTCTGACTTGTTCTAAAGGGGTGTCGTTGGGTTGAAGGTCATCCCAAACACGTCTTCTGACTTCGCTAAAAAATACATTTATGGAGTCTTCATCTAAGTCGGGATATTGATAACGTGCAATAGCTATTAAACCGGTAAGTAAATTCTTTTGATTGTGTTCTTTCCAGTTTGTCAATTCTGTTTTTACTGCTTCAAACTGAATTTTATGTACAATATTTTCAATGCGTGTTTGTAATAGGGCATCAAGTGATTGACTCCATTTTTCTTCTAACAAAGGAATAGCTGGTTTACCTATTTCCAAAAAGTGACTTAGAAGTGATTCGTAAACCGTTTCATCTTCATCATCAAGCAGGCTTATCATAGCAATAAGTTCCTGATTGTTTGGTTTTTTATTTTCTGTCATTAGTGCAAAGTTAAGCCAGTACAAAGACAATATTACAACGTTAAAATGAAATGTTTAATATATTAAGCTGAGTTTTTAATATTAGGTGTTAAACTTTTTCAATGCTGATTATACTAAAACTTACCTTTGCGCGAAATTAAACTTTCAATGAAAGGTCAGGAGACATTTTTTATCAGTTGTGCACCACATGTTGTACCTTGGTTAAAGCAGGAATTGGATGCCTTAGGTTACAAACCTTTTGATGAAAATTATACAGGATTGTTTATTAAAGCAGCATTTGAACGTTGTATGGAGTTAAACTTTCAACTCACTACAGCAAGCAGGGTACTTTGGTTGGTTGATAAATTTACTGCAACAGACCAGAAACAATTGTATAATAAACTTAGCCGCATCAGGTGGTCAGATTATTTTTCGGAGAAAAAGTACATCACCATTACTTCTCAAACTAATCATCCATCAATAAACAATAGTATGTTTTTGAATCAACTATGTAAAGATGCAGTGGTGGATTTTTTTCAAAGTCATTATAGTATTCGTCCCGATTCAGGACCATTACGCAGTGAGGTGGTTATTCATCTGCATTGGCAGGAAAATAAAGCATGGGTATATCTCGACACTTCCGGTGAACAATTAAACAAACATGGTTACCGTCAGAATCCATTTAAGGCACCTGTGCAAGAAAATCTGGCAGCAGCAATTATAAAAGCAACAGGATGGGATAAGAAAAGTGCGTTTATTAATCCCATGTGTGGTAGTGGCACCTTTGCAATTGAAGCAGCTTTGATGGCAGGAAATAAATTGCCTTTGCTGTCCAGATCGAATTTCGGATACATGCACTTGTTCGACTTTAATAAAAAAAAGTTTGAGATGCTTCGCAGTGAACTTGCATTGAAAAGTAATTTTGACAACATGCCTGCAATCATTGCAACAGATAACAATGGTTATGCAATTAAGGCCATACGAGAAAATGCAGAACGTGCCGGAGTTGATGTTTTTATTGAAATGAATAAATGTGATTTTGCAGAAACTTTAATTCCTGAAGGCAACGGTGTTATTGTAATTAATCCTCCTTATGGTGAAAGATTGGGGGAGAATATGGATTTGGAAGCTCTTTATAAATCAATTGGTGATTTCTTCAAACAAAAATGTAAGGGAAAGACAGGTTTTATTTTTACCGGTGACCTGACACTTGCAAAGAAAGTAGGGCTGCGAACTTCAGCTCGCATTCCGTTCTACAATGGAACTATTGAGTGTCGCTTGCTTAAATATGATTTGTATTAAATTCAGAAGAGCGCTTTTATCTTTACTTTTTCTTTCAACAGGTAATTTTCCGTTAGTGCTTTTAGAAAATGATCAGAAAAAGTTTTTTTTGTTTTTACTAATAAAGTCAAAGTGTCTGCAGTAGAAGTTTGAGTGAAAGTCGCTTTATGTTGTTTGACAATTTTCATCACCTCTGCCATTTCTTCAAACGACATTTGAAGCTCGTATTCTTCTTCTATTTCTTTTTCAATAATTGTGTTTTGCTCTATGGCTGCTTCTGCAGCACTTCTGTAGGCCTGTATCAACCCGGGGACACCAAGTAAAGTGCCACCAAAGTAACGGACTACAACAATAAGAATATTTGTTAAGTCGTTAGATTGAATGACTGCGTAAATGGGGCGACCGGCAGTGTTGGATGGCTCCCTGTCATCATACCAGCGGAAAATATTTTTATAAGGCCCTAAGCGATAAGCATAACAGTGATGATTTGCTTTAGGATGCTCTTTTTTTATTCGTTCAAGAACAGATTTACATTCATTTTCCGTTTCAACATAGTAGGCAAAAGCCAGAAACCTGCTGCCTTTATCTCTGAAAACACCTTCAGAGTGACCAATAATTGATTTATAGTTTGTTTCAAACATTTATTGTGACAATATAATGATTGCTGCTACTGCAAGGGTAACACCAACACGGCTTTGTGTATTTTTCTTTTCTTGAAATAAAATAACAGAAAGTAAAAAGTTCAACAGCACAACACCTGAGTTTATTATGATAAATGCTTTACCACTGTCCTCATGAAATTCCTGAAGTGCTGCAATCATATAGTAAAGAGAAATAAAATTAAAGAAACCTAAAATAATTCCTGCAATGATATTGCTGAATTTGTTTCCTCCTATGGATTTGTTTTTTTTAAATAAAAGAACAAAACTGCCAATAATTGCAGCAGAGAAAAATACTAACGATAGGAAACCACTACTGCCTGCATTGTCAGTAAAGACATGCTGTGTATATTTGATTGAAGCATCAACTAAACCTGCACCTGCAAAAACCAATAGCGGTAGTTTCCAACCGGATTCTGATGATTCAGGGTTACTTCCCCTAGCTGATAAATAAACTGCTGAAAGTGCCATTAACAACCCTATTGTTTTAAGCAGAGAGAAAGTTTCATTGTACAGGTAAACAGCAAGCAAAGCGGGAATTACTAACGACATTTTGCTGGCAATGGTTGTTGAAGCAACTCCATTCTTTTGTGATGATAAAGCAGTGAGATAAAATACGCCAATAAACAAGCATCCACTCAGAAGATAATAAGGGAAATAGCTTGCCACAAATCCGGCAATTGAGCTGAAGGTTTGCTTTGAATACAAGGTATAACAAATACCTGCTGTAAAATAATTATATGTTAATGCATGGATATTGCTGATTTTATAACGAGCGAATAATTTAAGTATGACAAAGAGAAGAGAGGCAAACAGTACTGCCATGAAAACGGTAACTGTCATACGTTGTAAAATATTTTTAATGTATCGTCTGCAATAGTTGTTATTTCGGAAGGTGAAATTGAAAATTCAGGTGCCTTGATTCCACGGATTAATTGTTTCTTAGCAGTAAACACTCTTCCTTCATCCCACAAATTATTTTGAATAAATAATTGAAGTGTTTTTGTTCCACCTTCAATTATTACTGATTGGATGTTAAGCTGATATAATACATTTAGAATTTGAGTTGCAGGATTTTCCTGAAAGTTAATTTTTATGTAATTAATGTTGTTCTCACTAATTTCTTTCTTCTGATTTATTAAAATAGTTTTAACAGAACCATCAAACAAATGATGTGATGTGGGAATAGCTAAGTTTTTGTCGATGACAACTCTTATTGGAGCATTTCCCTCCCATAGTCTGCTATTCAGTTGAGGGTTGTCAATGATAGCAGTTTTTGTTCCTACCAATATAGCCTGCTCTTCTGTCCGCCATTTATGTGATAGTGTTTTACTAAAGGTGTTACTTATAGAATATTGTTGTTGGGTATTTTCAGGAGCAATAAAACCATCAGCACTTTCTGCCCATTTTAATATGATATAAGGTCTGTGCTTTTCATGATAGGTAAAAAATCTTCTGTTTGAAAAACGACATGCATCATTTAGCATTGGTGTAAGGACTTCCACATTGTTTTGCTGAAGATAGCTAATTCCTTTACCATTAACTTTAGTGGTTGTATCGAGGGTGCCAACAATAACTTTTTTAATTCCTTCCTGAACAATTCGCTCACAGCAGGGCGGTGTTTTACCGTAATGTGAACAGGGTTCTAATGAAACATAAAGTGTTGAAAGCGGAATTAGAGATTTATTTTCTACACTGTTTATTGCATTGACTTCTGCATGTGCTTCTCCTGCGCGTTGATGATAGCCTTCTCCAATAATTTTATTTTCAAAAACAAGAACACTGCCCACCATGGGATTTGGTATCGTTTGTCCTGATGCCATTTTAGCTAATTCAAGACAGCGATGCATTATTGTTTCGTCAAAAGTCATAAACATTCGTTGTGGCAAAATTAAAATAAATGATGCGTTTAATTAGCTTTGCAACAATGACATTAAAAGAAATTATCAGTTCTTTTCAGGCAGAGGTTGATTTAATCTATGACAAAAGCGAAAGTGTTGCTATCACCAGGTTGGTTATAGAACATGTTTTCGGTTCAGACTACCAGACAAGCAATACTGTAATAGTAAATGTGTCACAGGAAACCTTAATTCATCAATATCTGGAACGTTTACGCAATTACGAACCAATACAATATATTTTAGGTCAGGCATGGTTCTGTAATCATATTTATAAAGTTAACTCAAGTGTGCTTATCCCACGACCGGAAACAGAAGAATTGATTCTGCTTATGAAACAGAATCTGAAATCAGAACATGTTGGATCAATAATTGAAATAGGTACAGGTTCGGGTTGCATTGCTATTGAGTTGTCATTGCTGTTTCCAAAAGCTTTGGTGAAGGCAACAGATATTTCAGCAGAAGCTATAAACGTTGCAATTAAGAATGCTTCTGATTTGGGTGCTTCGGTTACGTTTGTTAACGAATCGGTGTTTGATTCAGGCACAGAAACACTACAGTCGAAGGTAGATATAATTGTTTCAAATCCACCATATATTGCGCAGCATGAAGCCAAGGAGATGCATCCCAATGTATTGAAGTGGGAGCCACACACAGCCTTGTTTGTAAAGGAGCATCCACTTGAGTTTTATATTACAATAGCCGCCCTGGCAACGAAAATACTGAATGAAAACGGCTATGTATTTTTAGAGCTCAATCCAACTTATGCCAATCAGATAGCACAGTGTTTTAAAGATAAAGGTTTTAATCAAGTTGAAATAATAAAGGATATTTCAGGCAAGGAGCGTTTTTTAAAAGTGCAGTGATTTAGTAATAAATAATATCAGACTTCTGCACTAACTTTATTATGCCATTCCATTTCTTTTTTCAGAAAAGTTCCTGTAATGCTGTTGGTATTTTTACTGATTTGTAATGGTGTGCCCTCTGCAACAATATTTCCACCTTTTTTTCCGCCTTCAGGACCAAGGTCAAGAATATAATCTGCTGCTTTAATAATATCCATGTTATGCTCAATCACAACAACGGTATTACCTTTGTCAACTAACTGCTGCAAAACCAAGAGTAAAATTCTTACATCTTCAAAATGCAGACCTGTTGTTGGTTCATCAAGTATATAAAAAGTATTGCCTGTATCTTTTTTTGAAAGTTCTGAAGCTAATTTCACTCGTTGTGCTTCACCACCTGATAGGGTAGTAGATGATTGTCCTAATGTTATGTAACCCAAACCTACGTCCTGCAAGGTTTTAATTTTATGTAAAATGGCAGGAATGTTACTAAAAAAATCAACTGCTTCATTGATACTCAGATTCAGTACATCGCTGATGGATTTACCACGATAGCGGACTTCAAGAATTTCGCGTTTGTAGCGTTTGCCATTACAAGTCTCACAATGTACATGCACATCGGGCAAAAAGTTCATCTGTATAATTTTCAAGCCTGCACCCAGACAGGTATCACATCGGCCACTGCTAACATTGAATGAAAAAACTCCGGGAGCATAGCCTCTGATTTTTGCTTCAGGTAATTGCGCAAATAAGTTTCTTATGTCGGTAAAAACTCCTGTGTATGTAGCAGGATTACTGCGAGGTGTCCGACCAATTGGCGATTGGTCAATCTCAATAACTTTATCAATATGACTTAGGCCATTGATCTTTTCATAAGGTAAAGGTTTTTGCGAACTGTTATAAAAATGCTTGTTCAATGCAGGATAAATAGTTTCATTGACTAAGGTTGACTTGCCGCTTCCTGAAACACCGGTCACACAAATTAATGTTCCTAGTGGAAAGTGTGCAGTCACATTTTTAAGATTGTTTCCTTTAGCACCTGTGATGGTTAATTTTTTTCCATTTCCTTTTCTGTTTTTTGAAGAAGGCATTTTAATGCCACCACTCATATAATTTGCTGTGAGCGATTGTTGAAATTTTAACTCCTCGGGCTTACCTATTGCTACAATATCACCACCGTTGATGCCGGCACCCGGGCCAAGGTCAACAACAAAATCAGCAGCTTCAATAGTTTCTCTGTCATGTTCAACAACAATTACTGTATTGCCAATATCGCGAAGGTCTTTTAATGCTTTTATCAATCGTTCATTATCGCGTTGATGCAGTCCTATAGAAGGTTCATCAAGAATATACAACACGCCCACTAACTGCGAACCAATTTGTGTAGCCAAACGAATACGTTGCGATTCGCCACCGGATAAGCTTCTTGTACTACGGTTTAAGGTTATATAATCAAGCCCGACATCAAGCAGAAAACCAAGACGTTTTACTATTTCTTTCAGTACTTCTATAGCAATGATATTTTGTTTCTCATTCAGTGAAGCAGGTAGTTGCTGAAACCATTGCTGCAGTTCACTAAGGTCCATCAGAGAAAGTTCAGCAATATTTTTATTGTTGAGTTTAAATGCAAGCGATTCTTTTTTTAGTCGTGTGCCTTCACATTCGGGGCAGGTAATTGTCTGCATAAAATTCAGCGCCCACTTTTTGATGGAATAGGTTGCATTCTCTTCCATCTGATTGACAATAAAGTTTACTATACCTTCAAACGTAATTCCATGATTGCTGCCTGGAGTTGCATTGAGCGAAACATCATCTGTGCCATATAGAATTATGTTGAGTGCCTCATGCGGAATATCATGAATTGGTGTGTTCAGGTTGAAGCCAAACCTCCTGCCTATATATTCTAACTCTCCAAATATCCAGTTGTTTTTATATTCACCTAAAGGTAAGATACCCCCTTTGCGGATTGATTTTTTATTGTCAGGAATGATGGATGATAAGTCAGCTTCAGGTATTGTGCCAAGTCCGTTGCAACGCGAACAGGCACCATAAGGCGAGTTAAAAGAAAATGTGTTTGGTGCAGGTTCATCATAAGAGATTCCTGAAGTAGGACACATCAGGTTACGGCTGAAAAAACGAATTCTTTTTTGATCATCAGCAGTAATCATCATTGTGTTCTTACCAAAACGCAAGGCGGTTTTTACTGTGTCAGCAATTCTTTTTGCTGCAGTTTCGTTAACTTCAATTTTGTCCACTACAATTTCAATGTCATGAGTTTTGTAGCGATCGGTTTGCATACCTTTTTTTATCTCGGTAATCACACCATCAATTCGAACACGAATAAAGCCGGAGACTCTGATTTGTTCAAACAATTCGCGGTAATGTCCTTTACGTGCTTTGACAACCGGTGCAAGTACAATAATATTTTTCTTATCAAAGTCACGAAGAATTATTTCTATGATTTGATCATCACTAAGCCTAACCATTTTTTCACCTGTCATGTAGGAGAAAGCTTCACCGGCACGCGCAAACAGCAAGCGCATGAAGTCATAAATTTCAGTAACTGTTCCTACTGTTGAGCGTGGATTTTGATTGGTAGTTTTTTGTTCAATGCTGATAACTGGAGAGAGGCCATTTATTTTATCTACATCAGGGCGTTCCAGACTACCAAGAAATTGTCTGGCATAGGCACTGAAACTTTCCATATAACGTCTTTGTCCTTCAGCATAAATAGTGTCGAATGCTAAAGACGACTTACCACTACCGCTGAGACCTGTAAAGACAATCAGCTTTTCGCGCGGTAAAACGAGGTCTATATTTTTGAGATTATGTTCCCTTGCTCCGTAAATTTCAATGCTCTCGTGCTCTGTTTGCATATAGTAATAACCTGCAAAGTTAACCTATTGCATGCTTTTATTTGAACTTGTTAATAAAAATCAAGGTGCTGTTTTTCTTAAAGCTAAATCCTCAGCATAGATTCATTGTAAGAAGATATGACAGCTTAAAAAAACTTGTTGAGTGAGGAACCTTGCTTGAAAAAGTAAAATAATAACAATGGCAGTCCGATATTTAGATTTATCAGATACAACAACTCACTGTTATGCGTCAGCTTCCAAAACCTTGCAATGTATTGTGTAGGAAACCATTCTTCAACATGAAACACCGGAACAAAGCCTTCCTGCTGTGTAAAGCCAACACGCTCTACATAACCGGACAAGACAAAGTCGTATGAAAACATGAGTGCACTCTTCGACTTCCTGAAAGGTGAACTGCCCACGAGAAGTGCACAATCCTTTCGCAACTCGGGATACAATTTTTTTAAGCTGTCAGGAATAATTAAAGCTCCTCTTTTAATAATGATATCAGCACATTGCGGTTCACAAAATTGTTGTGTTGCTAAAATAGTATTAGGCTCGCTGTCTTCGCGATATGCTTTAGGTTTTTTCAAAGGAAGCAACCAATATCCTGTAAATACAACCCATATCAAAACCAATAATTTCAAACCCCAAATCTTCATCACTACAAAATTACTAAAACTGATACCTAACCTGTAACTTTATTTCACTTCTTTTATTATTATTTATTTCATCAAGCCCCGACCCAAATGTTTTTTGATTGGTATAAACCGTTTGTGCAAAACGGAACCACAGATCTACACCTTTTGTAACTTTATAGCGAAGTGTTACATAATAACGAAACCCGCGATTGTAAAATGATGGAATAGAATAGGAATAGAGAATGTCGTTTTCAAAGGCATATATCCTCGAATCATAGCTGTCTGTATCAAATAATCCATAGCGTACAGAGCCTGAAATAGGAGAGCTAAGCGGTTTAAATAAAATATCCTGATAAATCATGAATCCTTTCTCATCGGGTTTTTCTTCATAATTGATTCTTACCCATTCAATACGATTTCTGATAGCAACAGCTTTTGAAATTCTGTAAGTAAGATTGAAGCGATAGTTATCCTGTCTTTTAAATACAAGATAATCTGCAATTGCTGCTGCGCTGCTGTTTTCTTCCTTATGTGTGCGTCTGTTTCGGAAATAAATTTCAAATTGCCTTGACGGATTCCATGATACCTGCCATAAATATTCATAACCTTTAGAAGGTGCATCGGCACCAAATCTTAGCCATGGAAAGGTAAAACGATCTAAATATCCGTTGAAACCCCAGTAGCGATTTGGCCTGATTACAATTCCTGCATAGGTTCCTTTTTCATTTCTTGTAGTACTTGATTCGCCAAATCCACTTGCATAAAGAAAATTAAAGTCACGAGGATAGTTTCTGTTCACCACAGAAATACTTACGGTAGTTCCCAAACTGATGATTGCACCATTAACAAAAGCAATTGCACCGTTATCACTTCTTGAAAATTCTCCAAAGAAATTGATGTTGCGATATAACCAGCTATAATCAATACCCACTTTGGTAAATTGTTTTCCGCTGAAATCAAAACGATTGTATAGCTGAAAAGAGCGTTGCAAAGGTCTGTCGTAATCTACATGAAGGGCTGTTATTCCTGCAGAAAAGTTGCGCACATTATATCCTGCATTAACGCCATACATTTTTTCGCGAATGGTATTTTTGTTTTCAAGTTCGCTTGTGGTGCGATGATAACCTGATTCGATAAACGAAGTAAAAATATCTTGCTGTTCAAGGGTAGAATCTAAAATACTATTCAGGTTAGCATCTAACTTTCTGTTACTATAAAAAGCATCGGCATTCCATTTTTTTTTACCAACAGAAACGGCAACTCCTCTTTTAAAACTGGATTCGTTTAGCGATGTATAAGGTCTAATGCCTGTTGAAAATTTGCGTACTGCAGCAACGTCAGGCGACTTGCCGAATGACAAACCCGTACATAGTGTTAATCCTTGCCCATAAAATAAATCGTAGTCACCAATAACGGCACGTTTAATAATTCCAAAATCACGAATAGCTAAATGCGCAGAGTAATAGTCGAAGCCATTTTTTTGCGAACCTTTAAAAAACTCTTCGCCCTGATCTTTTTCTGCTGTTAAATTAAAGCTGAATCTTTGTTTGTAGCGATATTGATATTGTGTATAAAGTTTCCATGGGCTGCCGGGATACGCAGGATGAACTTTGTCTGTTGCTGTGCTGTCGCGAAAGCCTTTTTGCTTTTCAAGATAACGTTGACCACGAACAATGAGTCTGCTGTTACCATCAGAAAATATTTTTTTTAATGTTGCTTTAATATCTTCCGTATTTCCAACAGTTACATAAGGTAAAATTTCTTCAATGTCCTCTAATGAAAGATAGTCTATGGACTGAAGCTCATAAAGAGAAATAAATTTTCCTGAAATTTCACGGTGTTCGATAATAGCATCAGCTTGCACTTCGCTAAACAATCCTGTCTGCAACAAATCTTCACGTGTTGCTTTATTTAAATTTATTGGGTTGGCAGCTAATTGCTGAAGTTGCTCTGTCAGTTCAGTCAGGTCAGCAGACTCATCTGCTGTATTGGCAATATTTTCAATTTTCTCTTCAATTTTACTGTCATCTTGTGGTGGCACCACCTGTGCAAATGTTAGGTTGCAGACTAAAAATGAAATAAAAAACAGTTGAATTGTTTTCATGATTAAAACGCATAACGCAAAGCCAAACCCGAACTATAGCCTAATGGTTCAAAATAACCTGAAGTAAAGTCAGCATAAAATTGTGAAAACTTTAATCCGAAACCAAATGTAAGCTGAACAGGTTCTGTACTCACACCACCACGAACATATAATGCCTTAACTGGATGATATTCCAGCGCAATTTTAAAATTTTCTTTGCTGTCAATTGATTTAAAAATTTCTGCTGCTGCCAGAACTTTTTCAGAAAAGGAGTAGCTGATACCTGCTTTGATGATTACAGGAATTCGCTCATCATCATAATCGGTAATTTTTACATGTAGTGGATTAAAAATATGTACTCCTGCTTTAAGTTTATTAAACTCTGCCAGCACACCACCTTCAATGGTGAAAGATGATTTGTTTCCATAGCCTTCGTCAATGTGTGTGTTCAGATAATCAACCTGCACACCTGCACTGAAAACGGGACTTAGTTTTTTTGCAAAAGCCAAACCTATTTTATTCTGATTAAAAAGCTTGTAGCCATAACGGTTGACGCTGAGCGCAAACACACCTTTGTTGGATGCTAGCGGCAAAGCAAAAGCGGCAGATAATGTGTTGAGTTCTTTCATGCCAAAACGGTTCTGCAAGGCAAGACCTGCTTCCGGTTTTTCTATCATTGAAAGGCAGGCCTGATTGTTAAATGCTGCAAATACATCGTTAATGGTGACAGCAGCATCGCTCAATGCCGATGCACGTGCTCCTCCGGATATAAGGTAGGATTGGGCAGATATATTGATGGTACAGAAAAGAAATATTGCCAGTATAAATGGTTTCATAAACACAATTAAGAATTGCATTCAAACGTAGTTTAAATAAATTTGAAATGCAAGTAATGCCAATATGAAATAATAATTAGTTGAAAATAAAAACACCTACTGCTTGATAAACTTCCTTGTAATAATACCGTCAACAAAATTGCAACGAATAAAGAAAAGGCCTGTTTTTAATTTATCTGAAGGAATTTGAATTAGGTTGTCGCCTTTATGAATTTTTTCATTTGTCTCTAATAAAACTTTACCGGTGATATCTAATAGTTGCAAACGGATATTTTGTTCAAGTGTAGAATTACAAAGTAAAAATAGACCTGAGTTTGAAACAGGGTTAGGGAATAATTTGAGATTATTGTTGTTTGTTTGCAATTCAGGTGAACCTGAAGGCAGTACTACCATAGTTGCGGTTGTGTTAGTCACGACTGGTTGATTGAAGTCAAAATAAATTGATGCAGTATTTTGAATTAAATCACCTAATTGCAAACTATGTTTAGGTTTTACTCTATATATAACAAAGCCACTACTTCCAAGTTGATTGCTTCCGCTGTCCGGTAGGTTAATACCATCAAAACGAAATGTTAATTTATTGTTATTGTCAAGTGTAAATGTGTTGGGGTGACTTGATGCAATAACTTCAACACTAGAAACAATTAAGTTTGTATCTAAAAAGTTTTCAGTTCTGACATTAATTGCACTCGCAGTACCTGTATTCTGAAAATGGATAATATAATATAAGGGGGCCTGTTGTGCAACAAATTGTGGAGAAATATCTGTACTCGGTAAAACTTCTAAATAATTTGGATCATAACCACCAACAACTGTTTGATGTAATGTATCAAAATTGTCAAAATCTGTAGTGTCTCCTATTATTGGATATATTTTAGCAGTATTCTGTAATTGAGTACCGAGTGGTACAGAGGCAGGCAAATACATTTGCGTAGTAATTACACCTTGACCTCCCGGAGGCAAATTGTAAACATTCCATCCAAGATAGTGTGGTGCAATAGAATCTTGACTTGGAATAGCTTGCAAAAAACTGTAATTTGTATCATAATTCAATTCAACATAACCATTCAATGTGGCTGTGCCTATATTTTGATAAGTTACATATAAATTCTCATTAAATCCAGGACGTGCATTTGGATGGTTTGTAATAAAGACTCTTAAGTCTTTTACATTTGAATTCTCATAACCATTATATAAACACATAATTTCTGTTGGATTTAATACACGATTGTAAATTCTAATATCGTCTAATGAGCCTTGGAAGAAACAATTCGTTGGTGATGCTCCTGCTATTCCTCCACCAATATTTAAAGAACGATTCTTGTTTATGATTGATGTGAAATCCGTTTTCATTAATTTTAAATATCCGTTACGATAAACCTGCATGAAGTTTTGAGATGCACTAACAATAAAAACATAGTGTTCCCAACCTGATTGAAAGTATGTGCCAACTTCACCTAACCGTCCGTTGGTAGTAATGTTTCCGAAATCCCAAAATGTAGAAGAGACACCATTGTGGCTATAGTAAACACCTGCGAAAAAACGGTCAGTGATATTATCTGGTTCTAATATCACTAATCCCTGTGATTTTACACCATCAGCTTTAACCCAAATAGAAAGAGACATCTCGGTGCCAGGAATCATACTGGCAAAATTTGAAATATCAATAAAGGCACCAATCCCGTCAAATGCAAATGCGGAATTTGGGTTTCCAAATCTGTCGAACGTTAAAGTAGCGCCATTATTAACGCCATTAAAATTATTACCGGATAAATCGTTAGCGTTTCCACTAAAATCATATTTAGCACGCAATCCAGCGCTTAAATTAATTTGAGAAAATGCAATTGTTGAAGAAAGAAGTAGAATAAAGTTTAGGGTAAGTGCTTTCATATCAAATATTGTTTAGTCAAAAATACTACAAACTTTTAATTTAACAAATGTTTAAGCTCTTTTTTCTGCAAATATTAAAACTGACCCGGCAATTTCCTTAATAATTGGTATTTTTTCAAGCTTCCTGCCGATACGACAAACGATTGGTATTAGCTTTGCAGGCGTCATAGGATAAAGAAAATCGTAGGGTATTATATTAACATTAATAAATCCTCTATGTAATAAAAGTTCTTTTAACTGCCATCTGACAATTGCTGACTCATCTGGAATATCACCCCAGTATCGTTTTAAAACAGGTATATTTTTCTGCAAAAAGATATGTGGGTTTAACATATTTGGTTCAGCAAAAACAATTTTACCAGCAGGCTTTAATACTCTATGTATTTCATTTAAGACAGCTTCAATGTGTAAATGATGTAGTATAGAGCTACCAAAAACTACATCGAATAGATTGGGTTGAAAAATCATGTTCATTGCATCCATTCTTATGAATTGACAGGATGGAACTTTTGTTTTAGCAATTGAAATAAGAGTTTCAGAGATATCAATTGCAGTAATTTTAGAATTTGTTAACTCATTCACCCTTTTGGTAAACAGTCCTGTGCCACATCCTATTTCAAGAACTGACTTGTCTGAATCTATTTGTCCAAACTGAACAAAAAAATTAGCTCTTCTTTCTGATCGAATTATGCCGGTAGGTGAATCCCATCTCCAGATAAACTCAGCATTTGAGGCGATTTTTTCACCATGCTTAATTTCTTGGATTATTCTTTTTTCAACCACTTAATTATTTATTCGATATAAATAAGCAGGTTCTGTTTCACCAATTTGTTTAACTAACGAAAGTTTTGAAGGATACTTTTGTGCTACAGGTTGTAGTAAGCGATGTACTGTATTGATTATATATCCATCATTTTTTGCAGGATTTCTTCTTAAACTAGCTAGAATAACATATTCAACTTTTTCGTTTTTAAATCTATTCAATACTGAATCTGGATCGTGACTGAAAACAGTGTAAATAGGATAAAATTCTTTTCCATGTCCATATACAAAAGACATAGGTGCTTTACGGGCAGCAACTAATGATTCTTTTGGCAAACTATCAGCACACCAAGTGCTCAATTTTAAATAATTAATCCAATCTGGTGTGTATCCGGCATATAAATCACCACCAAGATTTTTTATTAATGTTGGATAGTTTTCAGAAGATTTTCTAATTGTGTGGATAGTACTTGAAGTTAGAATAATTGCTAAAAACAATAATACTATAGATTGTCCAAAATTGTTCTTAATCGAACTGAAGAGTGTATCAAATATTATTATCAATATAAAAGGTACAAAGACCATAATAAGTCTATATTGATCCCAACTTTTTTGTAATGCTACAAATGTAAATGCACACATGGCAACGGTATATATGAAAAGTAAAAGTAAAAGAGAATTTTTGGATTTTATTATTCTGTAAAAACAATAAATCATTAATACTGCAAAAAGCAAACCTAATCCAGGAATGACGGACTGTGAGCCTTCACCAAGGAAGCCGGTTATCTGGAAGAACCTTTTACTGATATAGATATTATAATTATCAAAAAATCTTTGAACATAGCCGGAAAAATCTTCAGTACCTTTTGATGGGTCATAAGGATCTTTTTGAACTATTAAACTTGAGCCTTGTGCAGAAAATTGATTTTGACCTCCCCATGTATTAGATTTGAATACCTCGAAAGAACCTCTTGTAGCTGCGAAAGCAACAATGAAAAGGAGCGCTAATTTTATTTTTCTTTCAAAAAGAAGATAAACTACAACAGGTATGATTATGCCAATTGCAATATTTCTTGATAAGGTGAGAATTAGTAAAACTAAAGCTGGTATTAGAAATCGCCCCAATATTTTTAAAGAAGAATTAACGCTTTTACTTTTTTCATATTCTTTATAAAATAACAGCAGGAAACAGGTTTGTAAAAACAAAAAAAATTGTTCTGTGAAGGTCATACTGTTATAGTATAGAAAATACGAACTAATGCCAGTAAAAAATAAAATACAAAGTAGGACGAAGGTGCTTACTCGATCCTTAAAAAAATAATAAAAAACTATTAGGTGTAATAAGCCAAAAAATGTACTTGTAAGCTTTAGGACAACAATATTGAATCCAAAAACATCAATAAAGAAACTTAGGAATATTGGATAAAAAGGTGCATTAGCTGTATAATATCCCCAAAAATTTTGACTAAATTTATAAGCGGATTCTATATACAATGCATCATCATGTGCTTCACTTATCTTTAAGTCATATAAAAGAAACGTAAATACTGCTGATAGAAGAATGATTAAGAGCAATAAAATTTTAATGTTTTTATCACAAAATTTATTGAGTTGTTCAATGAAAGTAATGGAAGTTGCTTTTATCTGAGCCTTCTTAGTAAATTCTTTTTTCTTACTCATATTTTAAGAGGTTACACAAACTTCTTCGCATCAGCCAAAAACTTTTCGAGGCCAATATCGGTTAACGGGTGTTTTAATAAATCGGTAATGGCTGTCAACGGACAAGTAGCTACATCAGCACCCAACTTAGCACAGTTTATAATGTGCATGGCATGGCGAATGCTGGCTGCGAGAATTTGTGTCTGAAAACCATAGTTGTCATAAATCTGACGGATTTCACTTATCAGTTGCAAACCATCTGTACTCACATCATCTAAGCGGCCAATAAATGGCGAAACATAGGTGGCTCCTGCTTTGGCAGCAAGCAATGCCTGTCCTGCTGAAAAAACTAAAGTGCAATTGGTCTTTATTCCTTTTGAAGCAAAATAGTGAATGGCTTTTATTCCTTCTTTTATCATAGGTACTTTAACAACTATCTGTTCGTGCAACTTAGCTAATTCTTCGCCTTCTGCAACAATGCCGTCATAGTCGGTGGCAATAACTTCAGCACTGATGTCGCCTTTTACAATGTTACAGATATCAACGTAATGTTTCATCACTGCAGCTTTGCCTTTTATTCCTTCCTTAGCCATCAATGATGGATTGGTTGTTACACCATCGAGTACACCTAAGTCATTTGCTTCTTTTATTTGTGCCAGATTGGCTGTGTCAATAAAAAATTTCATTTTGTTTTTTTGTTTAATAATAATGTTACTTATCTATTGCTTTGCACAACAGATTAAAAATTTCATCAATGCTTCCAATGCCATTGATGCCGTAATATTTATTCTGTTTACGATAATAATCAGCTACCGGAGCAGTCTTATTGTTGTATTCGTTAATGCGCTTTTTAATAACTTCAGGATTCTGATCATCAGGGCGACCGGAATCTTTGCCACGTAGCAATAGTCGCTTCGATAATTCAACTTCTGTTACTTCTAAAGCAAGCATCATTTTGATTGTAGTATTTTTTTGTAGCAACAAATTATCGAGTGCTGCTGCTTGTGCAGTAGTGCGTGGGAAGCCATCAAAAATAAATCCTTTGGCTGTTGGGTTGGCATCAAGTTTTGATTCAATCATTCCTATAACAACTTCATCGGGAACTAATACACCCTGATCCATCAATTTTTTTGCTTCAAGACCTAATTTAGTTTGCCCTGCAATTTCGTTTCGCAACAAATCACCGGTTGATAAATGTATGAGGCCATATTGCTGAATAAGTTTTTCGGACTGTGTTCCTTTGCCTGCACCCGGAGGACCAAATAGTACAATGTTGAGCATAATAATAAATTAAAAAGGTTCTGGTAATAAATTTCTCATTTCGTTTTTATCCGATATTATGATTTAAGTACATAAATGTCCTGAAGATTTCGTCCGTAGCCATCATAGTCTAAGCCATAACCTACAACAAAAGCAGGTGGAATTTCAAACCCTGCATAATCAACAGTAACCGGTTTCTTCAATGCCTCTGGTTTAAAAAGCAATGTAGCTAATTTGACTGATGCCGGTTGATGCTTGGATATTTCCTGCATCAGATATGAAACTGTCTCACCGGTATCAACAATATCTTCAACAATGATGACATGTCTATTGTTTATATTTCCTGAAAGACCGACTACATTTTTCATTTGCCCGGTAGATTCAGTACCGCTATAAGATGATACTCTGATAAAAGAAATTTCACAGGGAGTCTCAATGTTGCGGAATAAATCGGCCATAAAAAGAAAAGCACCGTTAAGCACACCAATAAACACAGGATTTTTGTCTTTGTATTCAGAATTCAAGTCGCGAGCAATCTCCAGAATTCTGGTTTCGATTTTCTTTCGCGGAATCATGATAGTGAATGTTTTATCAAGTATGGTAACTTCGTTCATTGCCACTTTTTTGGGTGCGGCTAAAGTAAAAATAAATTCCCTATGGCTGACGGAGTTTCTATTCTTAGCTTATTTTGTTTTCATTGCCACAGGTTCTTTATTTTTGTTTAATAAATAGCGTTAATTATGAATACATTCAATCCCAATATAGTTATCGGAGTTTTAGGTGGTGGTCAGTTAGGCAGAATGTTGTTGCAAAAAGCTGCCGATTACAATCTTTCAATTCATGTACTTGATCCTGATGAATCTGCACCTTGTCGCTATATGTGCAAAACATTTGAACATGGCGATTTTCGCGATTATCAGGCTGTCATGGCCTTTGGTAATGATTGTGATATTATTACCATTGAAATAGAACACGTCAATATTGAAGCTTTGTACGAACTGGAAAAGTTAGGTAAAAGGGTGTATCCTCAACCACATATTCTTGAAATGGTTCAGGATAAAGGACTTCAGAAAGAATTTTATCAGAAGAATAATTTACCCACAGCCCCATTTTATTTAGTAGATAAGCCTGAACAGATAAAGCCGGAGTTTCCATTTGTTCAAAAACTTCGCAAAGGAGGTTATGACGGAAAAGGTGTGCTGGTTGTTAAAGATGCTGATGGCATGAGTAAGATGTTTCAGGCACC
The DNA here is from genome assembly GCA_044230205.1 of Bacteroidia bacterium. Classification (GTDB taxonomy): domain Bacteria; phylum Bacteroidota; class Bacteroidia; order AKYH767-A; family OLB10; genus JAEUTH01. The sequence goes on from JBGARN010000081.1 coordinate 19,063, forward strand.
AAGTGTAATAGAAAGTAAAGTAGCTATTGCAGCAGAAATTGCAGTTATTACAGCAAGAAATAATTCGGGAGAAATAAAATCATATCCTGTTGTTGAAATGCAGTTTAATGCAGAAGCTAATTTAGTTGAATTACTTTTTTCTCCATCAAAAACTTCGGCAAGCATACAACATAAGGCAATTTCAATAGCAGAAGATTTAATCAATAAGCTGAACATGGTTGGGCTTCTTGCTGTAGAAATGTTTGTTACAAAAGAAGGACAAGTGCTGATTAATGAAATTGCACCACGACCACACAACAGCGGACATCATACCATTGAAGCAAATCATACCTCTCAGTTCGAGCAACATTTAAGAGCTATACTTAATCTTCCGTTAGGTAATACAGCATCTGTTTTGCCTGCTGCAATGATTAACCTGTTAGGTGATAAAGATTCTAATGGCAAGGCAATTTATTCTGGCGTGCAAGAAGCGTTAAACGCTGGTGATGTCCACATCCATTTATATGGTAAGAAAATTACTAAGCCTTTTCGTAAAATGGGACATGTAACTGTAACGGCAGCTACCGTTGATGAGGCAATTGTAAAAGCCCAAAAAATTCAGTCGCAGTTAAAAGTTATCAGTTAAAATAAAGTGTCCGTAAGCCAATATCCTTACCAGTAATTTTTTTATACTCCTTTAATAATTGCTGGTGAATAGCAGAGTCTGCTTCCTGTCCTTCTATCAGCAACATGTCGTTGCTGAGTTTGATTACTGCAAGATTATTTTTTATGAGACCATTTTCTTTTAAGGTCGTAAACATATAATCAACAAATTTCTTGTTTGCAGCATTCTCTTTGTTTATTCCCAAAGTGCTTTTTGCTGCCATAGCTTCGGCTATTTCATCCTGATAGTTTGACCAGTTGGATTTCTCCACCTCTTTGCCATTTAAAACAATTCGTTCAACATTATCACCACTGATTGAAATTTTAAAAGCACCATTTTCATTATTAATATTCACGGTTTGAGTTTCAACAATGTATGCATCATTTGCGCCAACAGCATGTGTAACTTTATTTTTTATAGGAGCAGGATTTGTGATTTCTGTTTTTGTTGAAGATGTTCCTGCTTCTATGTTTTCGTCTTTTGACTGAGGTTGTTCAATATCAGCATCAGGTTGTGTTTCTGTTGCCTGTAAAGTTGGTTCTGCTGTCTGTGCTGTATTCTCCGGTGATTGTTGCGCGTTTTGCTGGTCTTGATTCTGAACTAAAAAATAAATTCCTCCTACGACAACGGCAATTGTTGCAACGGCAATGACAGGCTTTAGCCATTTTAAGTAAACCGAAGTGGTTTCTTTCCCTTCAACTTCTTTGTTAAATTGTTCTAAGCTTTCATCCAGCGAGACTACAGGATCTGCATTTCTTGCTGCATCAAACAATTTATTCAACTTATTATTTTCCATGGTGAAAAAAGTAATTTACAATTATACAATTTCTTCTTCTAATATTTTCTTAAGTGACTCACGTGCCCGGGCAATCCTGCTTTTTACAGCAGAAAGACTATCTCCCTGAATCTGCTGTATTTCTGCTAACGATAGCCCTGAGATTTCAAACAACACTATGGCTTCTTTCTGTTTTAGCGGCAATTGATCTAATGCATTATACAACTCTTTTAACTGAACTTTACTATCGGCACCGGTATGTTCATCACTCACTTGTTCAGCTTGTTCCGGGTCAATGGCTGTATAGATTTGCTTTTTTTTATCCTGAAGCTTATACACCAACCTGCTTGAAACGGTAAACAAATAACTCAATAATGCATCTTTATGGCGAATGGTTTCAAACTTTTCATAAGCTACCAACATTGTTTCAGCAACAATATCTTTAACATCCTCCCGGTTATAAACCATAGACTGCACAAAGCGAACCAGCTTTTCATGTAATTGCTGATAGGCATCTGT
>JBGARN010000082.1:0-21589 GCA_044230205.1 Bacteroidia bacterium
GGGAAGAGCAGTTTATCCGTCTTTCTTTGATTATAACAGTGATGGCTTAATGGATTTAATAGTTGGCAATGAAAATTACGAACCGGTTAAAAACAACATTACGGTGGGATTAGCACTTTTTAAAAATACCGGTACTATCAGTCAACCGGCATTTGATTTAATTGACAGAAATTATGCTGACTTTAATGCTATTGCTTCAGGTTCTACATTCCTTGTAGGATGCGCACCAACATTTGGTGATTTTGATAGTGATGGTGATAAAGACATGATCATAGGAAGCGAAAATGGACAGTTATTTCTATTTACGAATAATCCTTCCGGTGGCATTGCCAATTTTACGTTTACAACATTTTTTCTTGATAGCATAGATATAGGAAATTACAGTACTCCAAGTGCTGTAGACCTTGACCGTGATGGCTTAATCGACCTTGTTTTAGGCAGGCGTAACGGCAGATTAAGTTTCTTTAAAAATATGGGCACTGCTTCAAGTCCTGATTTTACTTCAACTCCAACTGTAGATACACTTGGAGGTATAATTTTGCACGGACCGGCAAACCCTGTTACAGGATACACTACACCATATTTGTATGATGATAATGGAACTTATAAAATGTTTATTGGCTCTGAAACCGGTGAAGTTTATGCATATGATAGTATTGAAAATAATATTAACGGAACATGGCATCTGGCAAAAACCGTCATCAACAAAACTGAAGGACGTTTTACATCTGTGGCAGCTAACGATTTGAATAACGATGGATTTATAGATTTAGCTGTTGGTAACTGGTGTGGCGGTTTGGGTATACTCTATCAGCAAAACACCAACGCTATTCAAGATAACACTATCAATAACTTTAATTTTATATTAAGACCTAATCCTGCTTCTTCGGAAGTAATGGTTCATTTAAATGATGTTTATTTAACTAATCAGGAAACTGAACTTAATATCTATAATCAATTTGGACAGTTAGTAAAAAGACAGGTTATTATTAATCCTGTAACAGCAATTGATTTACAATCATACAGTAATGGCATTTATTTTTTAAGGGTAAGCAATAAAGGAATAAGTGCTTTAAAACGCTTAGTGGTATTGCATTAGACGCGTTTGAAGAGTAAACCCAAGCTTGTGAAAATTTGGCTTTCCACTTTTTTCTTTTCTTTGCACCCCGTAAACTGAAGGCTTAGTGAATTTGACTTTAATGAATAACCGAATTTATTCTACCATCAACTTAATAATTTTAGCGATTTTTTTTGCATCCTGCGAGTTAATAAATCCTGCTGAACCTGTTCCTGCCTACTTAAGTGTTGACAGCATTTCATTTTCTTCATTTTACAACACTCAGGGAACTGCAAGTCATGGCATACTGGATGGTTGGGTTTATGTGGATAATGTTCTTCAGGGAGCTTATGAAATGCCCTTCACAATACCCATTACTAAAACAGGAACACATACCATTTCTATTCATCCGGGAATAAAGGTTAACGGTATAAGTTCATTGAGAAGTGCTAACCCACTATACACATATTACGATACCATTGTAAACCTGGAGCCCGAAAAAACAACCAAAATATATCCTAGAAGCACTTATATTAATGGGGCTAAGTTTTTCCTGGTGGATGACTTTGATGATGGTGGAAATAAGTTTGTGCGCGATGCCGATAGCGATACCTCGTTTGTTAGTACCAGTCAGGCATTTGAAGGCCCTTATAGTGGCCGGATAATTCTTGACAGCACGCGCATCCGTTTCTCAGCAGTTAGTTTCAATCAATTTACTCTTATTAAAGGAGCTACCAATGTGATTGAACTTAACTATCAATGCAATAATTCATTTGTGGTTGGAGTTAAGCGTACCTATTTCGGACAATCCGTTCGCAAGGATATTCTGACTGTTTTACCTTCAAATAATCAATGGAAAAAAATATATATAAGTCTTGTTGATGAAGTAAATTCCAACAATGCTGACTATTATAACCTTTATTTTTTTACACAACGTACAACAACCGATTCAGTAGCTACTGTAACTCTGGACAACATAAAAATAGTTTATAACTAGTAAGGCAGTTCAATTTTACTGAAAGTTAATCGTAAGGAATGGAGCGTAATCAGAAAATATATACTATTAAATATGTATTTGCCGATTTTGTGGCTGCTGCTGCTTCATGGAGTATCTTTTACTCCTACCGTAAGCTCTATATCGAATCAGATAAATTTGGATACAGCCTGGCGGTTGATTTGGATAAAAAATTCTGGTTAGGCATTATAATTATTCCTGTTTTCTGGTTAGGATTTTATTGGCTGGTGGGTACTTATAAAAATGTATTAAGGCGTTCGCGATTACGCGAAATTGGCGAAACACTTTATGTAACGATAATCGGGGTATTGCTCATATTTTTTGGGTTATTACTTGATGATACAATTATCAATTACCGAAGTTATTATGATACCCTGATTACCTTATTCCTGCTTCATTTTATAATTACAGCCACTTTACGTTTTATACTTAGTACAGGTGTTGCTCATAAAATTCGCGATCGTAAAATTGCCTTTAACACTTTGCTTATAGGTAGTAATCAGAAGGCACTAAACCTATTTAATGAATTTGAATCGCGTCAGAACAGTTATGGAAACCGCTTTGTTGGATTCATTCATATTGATGACAGTAATGGAAAATTCTTTAAGGATAAATTACAGCATTTAGGAGGGCTTAAAGAAGCAAGAGAGCTGATAAAAAAATATAATGTTGAAGAAGCAATTATTGCAGTAGAATCTGTAGAACATGAAAAAGTTGGTAAAATCCTTAATGAATTAGACGATACCGATGTTCGGATTAAAATTCTGCCCGATATCTATGATATCTTAACAGGAACAGTTAAGATGAACTCGATTTTCGGTGCCTTATTGCTTGAAGTGAATCCGGTTATTATGCCGGAGTGGCAACAGAACGCCAAGCGTATTTTTGATGTTGTGGTTGCCTTGTTCTTCCTGGTAATACTCTCACCGGTTTATCTTGTTATTGCCCTTATAATTAAGCTTACCTCCAGGGGCCCAGTGTTTTTTTCGCAGGAAAGAATAGGACTACATGGTAATCCATTTATGATTATCAAATTTAGAAGCATGTATCACAATGCTGAAAATGGCAAACCGCAGTTAAGCAGTTCAACTGATTCCCGTATAACTCCGTTTGGCAGATTTATGCGCAAAATAAGGCTTGATGAAATACCTCAATTCTGGAATGTATTGGTTGGAGACATGAGTATTGTTGGTCCGAGACCCGAGCGGCAGTATTTTATTGACCAGATTATGGAACAAGCTCCACATTACCGGCACTTACATAAAGTGCGACCCGGTATTACCTCATGGGGACAGGTTAAGTTTGGTTATGCCGAAAATGTTGAACAAATGATTGAAAGATTAAAATACGATATCATTTATATTGAAAACATGTCAATTGGGCTGGATATTAAAATACTGTTTTACACCATTAAAACCATTATTCAGGGGCGTGGAAAATAAATTGCAGAGTAAAAAACAATTTCTATGTTTGCACGCCCAAATAAAAAGCCTGTTCTTTACAAAAAATTACGGGGTGTAGCGTAGCCCGGCTTATCGCGCCTGCTTTGGGAGCAGGAGGTCGCAGGTTCGAATCCTGCCACCCCGACTTTAAAAAACCGATTCACTAAGTGAATCGGTTTTTTTTATGCTTTTAAAGCGACATGGCGATGATGAATGCAGCTGAAATTACTCATTAATGATAAATGAGCATTCAATAAGCTATGATGCTAAAAAATCATAGTTCAGCGTCAAAGTACTCCAACCAGAATAATTACCAGATAACCACCCTTATACTATCAGCGCGATACATTGCATCACCGGGTTGAACATTAAATGCCCTGTAAAACTCAGGCATGTTTGAAACCGGCCCGTTAACACGAAACTGTGATGGTGAATGAACATCACTCATTACCTGGCGTGCAAGGCTTTCAGGCCTGCGATTTACCATCCAGGCATAGGCATAAGCTAAAAAGTATCGCTGATCAGGAGTAAAGCCTCCAATGGTTTCATTACCCTGCCCCTGGCTTGTTTTTTTGAAAGCTTCGTATCCCATAACCAATCCTCCTAAATCAGCAATGTTTTCCCCCTGTGTTGCATCACCATTTACATGCAAACTATCCAATACCTTGTAACCATTATATTGCTCAACTATCAGTTTAGTTTTTTCCAGGAATTTCTTTTTATCATCTTCCGTCCACCAATTGTTCAAATTACCCTTTTCATCATATTGGCTTCCCTGGTCATCAAAACCATGCGTAATTTCATGTCCGAATGTTGAACCGCCAATTATTCCATAAAGTATAGCATCATCAGGCATTCGTCCTTCAAAACCCGGTACAATAATATTGCAGGCCGGCACCACTATTTCATTATTGCTTGGATTATAGTAGGCATTATAGGTTTGCGGATACATTTCCCATTCTGTACGATCAACGGGTTTTCCATAGTGTGCTAGTAAATATTCGAAATCCCATTTATTGGCATTCATAACATTTAGAACATACGAACTTCTGTCAATAGTAAGTTTGCTCATATCCTTCCATTTATCAGGATATCCAACCTTCATCACAATTTTATCTAACTTGATTAATGCCTTTTGCTTAGTGGTATCACTCATCCAATCAAGTTTCTTGATGTGATCGGCATACACGGCTCTTATGTTATTGCCTATTTCAAGTAGTTTTTCTTTGCTGCCAGCTGGTAAATAATCTTTGATATAAACCTGGCCAATTAATTCGCCCAATGATGCATCAGTTTGCTCCACTACCCTTTTCCACCTGGGTTTCTGTTCCTTCGCACCAGTTAGTATTGTACCATAAAGCGAAGTTCTGGTTGTCGAAATCTGAACTCAGATAACTGGCATATGAATTAATAGATTCCATTTCAGGTAATCTTTCCAGTTTTCAATGCTGTATTTCTTCAGATATTTTTCAAGTCCTTTAAAAAACTCCGGCTGACCCACTACAACTGAATCAACATTATTCAATCCTAGTTCAGTTAGAAATAAACTGTAATTGATAGAAGGGTTTAATTTAGACATTGCATCCGGTGTCATTTTATTATAGTTCTTATAGGGATCACGCCTGTCGGCCATTGCCCTTGAACTTGATGCAAGATCCGTTTCAAGGTTCATTATTACTTTTGCTTTTTCCATTGCCTTATCCTCTGGCTCGCCCATAAGTCTGAACATTGCTGTAATATGATTTACATATTCCTTACGAATATTGCTTGTTCGTTCATCATTGTTAAAATAATAGTCACGCTCTGGCAATCCAATTCCTCCCTGCATCAGGAATACTGCATATTGCTCACTGTTCTTATCATCAATGGCAACATTAAAACCAAATGGACATCCGGCTCCAATTACATATTGATGGGCAAGCTGGCTAACCATGGATTTGACATCAGTTATGGCATCAATCTTTGCAAGCTCATCTTTTAACGGAGAAATACCAGCCTTTTCAATAGCAACACTATCCATTCCACTGAAATAAAAATCACCTATTTTCTGTTCGTTACTTCCTTTTGCTGCGTCAGTCTTTGCTGCACTGTTTTCGCAAACCTGTCTTATCTGGTTATTGATGGTATCATTGATGGTACGAAAAATACCATTGCTGTTTTCAGATGCTGCAATCGGGTTAGCTTTGAACCAACCATTATTAGCATACATAAAAAAATCAGTTCGCGGACTGTAGGCAGAATCAATATGACTTGCAATAGGGTCTGCACTTGCATTTGTTTCTGCCTTTTTTTGATTAGAGCAACTTGATGATAAAAGAATGGCTAAAATGCCTGTAAATAAAATTGACTTATTCATAATTTGATTTTTAGAAGCAGCGAATGTAATGGATAATAATTCTAAAGTTTGATGATTAACATTCTTGTAAGGAATATTGTATAACTAACAATAATGTTTTTTGAAAATAGAGGATTATATTCTGCAAACTGCTTACAGAATGCCCGGGAAAATTGTAAACAGGAGTTCAGTTATTTAGTCACTACAAATTTCCGGCTGATTGCAACCTGATCATCCACGCATAATTTAACAATATAATTTCCTGATTTTATTTCATTTGAATCCCATTCAATAAAAGGTTGATGAGCATATACTGTAAATTCCTCAACTAATACACCGCTGATATTAAAAATCTGCAATACAGCCTGCTTGTAATCTCTAAGATCGAAATCAAAATGCACTTTATCACCTGCCGGATTCGGATTTACCTGTATCGATAATTTTTCCAGGACGTTAACGACATCAACATTTACAGTATAATCCAGGTATCCTAAGGTATACTCACCTTTCTTTAAAGTATCAATAGTTATAGTACCAATTTTATCCATATGGTTGGTGCCTGTATTCAAAGTATATCCCTGCACTACATGCCAGTCATCCCAAGTACCGGCTCTCCATAAAATTCTTAAACTATCTTCCTTTCCGGTAATCAAGGTATTATCCATGTAACCATTTCCTGTAACTGAACCGTTGTAATTAAAAGTAGCCTTGCTGGTAAATAAACTGTCCCATATACCATCTACTTTCCAGTAGTGGTAGTTACTTAGCCTTATTCCGGGGTTGCTTTGTTTCCATCCATCAGGCACCACAAAATTGTGTTCAACTCTGATTGTACTTCCAGTGCCAATTGTTTGAATGTTGGCTGAAAAAAATGTTTCAGGAAATAAGTGAGCACCTGTTGTAGTAGCCGGGTTATCATAGGAAACTCTTGCATCACTCAGCTTTTCATTACGGTCAAGTGATATCCATAGTGGTGTAAATAATAATGCTACATGAAAAGTTTGGGTCATTGAGTCCATTTCAATTGTTACTGTTGTATCGTTTACACCATCAGTAAGGTTTAATTCGAATGACATTTTATATTGATGATTATTACCCTTGCTGCGCTGCCTGCAATGAATAAAGTAATGATTAAAGGCACCAATATATTCTGTAACTGAATCAATGGAGAAATGGGGAAAGCCTTCGGTAAAAATCCAGTCATCAAAAAATCGGTCGACATTGATTCCTGATGATAAATTAATATTATCTCTGAACTGATATGAATTGGAACTATTGTAAGCACGTGTACTCTGCTGATATTTGCATGCATTAAAAAAAGCTGTATCACCCATCATACCGCGCAGCGTATGCACCATGTCAGCTCCTTTTTTATAAACTGTAGTCCCATATGTAAAGGCATGCGGAACATTTATGAGTGATAAATAACTACCATCCTGTATATGCGCAAATTGTAAAACGTTTCGGTGGTTAGCTCGTATCCAATTGCGGTAAGCATTTTTACCATAAACAGCCTCGGTGGCAAAAGCTTCATTATAAGAAGCCCATCCTTCGTTAAGCCACATATCCCCTGCTGTTTCGCAGGTTACATTATCACCCCACCACATATGCGATAACTCATGCGCCCAAAGTGTTTCGTAACTAAGTGAGCCATTAATAAATGGCTGACCAATGGTAATTTGTGATGCATGTTCCATAGCACCTGAACCAAATGGCACCAGTGAATAACCAACCTTATAAAATGGATATGGCCCCCATGCATTTATAAATGCACTAAGCACCGTATCCAGATGTTGAAATGTGGAATTAACATTGGCAGTATCAGCAGGTAAAGCAGCAATTTCAACAGGTACACCTGCTGCGGTTTTCTGAACAGTGTAATAAGGCGCAACTGCCATGCATGCCAGATAAGTTGGTATTGTTTCAGGCTGACTCCAATTCCAGGTTATGGAACCGTTAGGATTAGTAACAGATGAAATTAGCTGTCCGTTACAAAATGCTTTTGAATTTGAAGCGGTGGTAATATGAAAATCATAGCTTGCCCTGTCTGTAAACTCATCAATGCAGGGAAACCAAACTCTGCCAAAAACATGTGGATCAGCAGCAAACCCTACTCCAAGATTAAACGCAAAATTTCCAGAAAAATAAAATCCACCCCAGCCCGATTGATCCTGTTTAGGCATGCCATGATAGTATACAGTTATATTTAATGTATCGTTTTGATTTAAGGCTGAAGGTGGGGTTATCATTATTGTACTATCATTATAGCTATAAGATAATGTTTGTACACCTGAAACAATACTGTCAATAATTAATTGTAAAAGGCTTAGGCTAATATTATTCACATTGTTTTGCTTCGACACCACCTGCAAAGCAGTATGTGCTTTAATACTCAGTCCGGAAAAATTAATGGTATCAATACTGATATCGTAATGCGATATATGTATGGTATCACCTGCAGTATTTAAAATGGTAGCTCCATTTTTAACCTGTTGCTGGATACTGCTAATTGCATTTTTATTGTGTTTGCATATGCTTCCAGGATCAGCATGCTGGCTATAAATGCAAATGGGTAGCAGGACAAGAAATAAGCTTATTAAGTTTTTCATTTTGATATTTTGCCCAAAAATATCAGTATTATAATAAATACAAAGCCAGCGTGTGTAAAGAATATTTATCGCATATACTCTAGCTAAAAAGTTTCTTCCACCACGGTTTACTTTTTTCATGTTCTTCGGCCATAACAGCATGGTCAAGCACACGGGTTAATGCGTATTTAAACTCTGCAGCATCATGATAACGTTCCATTTGCCCCAGCTTTAATTTTTCGCTCAACTCCTCTTCGCTTAGCTTACTGGGCGGCAACGTGAATTTATGTTTTGAAGTTGCTTTCTTTAAAACTTCAAAGAGTGCCGGTGGGATTTTTTTATTCTCATCCAAAGCTGCATTGAGTTGCAGGTGCATTACCAATTCAGGATTTTCGTCAGAAAAGGGAGTAACACCGGCAATACACTCGTACAGCGTAATGCCAAGGCTGTATAAATCAGATGAGCTGTTTACAATTTCGTAGTGATTGAGTAATTGCTCAGGCGGAGAATAAATTAATGAAAACGGAGAGGTATTGGACAATTCACTTTCTGCTTCAGTTTTTGCAAGCCCTAAATCAAGCAGATATACTTCAGGATAGGTAAGATCAATTTTGTTATTATAGCTGTAAGCAACTAGTATATTATGAGGCCTGAGATCGCAATGATAAATTCCCTTTTCATGAAGAGTTTTAATAATGGGCAGCAAATGAATGATGCAACGCGTGTAAAACTTCCAGTCATATTTTTTGCCGGATCGTATCAGTTGAGCAAGTGTAACACCAGGAATATACTCTTTAACAAGAAAATGATTGACGCCATCTGAAAAGTAGTCAAGCGTTTTTTGAATATTGCTATGATGAATGGCAAACGAAGCCTCTTTAATAAAGTTCTTTAGACCATTTGCTTTACGTGCAACTTCATGGTTTAGTATCTTAAGAACAACAGGTTCTTTTTCAGGCAACTGATAGGCAAGATAAACTGAACTGAATTTTCCCGAAGCCTTTAATACCAGTTCAGGCTTTTCGTTATCGAATAAATAGGTGGCCTTATTTGTTTTTAGAAGCTGCTGCATATTTTCAAATCATTAAGCAATTTACAAATAAATGCTGTTAAAAGGAGAATTATTTCTGACAGAGTATTTCAGCATAAGGTTTGACTATTAGCATCAATCAATTTTATTAAAACTGAAAAAGGAATAATCTTCCATTATCTGCTGCTGCATATCCCTTGTTTTCTGACACTAATAGTATACTGTTTATCGAACTCCCTTCAAATGAATAGCCTTCGCTCCAATTATTGCCACCGTCTGTTGTTATATAGATAACACCATTCTCACCTGCTGCTGCTCCTGCTAAGCTGTTAAAGAAATTTATGCAATTAAAGTGAACCCGCTTTTCAAAAGGTTGATTGCATTTGTTTTTAGTATTCCAATCATCCATACCCGTTACCTTTAGAATACTTCCCTGGTAACCGCCTGCAAAACAATTACCATCTGTTGAATGAGTTAAGCAAGTGTAATAATCATTACTTGCATTGGTTAAATTCCAACTGGTTCCACCATCTGTTGTTTTATATATGACACCGTAACCTGCTGTATAACCCTGATTTTCATTGAGCATTAATATGCTCCTCATTTTATGAGGTTTGTAAGTATATCGCCAGGTTACACCTCCGTCAGTTGTCTTATAAATTACACCATGCTGATAAACAGTCCCACCGCATGAATAACCTATTGAATCATTAATCATATCAACGCTGAACATATCGCTATCGTATCCTGTTTGGGGAAACTGGTCATTAGAAGGAGTATAGTACCGGTATGAAAACCAATTATCATCAGTAACATTAAAATTTATTCCTTCTGAAACAGCAACCTGCCGGCCGGAGGGCATAAAATCAATATCAAAAATTTTCCATGGGAAATCATTTCTGAGCGTTTGCCATGTATTACCGCCATCAACAGATTGAAGGATAAATCCACTACCCTCGCTCCCACCGCAGAGATAATAGGTGCTGTCATTGCTTTTTTTTATGCTTGCTAAATCTCCTGTAACTCCGGTGTTAATTGATTGATAACTTATAGCTATACCTTGCTTTTTGCAGGAGCTTAATAGTGCACACGAAATTAAAATGAAAATTATCAGCCGTTGCTTCAAGCTATTCTTGTACTTACAATGAAAATAAAAACATAAGAAACAAAAACAACCACAGGAAATCCACAAAATGCCAGAAAAAAGAAACCAGCTCAATTTTATTTTTTTCGCGTTTGCTGCTAAAGTACATCAGTTGCTTTACCATATCATTGGCAATCATGTATGTATTAAAATTCAGATAAGTAATGGCCAAAATGCCGCCAATAACATGAAAAATATGAAAACCAGATATCAGATAAAGGAAAACAACTCCCGGCTGATCATTAACAAAAAAACCTTCATCATATAATTGCAGGCAACCAATAACCTGACTGAAGCAAAATGCAATTCCTAATATAAGCGTTGCCAGTAAGCTTAACCGGAGATCGGTTAGATCATCATTTTTGAATGCTCTAAGGCATCTTGAAAGCGAGTAGCTGCTGAATAATAATACAATGGTGCTAACAGTAAATAATTTAGGTATCTGAAATCCTGCCATCATTTTAACGTCTGCAATACGAATGGCGTAAAGAAATATCAGTGAAAGAAAAGCTATAACACTACCAATAATAGCAAAAAACAAAAATGTTTTATGAGGATGCATTCGCTCTAAGCGCTGAAATGCACTTACTGCTTCATCCTTTTGCCTGGTTTTTTTTGTACTCATGTGATGCAAAGTTGTTTTTCAAATTTAAACAATTATTGAGAATCTGCTTAAATTTATTTCAAGGTGCATGTTTTTTCCGGCCAATCCACAGTTTGGCCTTATCAAGGCAAGCTGAATTTTTAAGGTTAAACTAAGTCTACCAATATTGAAATTACTCGTCTTGTCTCAAAATTTGCCTGATAACTTTAAGATTTATAAGCCTTAAAGCGAATGCTGCCAGCAAGCAAGCCATCATTGCAAAAGTTAAAGAATACAACCAGTACAAATTAGTAAACCGGCTCATGTAAGTAAATGCTATTGAAAATAAAACAAAAAGAATAAACATACCCAGTAATTTAAAATCGAACCTAAAACCAAATAAACGGTGCGATAAAATTATCTGAACCATTGCCGTAAAAAACTGTGTAGCAACACTTGAGTAGGCTGCACCAGCTGCTTTATATTTTGGAATGAGGTATATGTTAAGCAGGATATTTACACTAACAGCCGTAAATGCCATAATATTCATATATTTTAAGCTGCCATTGGCGGTAAGAAGTGTTCCGAATATGTAATTACTGGACATTGCAAAAAAGCAGAATACCAGGATGGACAAAATTCTGCCTGATTCAATTTCATGTTGTTTATATAACAACAACATTATTTCGTTCTTATAAAACACGCTGGCACAAATAAGCAAAACAGCAGGTACAGCAATAAGGTTAAAGCTAAGTTTTGTAAGTTGTTCAACGGATTGTTTCTTTTTAATCAGGTGTGAAAACAATGGCAATAACAAACTGCCAAATAAAAATGCAATCATATTTGATGCATCAAGAAGCCGGTATGCCTGGGCATAAATGCCTGATTGTACCGCCCCGTCAGGCAACATGCGCTCCAATAGTAGAGTGTCGAAGCGGTTATAAAATGCCATTAAAAAAATAAGAACTGCAAACGGCATACTTTTCTTTAAAATCATCATCAGGAATGCAGGATTCCAGTTAAGCTTCTGTAAGGAAATCTTATCATGAAGTATCCATAATGTTATGGCAGCGGTAACAAAATACCCAAAAGTTTGAGCATACACATACCACTCAATGTGATAGCGGAATTGATCGCGGTAAACCAACAATAAAAAAGTACAAACTATTATCATTATAAACCGGTCGAGCACAGAAATTACACTGTCGGTTTTAAAATAATGCAAGCCGGAAATATTCGATCTGAGGTATAGTATAAACGAAAGCAATACCTGGTTTAACATCAGCAACAAAAGAAGGCCTAATTCAAAACCCCTGTAACCAATAGCAAGCGCTATGATTATACTTACCAGAAAGTACATTCCTGCAAGCATCAGCCTGAGCACAATGATGCCCGAAAGATGCTTATGCACCAGGTGCATATTTTGCGAGATGTTACGGTTATTGAAATTGGTTATTCCAAGATCGAGAATTATGTTCAGTATAAGCGAGAAGTTAAGCAATGCATAGTATAAACCATAGCTGGAACTCTCAACAGTATTCTGAACAGCCCTGTCAATGCCTAATATCCAAAAAGGCTTAATGAGCAGGTTTACAAAAATGAGAAACGCTAAATTGGTTATGAATTTCTTTTGCATTACTGTATGAGTGCCCAAACCTATAAAAAATATGATGTGAATATTTTTTTTAGCAATACAAAGTACCCATTGGCTTAATTTGTAGTCTATATTAAATTGTACAATTTCAATAATCAAATGCTGAAACCCTATTTCGATTGTAACCTTGTTGAAGCCGGATGCGATGAAGCCGGTAGAGGTTGCCTGGCAGGGCCGGTATTTGCCGCAGCAGTAATACTTCCAAAAAGTTTCAGTCATCCATTGCTTAATGATTCAAAAAAAATGAAAGCTGGTGAACGGGACGACCTTAGAGTAATTATAGAAAATGAAGCTTTAACATGGGCTGTTGCAAAAATTGATGTGGAGGAAATTGACAGCATCAATATACTTAATGCATCATTTAAAGCTATGCACCTTGCACTATCCGAACTAACCATTAATCCTGATATTTTATTAATTGATGGTAACCGCTTTAAACCATTTAGTAATTTTAAACACCGTTGCATCGTAGGTGGCGATGGCATTTACCAGTCGATAGCTGCTGCATCTGTACTTGCCAAAACTCACCGAGATGAATATATGAAAGCGCTTCACACTGAATTTCCGAGTTACGGCTGGGATAAAAACAAAGCATATGGTACAGCCCAGCATATAAAAGCAATCAGGCAATTGGGACCAACTGTTTATCACCGTAAATCATTTGTATTAAAATCAAATCAATTGGAGCTTTTCTGAAAAGCAACATGATGCATGCTTATGATTAACACCTGAATGCTATAATAAAATAGCTCAATTAATCTTTTTCAACATTTCAATGTACATAATTAATAACAGTACCCTGTATGCAGGGTGGCAATGCCCTTAGTTTTGCACTAATTACTGTAGAACTATAAAGTTAAGTAAACCCTGATGAACCGTGTTGTATTAGGCTCCATAATTGCCGTTTTTATTTTGCTGGCTATGCTAGCCGGAATTATTTATTACAATAAATACCATACACCTCCTGCAACTGCCTTAAAAGCTATTCCATCTGATGCTGTATTTGTACTTGAAGGTAAGCTCAACAGCACCTTAATTAATACGTTAACAAATTCATCCTTCATCAATAATTTTGTTGATATGGAATACGCAGAAAACTTAAAAGTGCGTTTGAATTCATTTCAAAAACAAATCAATTCTGATGCAGCATTTAAAAACAAAATTGAAAAGGAAGGAATAACCATTTCAGTACATGCAGTTAAGGTAGATGAATTTGACTTTGTGTATTATCTGACCAATGCCAATCAACTAAACTCAGATGATATTAATAATAAAATCAGCTTATTGTTTGATTCGGTTGAAAATGAAACCATGCGTAATTATGTAGATGTTGATGTGCATGATCTTCAGTTTAAAAATTCAACCAGGACTTTTACCTATGCAGTACATGCAGATATTCTTATTGCAAGCTCAACACCATTTCTTGTAGAAGATGCACTCCGGCAATTAAAGGCAGGCAAACCAATAAACTCACAGGAATCCTTTAAAGCACTTTCTTTAAGTAAAAACTCTTCCGATCTGTCATTCTACATCAATTATAAAAATCTTCCTAAATGGATTTCTACCTTTTGTGCTGCGGGCAGTAATGATGATTTTGATAACATAGAAAATTTTGCGGACTGGAGCAAGCTGGGAATCTCGCTAAAAAATAACTCCATTCTGCTTAATGGAAGTACGCTAACTACTGATACGGGATCATTTTTAAATTTGTTTGAGGGGCAAAAGCCTGAAAATATAAAATCATTTGAAGTATTACCCCGTACGACAGCAATAGTTAAAGCTTTCTCTTTTAGTGACAGAAAGAAATTCCTTAACAAAGCTGAAATTTATAACAGCCGTTTTTCAATTGGCAACACCACATTACCAACTTCATTAAATGAAGTTATTACAGGTTTGATGTATGATGAATATGGTTTTTTTATAACCGAACCTGCAAGTTCAACATATGACAATAACTGCTACTGTTATTTTAATTGCACCAATGCCAATGAAACAGCAAAGCAGTTACAGCAACTGCCGGTTTTAATAAAAGACAATAAGAACCAGGTAAAAGTAAAATCCACAACTTATCGAAATCACCAGGTCATTTATTTGCCTTATCAAAACCTGGCTCCGGCTGTATTTGGAAAATCATTCAGAAAAGTTACCAATGCCTATGTTACTACTATTTTAAACTACGTTTTTATTGGCAACTCCAATGCTGCTCTTCGACTTTTAATTGATTCCTATGAGGATAATAAACTACTGACCAACACCAAAGCATTTGAAACTTTTAAAAAAGAACAATCAGTTTTTGCTAACTACATTTTTTTTGTACAACCCCGGAATACCTATTACCTGTTGCATTCGCAGCTGAATAAAAAGTGGAGTACACATATAGAGGAATATCGGTATGCATTTGAAAAAACAGAGTTATACAGTTACAGTATTAAAAACAACAATTCAAATTTTGAAACCTCAGTTTTTATAAACGTAACTGAGAGCAAAGAAGAAGAGCAGGTTAATAAGCTGTGGGTAGCACAATTAGACACACCATTTATTATACCGCCACAGCTAATTGAAACTAACGAAGGATTAAAATATATTGCCATTCAGGATTCAGCAAACCAGCTTTACATGATCAATAATGCCGGTAACATCCTTTGGAAAAAACAACTTGATGAAGCTATAATCCCACCAATTTATGCATTAGATGCATTTAAAAATAATAACAGGCAATTGGCATTTACCACCAAACAAAAATTGTATTTATTGGATATGGATGGAGATGCAGTTTCCAACTTCCCGATACAATTACCTGCTGATGCTGTTGCTCCCCTTTCGGTAATTGACTATGACCAAACATTTGATTATCGATTGTATATACCCTGCAGCAATGGAACTGTTTATGGCTACCAGCCGGGAGGTAAACCATTACCGGGCTGGAACTTCAGTTTAAAAAACAATGCATTAACTGAGGTGTTTCAATATTTTAAATTGAACAATGTCGATTACCTTTTAAATACTGACATAAAAGGAAATATGATTGCTGTTGACCGTACCGGTAAACCTGTTTTAAAACTTACCGAAGCTATAAGTAAAAAACCGGGAACATTATACCACCGTGTTGTTGATACTTCTGCCGTCCTTTTCAGTTGTATTGATATTGATAACAACATAGTTAAGATAGATACAGCATCAATGGTTACACGCAATAAAAAGTATAATGAGCGTATTTTAAATGATTATTACATCCTTGATATTAATAAAGATGGAAAGCCGGACTATATTGATGTTTTTGACAATGAAATTTATGCAGCAGATGAATTGCAGCAAAAAATTTTCAGCTATACTGCTCCTGAACCTATAAACCATCAGTTAGTATTCTTTTCTGATGACAGAGGCAATACTTTGATTTGTTTTGGCAATGCTGAAAATACTCAGATATATATTATTAATACAAAAGGTAAACTGTTGAAGGGAATGCCCGTAAAAGGTACAACACTTCCGGTTATAAGCGATCTCAACAACGACCGTATGAAGAAACTGATTACCTGTAGTGATAGTATTAGTGTTACGGTATATGATTTTTAAAAGTAATTGCAATTCCTAAAATCACAGCAGCTTAAAATTAAATTAATATTTATTGGTTTGCTATACCACTGCTCAATTCCAATTGAGCCGGGTTTTCAATGATGTGATATGCGCTAAATGATGCCTGCTATGCCAGTAATATAAAGCCAGTGCATTCCAAAGCGGAGTAATAGTCTGATATTGAGGATGCATGTAGGTTCGCTTAAAATCTGCATCACTCATGCTTTCAATCAGGTTAGTCCAGCGCAGATGTAATAAGCCAAGAAGTTGCAATGAAACTTTTACCTCAGTTATTTGAGAGTCTTTCAGCTCGGCCCAGCTTGCTTCCTGGTATGGTTTTATAACCGGATTTTCTTCAGTTAATGCCAGTTTAAAACGTATATATGCATTCATATGTGAGTCAGCTATATGATGAACCAGTTGCTTTACAGTCCAGCCACCTTCACGATATGGAGTGTCTAACTGCTTTTCATTCAGGCTAACAACAGCATCTGAAAGCAATTGAGGAAATTTCTTCAGGTAAGCAATTGCTTCAGCCAGGTTTACTTCCCCAATCTGTGCAGGAGATGTAAATTTTCCTACCGGGTATTTTAAACTTTCAAGGTTATCAATCATTTTAAATCTTTCTTATAATATTAATTTCTGTCAGACAATCGCTGAAACCTGAAATTATTCTCGTTAGCATACACATATCCGTTAACATAAACTGTCAAACCTTCTGATGGTTCACTTGATTTCAGTTCTTCTCCAACATAAGTTCCGCAAATAATTGGTGTGCGTAAATTAAACGGCCTGTGATCAATAAAATCAATGATATCATCGCGTTCCCATTGAGGATTATCAGGCGAAATCAGCGAATACTTATCAGGATTGGTATCATCATAAAGATGAATATCTATTCCACCTTTAGGCTTTTTGACAAACGCCAGGGTAATGTAACCCCATGACTGTAAAAATCGGATTGCATTGCGGCCGGTATCAAGATCATCAAATAAAAGTACAATAGTATCAGTAGTTGTATCGTTAGTGGTATAGGCAAAGCGCACATCGCGCCATTTAGCTAAAAAAGGGTTTTCACTCATCGCTGGAAAATTATTTCACAAATATAACGCTTTGCCATAAAAATTCGCTCCGATTCTGTCTTTAGTTCTAAATTTTCTGATGATTTTAGCAGCTCTTTTTATTCACAAAATAAATTTTGAATTATGTCATCAATTGAACAGGCACTTAAACAAATATTATCCGAATTAAAACCTTTCAATACAAACCTGATTGCTGTAACAAAGGGTAAAAACCCGGATATGATTATGGAAGCCTATAACTTTGGTCAAAGATCATTTGGTGAAAATTATGTTCAGGAACTTATAGAAAAGCAAAAACAGCTTCCTACCGATATTCAATGGCACTTTATTGGCCATTTGCAAACCAATAAGGTAAAATATATAGCGCCCTTTATATCATTAATTCATGGTGTGGACAGCTTTAAATTGTTGAAAGAAATCAACAAAGAGGCTGCTAAAGTTAACAGGGTAATAGATTGCTTATTGCAACTTTACATTGCTACTGAGGAATCAAAATTTGGTTTTTCTGAAAGGAGATTTTTGCGATGATAACCAGCACCGCCTTTAATGAACTCAATAGCATTTGTATAAAAGGTGTGATGGCAATGGCCACTAACACAACAGATGAAGCATTAGTCAGAAAGGAATTCAAAATGGCAAAAACCTGTTTCGAAAAAATGCAGGGAATTAACCTGCCCAATTTAAAACCAGAATTCATTTCAACAGGTATGAGTAATGATTATAAACTTGCTTTAACCGAAGGAAGCAATATGGTAAGAATAGGAAGCCTGATATTCGGGGAAAGAAAGTAACGTGCTGATATTACAAAGTGCTTTCATTTTAGATTCACATAATAGCTGCAGTTATTTATTTTTTTTGTAACATTGGAACTGAAAACAACATGAACACTATTTACACCAGGCTTAGCCATTTTGTTTTACTGTTTGCAGTTTCTTTGATCACACTTAAAGTGGATGCAACACACATTGTAGGTGGTGAATTAAACTATCGTTACCTGGGCAATGACAATTATGAAATAAAGCTAACGGTTTATCGCGATTGCTATAACGGAATCCCGCAATTCGATGATCCGGCTTATCTTGGTGTTTTTAATATATTTAATAACCTGGTAACCGTTTACAGTATGCCTTTTCTTGGCAAGGATACGGTTCAACCATATATTACTTCCCCCTGTTTACCGCCACCAATAAATGTTTGTTATGAACGAACAACCTATATTACTACCATCAATCTTCCTGCTACTCCTGGCGGTTACCAGTTAGTTTACCAGCGTTGTTGCAGAAACATTACGATCACAAATCTACAGAATCCTGATGACCAGGGAATCAGTATTTATGCAACTATTCCTGATAAGGTTCCAATCCCCGTTAATTCAAACCCTGTATTTAAAAACTGGCCACCACCTTTTATATGTCAGAATTATCCGTTTGTATTTGATCATTCAGCTATTGATGCCGATGGTGATTTAATTCGGTATGAATTGTGTGCTCCTCTTAATGGTGCCGTTGGACCTAACCCGCAGCCTAATCCACCGGAAAATCCGCCCTATCAACCGGTAACATGGGCTCCCGGTTATGGTATAAATAACATGCTGGGTGGTATCCCGCTAACCATTGATTCTGTTACAGGAATAATGACTGCCATACCAAATACAATAGGTCAGTTTGTTGTTGGGGTATGGGCTAAAGAATATCGTAATGGATATCTGATTGGCGCAACAAAACGCGACTTTCAAATCAATGTTGTGTCATGTCCCGGGCTTACTACAGCATATTTTCCGGGGCCAATTAACCAATGTGGCACATCACCAGTATCGTTTCAGAACTTAAGTGTAAACGCCATTGCCTACCATTGGAATTTTGGAGATCCTAATTCAACATCCGATACTTCCAACTTATCCAATCCCACATATCAGTATTCTGCCCCCGGTACTTATACGGTAACATTAATTGCCTATTCAGATTCTGTTCTTTGTGGAGATACAGCAATATCAACGGTAACAATTTATCCGGAAGAGGCAGCAAGCTTTACGTGTACATTAGATACCTGCACTGCTATAATTCAGTTAAATGATACTTCGAATAATTCCGGCAGCTTCGTATCATGGCAGTTTGGCGATGGCAGCCTTTCCACTGATCACGACCCGGCACATAGCTATTTAACTACCGGAAACTATACTATTACCTTAATAAGCACATCCACTAACGGCTGTAAAGACACTGTACAAAAAGTAATACAGGTAACAGAGCCATTGAAAGCCAATATAACTTCTTCAACAAATGCAAATTGTAATGATAGTTGCAATGGTACAGCAACAATAACTTCTT
Organism: Bacteroidia bacterium; assembly: GCA_044230205.1. Lineage (GTDB taxonomy): Bacteria > Bacteroidota > Bacteroidia > AKYH767-A > OLB10 > JAEUTH01. The sequence continues at coordinate 19,831 of JBGARN010000082.1, forward strand.
CTGGGGGCACTGCTCCAATAAGTTATTTATGGAACGACCCTTCATTGCAAACAACTTTAACCGCAACCGGGCTTTGTGCCGGAACCTATACAGTAACTGTTACAGATGCAGCAGGTTGTAAATCAATCTTAGTAAGGCTAATAAATGAACCAACAGCTATTGTTCATGCAATTGAAAGTACTGATGCCTATTGCGGAGGTCTTTGCATAGGTACAGCCACTTCCACAATTACCGGAGGCACTCCACCTTATTCGTATACCTGGAATGATCCTGGTTCGCAAACAACTCCAACAGCCAGTGCATTGTGCCCAGGAACATATACAGTTAATGTTACTGATTCTAATGGGTGCAAAGCAACCGATAGTGTAACCGTTTTATACTCTAACTATATACCTCCGGTAACAGCTACCATCAATCACGATACAGCATTTGTCGGACAGGAAATTCAGCTCATTGCAACGTTGGCCAATTATAGTTATCAATGGTCTCCCGGTATCGGGTTAAACAACACTCAGATTTACAACCCGCTTGCTACCTTGGACTCAGGCAGTTATACCTACATTGTGGTGATAACTGATGATAAAGGCTGTACGAATACTGATACAGTTACCATTTATGTAAAAAATGTCACTTGTGTTGAACCCGAATTATTTGTACCCAATGCTTTTTCACCAAATGGCGATGGTATAAATGATGTTATTTATGTTCATGGAAATACCATTTTGGAAATGCATTTTGTGATTTACGACCGCTGGGGTGTTAAAGTGTTTGAGAGTAATGAACCATCATTCGGATGGGACGGCACCTACAAAAATAAAAAGCTTACTCCGGCTGTATTTGACTACTATGCTGAAATAACCTGTTATAACAAAGAGAAATTCTTTAAAAAAGGAAATATCACCTTATTAAAATAATGCTAACTGCTTGTATACATATCTTTACAAAATTGCAGGTTAACCTTTTCAGGTTACAGTTGGCAGCTATGGTAATAATTACGCTTACTATTGTAGAAAAAACACAAGGGCAGGATCTACATTATACTCAATATAATTATTCACCATTGAATCTAAATCCTGCAAACACAGGTTTTAGCGAAGCCGATTACCGTGTTGTTCTGAATCACCGGACGCAATGGAAATCGGTTACAGTACCCTATAAAACTTTTTCAGCAGGCCTGGATATGAAGGCTTTTGCACTGGGCGAAAATCATTTGCCAAATACAGGGCTTGGATTATGGGTAAACAATGATAAAGATGGAGACTCTCATTTACGAACGCTGAATGTTGATGCATCATTCGCGTATTTCAAATCGCTTGATGATTCGCAACATGTGGTTTCGGCAGGGATAATGGTCGGATATACACAAAAGAGTTTCGACTTAACTGATCTTACCTTTGATCAGCAATTTACCGGTGATTTATTCGATCCAAGCGCTCCCACAGGTGAACCTGTTAATAGCGATAAGATGAATTACCTTGATATTGGATTTGGTTTAAGCGCGCAATTATTCAGAGGTGATAACTTTGAATGGGATGCTGGCTTAGCCATTCAGCATATCAATAAACCCAAGAATACCTTTTACAGTTCAGGTAATGTAAAAATTGAACCGCATTTTATTGCTAATTCAACTTTACGTTTAAGACTGGCAGAACAGATGCAATTATTGCCTTCGGTTCTATACATGAAACAAAATTCAATCAGCGAATTAGATATTAATGCTGTATTAAAATTTGAATTAGACAACCCCAAGGCTTTAATA
>JBGARN010000083.1:0-20454 GCA_044230205.1 Bacteroidia bacterium
CTCAATTGTGTTACCAAAAGAACTAACAGAAGCCTTACGTGATATAATAGTTGTCAACTGTCCTCCTAAATCCATAAATTTTTCAGCCAGCTTTTTCCTCATCAAAGGATTACCAACTCCAAGTGTAAACCTGCTATCCAGCTTAAATAATTCAGATGCCTGTTTTTCATTTTTAAGAACCCGGAAACGGCTAAACATAAGCTGACTTTCTACTGAAACGTCATCATAATAATACATATCAGCTGCTATTACAGTCTCACTCACCGTATCCGTTAATTCACTTGCAAATCCTTTAGCACCAATTATGAGCATATTTTTCTTTTTTACAATTAACAATAAACAGCCGGTTGCACACCATAATTTCCATCACGTATAGTTTTACCGCTTTTATAAAAATCACTTGATAATACAGTAAAGTAAACTGCAGTTTCAATTGAATCCAAAATATTGGAAGACATAGTATCTCCGTAAGCAACAAAAAGTTTTATTCCATAACGATTACCGCGTAACAACAGCTGCGGGATATGCAGCCTTATTTCATTTTTGCCTTTCAAAAAACTGAAATCACAACCCATTTCATCTGAAACAAATGCAAGTACCGGATTGAGATAATCATCTGTAAATGCTACCGATAATATCAGCTTGCTTAAATCTAATGGTGTTTCGCTCTTAAAGCCGATATTAATATAAAGTTCCTCTCCACTAAGCAATTCATACACACTTTCATTTACTGAATTTCTGAAACCAATGCTGGTAAACCTCAGTTTGCCATTACCGGTTCTGTCTGTTCTCTGTTCGAGGTCATCGGTTTGCTGAATGCTATTATTACTCAGGTAGTAGTTTACACCACTATTTACATCTCCGTCAAAAACAACTTGTCCTTTCTGTAATACTATGGTTTTATCGCATAAGCTTTTTATTGCACCCATATTATGACTAACAAATAAAATGGTGCGGCCACTGCCCGATACATCGCGCATCTTTCCAAGGCATTTGTTCTGAAATTGCGCATCACCTACAGCAAGCACCTCATCAACTATCAGTATTTCAGGTTCGAGATGTGCAGCTACGGCAAAAGCTAATCGCACATACATTCCAGATGAATAACGCTTAACCGGTGTATCCAAAAACTGTTGTACTTCAGCAAAGTCAACTATTGCATCAAACTTTGATTTGATTTCATGCTTGCTCATTCCCAGAATGGCGCCATTTAAAAATATATTCTCCCTGCCGGAAAGTTCGGGATGAAATCCTGTTCCTACCTCAAGTAAACTTGCAACCCGCCCCGAAATGGTTACCCTGCCTGATGTGGGAGAAACAATACGTGCAAGTATTTTCAGAAGTGTTGATTTCCCTGCTCCATTTCGGCCAATGATACCCACACGCTCACCCTGTTTAATTTGAAAATTTACATCATTCAATGCCAAAAACTCGGTGCGGGCATTCGCGTCATTCTTTTTAAACATTGCTTTTGCCTTACTGGCTATTACATCCCGTAATGCCGAATAACGGGCCTCCTGCTGAATTAAGAGGTAACGTTTACTCAAATGTTCTGAAATTATTACGGGCTCCACGCTTTCTGATTGCAATAAATTATGGTGCAAACCTAAAATAACAAAGTAATTAATTGCAATAGTTGATAATCAGTAATGCATCAGCTAAATAATTGCCAAAAGATAAGGCTAGAAAAAAATAAATTAACTAATATTAGGGCGTAATTTAAAAACAAACAACTATGAAAAGAATCATTACACTAATCACTGTCGGACTGTTGACTTCAGGCTATGCTTACTCCCAGGACCCGGCTACACCAAATCCCGGTTTCGAAAACTGGACACTTGTTGGCTCACGTTACGATCCTGATAACTGGGGTAATCTTAATCCCAGCACAGCAATACTTGGCGTTTATACATGCACGCGCGCAAGCGGAGTGGATAAGCACAGCGGCAACTATGCAATTAAGTTACAAACCAAAACGGTATTTTTTCAAACCGCCAATGGCGTAGCAACCACCGGAACATTAATAACTTCAGCTCCTTACGGAGTTACAGGTGGAATTCCTTATACCGGCAGGCCGGATAGTATTACCGGCTGGTTTAAATATGCACCTGTTGGAGCTGACTCAGGCTTTATCCAGTTCTCATTATTTGCTGCTGGTGATACTGTAGGATATGTTAGGTTCCAAACCGGAAATTATGCTACCTCTGCGTACACAAGATTTTCAGCCCCAATTACCTATTATTCACCAGCTACACCTGATACTGCACTTTGGTTATTATCATCGTCTCGTGCTGCAAATCCGATTGTAAACAGTGCACTTTATGTGGATGATCTGCAACTAATTTATAACTGTGATAAACCAACCGGACTGGTAACTAATAGTATAACGTCAACGAGCGCAAAGCCCAAATGGTCAGCTGTTGCCGGGGCCGAAGTTTACCAGGTTAGGTATAGGGTTACTGGTACGCCACCATGGACTAGCAAAACAACAACAAGTCTTACAAAACTGATAACCGGCTTAACGCCTGCTACAACTTATCAATGGCAGGTTCGCGCCAAGTGCAATGTAAATCCACTTGTATGGTCAGCCTGGACTACATCACAATCATTTACCACCCTGGCTGCAAAATCAACTGATCTTGTTTTGGAGAACAGCAATTCCATTGTAGTATATCCCAACCCGGTGAATGATGTCTTAAATTTAAGTATTGAAACTTCGGTTGATGGTAATGCTGTTATTCGACTATCAAACACAATTGGTAAAATTTATATTGATAAGCAATTGCAGATAATTGACGGCATGCTGACTACCAGCATAAGTGTTGAAGATTTACCTGCAGGTGTTTATTTTCTGTCAATAGATACTCCTGAAGGTAGAAACACCCGGAAAATAATTATTAACTAAATTGAAAAATCCCTTGCTTGATAGCAAGGGATTTTCTTTATCCCCCTATTAAGGTATGACTAAAAATTTTCTTTTAGCTGCAATTACATTTTTCCTAATAATATTCCATTCAGCAAAAGCACAGCAGGCTTCATTACAATTGGTTCATAACAGTGCCGACCCGGCATTAATGCTTATTGATGTCTATGTAAACGATTCTCTTGTTGTTGATGACATGATATTGAGAAGCGCAACAGGTTTTATTGATTTACCAGCTGATAGTTTACTGCACATTGGTATTGCATTAAATACCAGTTCATCATCAGCCGATACGCTGGCTAGCTTCGACCTTACCATGAATGACAGCGTAAAGTATATTGCCATAGTTAACGGAGTACTTGACACAACACAGTTTCTTACCAATCCGGATGGTATTTCAACAGCATTAAATATTATTGTTATCGACAGTGTTGCAACTGCAGCTTCAAATCCTGCACATGTAGATTACAAAATTATTCAAGGCAGCACTGACCTTGGAATTTGTGATTTGGTAATTAGAGATGAAAAAATAATTGCTGATAATTTGGTTTACACTGATGTTTCTGCATATGATTCAGTTACTGCAACATCATTTACTTTAGACATAATGCCTGTTAATGATGATAGCATCATTAGTAGCTACCAGGTTGATTTTACCGGTATGGATGGAAGCACAGCCGTGTTAATAGCATCAGGGTTCAGGGATCCTGCAGCTAATCAGAACGGGATGCCTTTTGAGTTTTTTGCTGTATTTGCAAACGGTAGTGTGCTTGAATATTTTCCTGTGAGCATAGCAAAATTTCAAGCTATCCATAATTGTGCTGATCCTTTACTCGACTCTATTGATATCTATACCAACGGTGTTCTGGTTGTCGATAATTTTCATTTCAGAACTGCCACTACCTTATTCAATGTTCCGGGCGATGTACCGATTAGTGTTGCTATTGCTCCCGGCAACAGTGTTTCAATTAATGACACGCTCAAAAGCTATAGCCTTCTCTTTTCTAATGGTAAAAATTATACCGGAATAGCTACAGGTGTTATAGATACCTCGGCATTTGCATCCAATCCAGAAGGACTAAACACCTCTTTTACCATGCTGCTTAGTGATGGTATGCGGTGGAAAGCCCTTGACACAACCAATCTTGATGTTCGTTTCATAAATGGTGTTACTGACGCACCAACAGTAGATTATAAATTATCCGGAGGCCAGGTTCTTACCGATAATATTCCTTTCGGATCAATAAGCAATTATATTAGCATGGATTATACTATAACCTATAACATAGATGTTACTGATTCATCCAATACCATTAGTTATAATTCATACCAACTCGATCCAAGCAATTTTGGAGGTAAATCAGCTGTAATGTTCTTTTCAGGATTTTTAAACCCTTCAGCTAATCAGAATGGGCCACTATATGGATTGTTTGCTGCTTTTGCAGATGGCAGTGTAATTCAATTACCGGTTGTAACAGGAAGTATGGAGAGTAGTACTAGTGATTTGCTAATCTATCCTAATCCGGCTAATGAATTAATAAACATCAGGATGAATACCCGGCAAAATACAGAATGCATCATTAATATATATGGTTTGGATGGAAAAGGTATTTTATGTACGTCTCTTTCAGGAAATTCAAGTGCAATTAATGTGAGTGGCATTGCAAAAGGGATATACATTCTTGAACTAACTACAAAAGATCATCAATACAGAACTAAACTTGTCCTTCAATAAAGACTTAATCGGATGTCGGGTTTGAGTGATTCATTAAAATTCTGGATACAAACGTTGCTGATACCCTTGGTTCTTGCACTTGTGGGTTATGGAATCAATGAAACATTAAGCAAACAGCAACGAGAATTTGACAAGATAAAATTCACTGAACAAATACTGAATGATGTATTTGACAGCGATAAGCCTGAAAAAGCAATTGCCCTAACCTTCCTCCTTCCAAAGCTCACTGAAGATACGGCACTTTCCAATCAATTAGTAAGCATTATCACAAGCTATTATATAAAACAATTGAAAAATGCGGCTGAAACGGGTAACGACAGCGCCTTCAATAAGATATCAAATGCTGTGAATAGTTTTACAGGAATAGACCGTGCTTTGTCCGATTCAATAAAAAGCAACCCTGTTACAAGCAAAGCAACAACAGCATCAGTGTATGAACAAAAAGGCATTAGTGAATTACAGAAAGGTAACATAACAGAAGCCCGTAAGAATTTTGAAAATGCAGACAGTACTTTTCCAGGCTTTCATTCCTCCTATGAAATTACCCAATTGCTAAAGGAAAAAGAAGCAGAAATACTAAACGGCAAAGACACCAATACTGCACGCAATGAAGCGCTTGATGAGATCAGGCGTGACTATTCATGGAAATTAAATATGAAACAGATTCGTCCTGAAAAATAATCCTGAATAATTGACCTTGTATTTATAAAAGAATTTATATTTGATTCGGTAATCAAAAAGCAATCATCGGCAAAACCTTATTAAAACTTAAAAGCCACCTGCCGGTCATTACAACCTTAATAGTCAGCCATAAGGCTAATTAAATTAATTAACAATCAACAGCGGCAAACTACCGCTAAAAACCACATTTTATGAAACCATTCCATTATGTACTCATGCTTTTGCTGCTGGGCAACTTCCAGGCAAAATCGCAAACATTACCCGTTATGACAGACACGGCCATTCATATCAGCGAATTATTGGACATAAAGCCTTATGCAGTCCGTATTGCTAAAAACCCTGTTAACAACAGTTTGTACTATGCCACCTTTGATGGAAATATTTACCGCATTAAAAAAACGGGCAGCTTGTATTCAGACACATTAATTGCCACGGCCGCTAATCACAATATCAATTACCTTCAAAGTATAATCTTCAATGACAGTAACATTTACCTTATAGGTAACCGTAAATTTACGGGTATACCCGGCTACGGTCTGATCATGCGAGGTAAATACCAGGCTAGTGGAAACTGGATATGGGATACGCTTATGCATACTGCTTCATACCCAAGCACAGCAACGCTTTACGATCATGCTTTCAGCAGCATTTGCCTCTCTGCCAATAAAGACACTTTGTATTTTTCGAGCGGCTCACGAACAGATCATGGTGAAGTGCAGACATCAGCGGGTTTATTTCCTAACAAGCGCGAAGTAGGTTTAACAACAACTATTTTTAAAATACCTGTTAATCCTCCTAGTACCATTTACTTGCCAAATGATTCAGCTGCATTAATCAGCAGCGGCTATGTGTATTGTCGTGGTGTGCGTAATAGTTTTGACCTTGAACTGGCGCCCAATGGCGATTTGTTTGGTTGCGAAAATTCTGGCGATCGCGATGACCCCGATGAATTAAACTGGTTAAGGCCGGGCTATCATTATGGCTTTCCATGGAGAATGGGCGGTAATGAAACCCCTATGCAATTCCAGGGATATATTCCTGCTAATGATAAGCTGATAAATCACCAATGTGCAGCCTGGAAGAAAACTTATTTCTATAATGATGTTAATTACCCGCAACCACCTCCAGGCACTATTTTTACTGAACCGGTTAGAAATTATGGCCCTGATGCTGACAAATTCCGTGACGCTTTAACCGGCTCGGTAAGAGATGCAAGTAGTGAAGGCGGTTACATTACCAGCTTTACTTCTCACAGGTCTCCGCTTGGTCTTGTTTTTGACCGGGCTGGTAAATCAGCACCACCTTATTATAAAAGTGCATTTATGTTTAGTTATACTGAAGGAACTGCTGATTCTTCAGGTAATGTTGGAAATAATATTGGTCCATTTTGTGATACCGGGCAGGATTTACTTCAGTTATGCCTTTTTAAAGATACGTTAACTGGAATTTATTCCATGAATTGCTATCGCCTAGGATCTACCTTTATTAACCCGGTAGATGCCTACATTGATAATAATATAATTTATGCTATTGAAACGCATATTAACGACTCAATACCACATGCCAAACTGTATGCAATTACACTGCCTCCAAATCCTGTTAATGGCACTGCACAGTTTTTAGGTAAAGACACCACCATTTGCTCAGGCAATTCAATTACACTGCTACCCAATCTGAAAGGCAAGTTCAATTATGAATGGTCAAACGGCAGCACTAATTCTCAGCTTCTGGTAAATCCAGGTTCAACTACTTCCTATTGGCTTAAAGTTAATAATGGCATGATTAGCTATGCAGATACAATAACTGTAACAGTAAAAAATACTCCTTCACCTGCTTCTTCAATTACAGTTACCGGAGGCAGTGCTGCCGTTTGCCCGGGCGAAACAAGAATTTACTCCACACCCTTTACCGCAGGAATAACTTATACATGGAACCTGCCTTCAGGATCGCATTTTATTAACGGTCAAAATACAAATACCATCAACGTTCAGTATGATGCTGCATTCACTGCACCTGGAACCCTATCAGTTATTAAATCTAAGAACGGGTGCAGCAGTGCTCCCAAAAACAGTTCTGTACTGCGCAATGACCCGCCAAGCACCATAACAACTTCTGGACCTACTACATTTTGTACTGGCACAACCCCTTTGACTCTTACTGCAAATAGCAACATTAACTTCACCTATAAATGGAAAAAAGGATCCAATTTCATATCAGGGGCAACAGGAATCAGCTATTTACCTTCTACCAGCGGAACCTATAGGGTAGAAGTTACTAATAGCTTAGGTTGCAACAAGCTATCGGGTGGCATTGCTGTTACCGTAAATACACTTCCGGCTGCAACTATTACACCGCTTGGCCCACTGGCCATTTGTGCCGGGGATAGTGTTACTTTACAAGCTAATTCCGGTGCTGGCTTAATATATCAATGGAAAAAGGGTACAAATATTATAGGTACAGCCACTCAGAGTTTATATACTGCAAAAACTGCAGGAACGTATAAGGTAATAGTTACCAATACCAATGGCTGTTCAAAGACTTCTGCAGGTAAAACCGTTAGCATTACCTGCCGCACCATTGAAGAAAATTTAAGTAGTAACCCATTTAATGTTTATCCTAATCCGGCTAATGATAATATTACCTTAAAATATGAGGCAACAAAAAATGAGAATTATTCATTAAAAATTTACGACCTGTCCGGACGATTACTAATGGAAAATACCGGAAAATTTTTAGCTGGAACAAATGAACTTCCAATAGATGTAAGCGAACTTTCTTCGGGTATTTATATGCTTAAAGTCTGCTGTGGACCAAATGTTAGTTTAACACGGTTGGTAATAAATTAATCAGTTATAGTTTATATAGAACAGATCCTGCGACAGGGCAGATTATTCAAATATTCTATACAAAGAAAAAAGGGCAGGTTATGTTAACCTGCCCTTTTTGGATTAAGTGTGCTCACTTATTTGTTACTTCACCATAGCTGATGCCCGCGCGATGTACTTTTCAACCTCACGTCCTTCGTTGCTCGTGTTATAGTCACTTTGAATTTTTTGATACAATTCTATTGCCGATTTCCAATCGCCTAACTGCTCATAAGCAAAAGCCGCCTTTTTCATAAACATAGGAGCAGTAAATTCATTACTGTCATAGCTTACAGCCTTCTTATAATAGTTCAACGCTTCTTCTTTATCATTTAATTCCATATTGGCATCTCCAATTAAACCCAATGCCAATGCACCTGTTAAATCATCTTCAGCATCATATTGCTTTAATGCTTCAATGGCTTCTTTGTACTTTCCTTGCTTCATATAAATACAACCCATGTAATAGTGAGCAAGGTTTCCGGAATTTGATGAACCATATTGATCGGCAATCTGCTTAAATCCCTTTTCCTTACCTCTGCCATTTAAAGCAAGGTCTAACGAATCCATTTTAAAATACTGCTGTGCAGCAAATATTTCCTTTTGAGCACTTTCTTCCTGAGGCTTCACCCAAAAATTGGTGTATCCAAAATACCCTAACAATACAGCAAGTGCGGCACCAGATATGATCAAAAGGCTTCGCTTATTATTCTGTAGATAATCTTCAGCTTTGTGGATGGTTTCGTCAATATTAATCGTACTTTCTTCTTTCTTAACAGACATCTGATATTATTTTTTGATTTTAAAAGCCCGCAAAAGTATAATTTATTTGAAACTGTACTACAATTTACCTAACAAAAAATCAAAAAAGTTTGAATAGCTTTAAAAGTCTTATACCATTGATATACAAACTATTAAACACATAATCGCTCTTGAATTTTTTTATTGAAAAAACCCGCTAAAAGTCAATTTAAAGTTCAAATTTGCGCCCTTTTATCAAGCACCTCTTTACACTTCATGTTCCTTAAAGCGCTCCACCTGGTAAACTTCAAAAATTATTCAGAGGCCACAGTTGAACTAACTGAAGGTATAAATATTTTCACAGGCAGTAATGGAAGCGGGAAAACCAACATACTTGATGCAGTGTATTACCTGGCCATGTGCAAAAGCTATTTTGCTTCGGGCGACCTGCAAAACATCAAACATGGCGAACAGTTTGCAATAATTAGTGGCGACTTTTATATCAATAATGATTTGCAACAAATTTTTTGTTCGTTGCGCAAGGATCAGAAGAAAATTTTCAAAAAAAATAATGAGGAATATGAAAAGCTGGCTGATCATATCGGATTAATACCGGTGGTTATGATAGCACCCCAGGATCATGAGCTTGTTACAGAAGGTAGCGATCAACGCAGGAAATTTATTGATACCATACTTTCTCAAACTGATCATCACTATCTTGATAATCTGATAAGGTACAACCGTTTCTTATCACAACGAAATGCACTGCTCAAACAACATTCACGGAACGGAGTTAATGATTACAGCCTTTTTGAATTTTATGATGCGCAGCTAAATGAACTTGGAACAAAAATTCATGACTCAAGAAAAGTCTTCATTAAGGACTATGAGCCGCTTTTTATAAAGCACTTTAATCATATAACCTCACATGGGGAAACACCTGAGTTAATTTATGTTTCACAATTGAATAATTCAGATTTAAGAACTTTATTAAGTGATAATTTCAGGAAAGATCTGCAGTTGGAGTTTACTTCGGCCGGAATTCACAAGGATGATATTGCATTTTCAATAAACAACTTTCCTGTAAGGAAATACGCCTCTCAAGGCCAGCAAAAATCTTATACCACGGCATTAAAGCTCGCACAGTTTGAATACATCAGTAATCAAAAAAAAACTAAACCTATTATTTTACTTGATGATATTTATGATAAATTAGACGACCATAGAGTGGATCAACTCATGCAGATGATAAATGAACATTTATTCGGACAGGTGCTGATAACGGATACTAATGAACTCAGGATAAAAAGCATTTTTGATAAACTTGGAGTACCCACAAATTGTTATAAGGTAAACAAAGGAGCTATATCCTGATAAAGCAAAATGCCATGCGTAATACCAATGAACAAAGCCTTAAGCAGGTTATCAATGAAATAATGCACAGGCAAAAACTAAAAGGAAAACTTTCAGAAGTACGCATACGCGATAGCTGGGAAAAAGTTATGGGTCCTACTATTGCCAATCGTACCACAGAACTTAAACTTAAAGACAATATTTTAAGCATCAGGATAAATTCAGCGCCACTGCGACATGAGCTCACTTATAATCTTGATAGAGTTAAACAGCTGCTCAACGAAGAAATAGGCGAAGCTGTTATCAGTCAGATTATTTTACTATGATGCACAACTTGCTTATTAATTACTGGTAAAATAATGCCGATTACTTTTTAAATAGTTGAACATGCAAGCGAAAAAACAGCAGCCGCGGGAGTTTCAGAAAACTGTTGGATATCGTTTAATCAGCAATTGGCTTCAAACGAAAAATCGAAAATTATTTAGCTTCCAGGATGAAGTATGTGCCGGCATCCTTGAAGGTAAATCGGGTTTGCTAAATGCACCTACTGGTTGCGGCAAAACCTTTGCTTTATTTCTTCCATGTCTTATTTCATGGATTAATCGTCATCCCGATAATTATCATAAGCTAAGAAATAACGGTCTAAGACTTATTTGGATAACCCCCTTGCGTGCATTATCAAAAGACATAGGAAGGGCAATGCATGAATCAATTTCTGAATTGAACCTTGCATGGCAAACCGGCATCAGAACAGGAGACACTACACTTGCCCAACGTGAAAAACAAAAATCAAAAATGCCTGAAGTATTGATAATTACTCCGGAAAGCCTTCACTTGCTTCTTGGATCAAAAGATTATCCTAAAATATTCAGCACACTTGAAACTGTTGTTGTAGATGAATGGCATGAGTTACTTGGGAGCAAACGGGGTGTACAGGTGGAGTTAGCACTGTCGCGGTTAAAAAACCTCAATAAAGAGCAGCAATCCGTTAACCCCGATAATCAACCGTTAAAAATCTGGGGAATTTCTGCCACCATTGGAAACCTCAATGAAGCCATGGATGTTTTGTTAGGAGCAGATCATAAGAATGGTGTAATTATTAAAGCCAACATCCGCAAAAACATTGTAGTACACTCCATCATGCCTGCTACTGCAGAAAACTTTCCATGGACAGGCCATCTGGGAATTAACCTTTCATCCAAGCTCAAACCAATTATTAAACAGGGCAAATCAATTTTAATATTTACTAATACCCGCTCACAATGCGAAATATGGTTTCACCATTTGCTGGATAAAATGCCAGAACTTGCAGGCATTATTGCATTACATCACGGTAGCATTGATTCAAAACTTCGAAACTGGGTAGAAGATGCTTTGCAAAAAGGTATATTAAAGGTTGTTGTTTGTACATCAAGCCTCGATCTTGGTGTTGATTTCAGGCCTGTAGAAACCGTAGTGCAAATCGGATCGCCAAGGGGTGTGTCGCGGTTTATCCAGCGCGCAGGCCGCAGCGGACATTCGCCTGAAGCATCAAGCAGTATTTATTTTATGCCAACCCATTCACTTGAATTGGTTGAAGCTGTTGCATTAAAAGATGCAATAAATCAGCAGGCCATAGAGCAAAGAGTACCTGTAGTTAATGCTTTTGACGTGTTAGCTCAATATCTAGTAACACTTGCAGTTGGTGTTGGATTCGATCCACATAAAATTTATGCCGAAATAAAATCAACTCATGCCTATAAATATATTTCCGTTTACGAATGGAATTGGTGCTTGAATTTTGTTACAACCGGAGGTGAAGCATTGCATCAATACAGTGAATTTAAAAAAGTTGAAATGACTAACGGAATTGGTCGGGTGCTTAATCATAAAATTGCCATGAGGCACCGTTTAAGTATCGGCACCATTGTTAGCGACAATATTTTAAAAGTAAAATATGTAACAGGCAAATTTGTCGGAACCATTGAAGAAAACTTTATTACTAAACTTAAAACAGGAGATGCATTTAGTCTTGCAGGACATAAGCTGGAATTTGTAATGATAAAAGATCTTACAGTTTATGTGCGCAAATCAAAATCGAAAAATGTTTTAGTACCCTCCTGGGGCGGAGGCAGGTTTCCCCTTACCAGCAATCTCGGAGAAATGCTGCGAAAAAGTTTAACCCGGGCGTTAATGCCTGATCCTGCAGAAGAAGAATTTAAAAAACTTAAACCTATGTTAGAGTTGCAACAGCTACTTAGTGCAATTCCAAATGAGAATCAGTTGTTGGTAGAAAAAATAGTTACCGATGAAGGGTATCATTTGTTTGTCTATCCATTTGAAGGCCGTTTTGTTCACGAAGTGATGAGTGCATTGCTTGCCTACAGGTTGGGCAAAATTAAGCCCATTACATTTTCAGTTGCCAAAAACGATTATGGTTTTGAATTGCTGAGTGATGTTGAAATTCCTGTAAATGAAAAAAATATTAAACACCTGCTAAGCGAAGAAAACTTAATTGCAGATGTTCAGGCAAGCATTAACTCATCTGAAATGGCCCAGCGTAAATTCAGGGATATAGCCTGTATAGCAGGCCTGGTTTTCCAGGGATATCCCGGAAAAAACATTACCGGTAAACACCTGCAGGCATCATCATCTTTATTCTTCAGAGTGCTAAGTGAATTTGATAAAAACAACCTGCTCATTAAGCAAGCCTATGCCGAAGTGTTCGAACAACAAATTGAGGAAGTTCGTTTGCGTAAAGTGCTGAACCGTATTAAAAACAGCGAAATACTATTAACTTATCCTGATAAACTAACTCCTTTTTCTTTTCCTGTAAAAGTTGATATGTTACGTGAAAACATGAGTAGCGAAAGTCTGGCTGAAAGAGTAAAAAAAATGACTCTGAAACTGGAACAAAATTAAAAATTGACTCTGGCATAAAATTGCAATTAGAAGTTTATAATTGAAGCGCAATTAAATACATGAATGAAATAAAACTTCTCCATCAGCATCTTTATTTATTACCGGAACGGGCAATTTACTGGAAGGAAATGTCAGCCATTATTGTTTCTGACCTTCACTTTGGCAAAGCAGCACATTTCCGTAAAGCCGGAATTGCTATAAGCGATGAGGTATTTATTAATGACATGATTAACCTGGATAAAATAATTCACCAGTTTAATGCATTTAAACTTTTGGTTGTTGGCGATATGTTTCACTCTGATATAAATTCCGAGGTAAGCTTTTTCAGCTTATGGCAAAAACATATCAAACCGATTGAAGTAATCTTAGTCAAAGGGAACCATGATATTATGAATGATGAAGTTTACCATAAACTATCATTCCAAATTTATGACAGTCGCTACGAAAACGAGAATTTTGTATTCATACATGAGCCACCGGAAAGTAATTTATTAGATGAAAATAAATTCTATTTTTTTGGCCACTTGCACCCTAAAGTAACATTGAAAGGCAACGGGCAACAACAGTTAACACTCCCCTGTTTTTATTTTACAGCAAACACATGCACCCTGCCTGCGTTCAGTAAATTTACCGGTGGCAGTTCAGTTAAACCCGGCAATTCTGATAGCGTATATGTTATTGCAGGCAATGAAGTACTTAAAATGTGAAATCAATGAAAGCGAATTATCCATGACCCTCTAATTTTATAAATTTGAAAGGTTAATTTTAGTTGTCTTAATTACTACTGTTCTATAAATACTACAAGATGTTAATTACCAGTCATAACTTTCTTAGCATTCCACTATTTTTAATTTTTATCAATGCTATTGCCTGCAACAGCGCCTCCCCTACTTCATCGGCAACTGAGATACCTGACAGCACTGCTACAATATTTAAAGTTGATACGCCAATTGTAACTACATCAATTACTGATACTGTTTTTGATAAAACAGTTTACCCAGATAATGAAAAACATCTTGTTGAAATTTTACAGGTTGGAAAATATAAACCTGAAGAAATTGATAAATCTGCACCTAAAAAAAACTGGACAGGTTTGTACAACATCGGATCGATGTTTTTTCTGCGCAAAACATCAGTTGAACTTGTCCCTACTGCTGATACCATTAATAGTAAGGTAAGGCCATTGTTATTGGTAAACACATCTATTTTTAATAATTGCATTATTCTTATTTCAGGCCTTAATCTTGATAACAAAGACCTGGTTTCAGTACCTCGAAAAAAAGACACCATATTTCCGGGTGAATCATTACCAGTTAAATTGAAAAACAATAATTATCAGCTTAATGCAACTGGCAACCTTACCTATGATGCTAATGGTAAATTAAAGATTACCAATTACAAATTGTTTCTCACAGGCATTAAAAATGGAACAGAACAAAAACAAATGATTGTTGCACAACCAATATTGTATGATGCCATGGTATCCATTTTATGGATGGGCGACCTTGATGGAGATGGCCAACTTGATTTAATAATTAATGCATCGCCTACTAAAGGATATTCTACTCCTGCATTATACCTTTCAGGAAAAGCTAAAAGCGATGAACTAGTTAAATTTGCCGGTCAGCACACAGCAACTAAATAAAATCAATGGTAAATTATCAGAGCCTTTTTTAGAAGAAAATCTTATTTACCTAATCGTAGCTTTCAAATTTGATGGACTTCTTATCATAGCCCATAGCTTCTAAGCGTGTTCGGGCTTCCTTAAGCATATCAGCCCAGCCACAAATAAAAAACTTTGCAGGGCGCTTATCTGCAAATAACTCCTCATATACGGAATGCACATAACCTGTGCGTCCTGTCCATCCATCATTACTTCTGCTTAATACAGGAATAAACTTAAACTGAGGATTATCCTGTGCCAGTTGCTCCATTTCATTACGATAGAGAATATCCTTCTCCCAACGGTTACCAAAAACCATGTAGAGATTTTTATGAGGAACACTGCGGTTGAGCAGATCAAGTACTTGAGAGCGCAAAGGGGCAATACCTGTTCCGGTACAGATAAAACACAAATCGGTTTCTACAGGTTCTGGCACCTGGAATTTACCTAAATTGCGTGATACTTTGCACTTAAAGCCGGGTTTGTAATTTTCGAAAATATAGGGTGTACCTAAACCGTTAGGATTAATTACAATGCACAACTCAAAAACCCCGTCATTGGAAGGTGGTGATGCAATGGAATAACTCCTGTTAGTATATTTTGAATCTATAGGTAGGTCGAGCATAATAAACTGACCAGCTTTAAAAGTAAAATTCAATGCCTCAGGCATTTTTATCCAGAAGCGTTTCACCACATCCGATTCATCTTCAACCCGGATAACTTCAGCATCGTAAAATTCGTAAGCCATGTTTTGTGCGTTATTGTTATGTAGTTTGATACATGGACAAACATAATTAATTTTTAATAGGTCAACTTACTTTTCAAAAACTTCTTGATGCAATTTTCTTAAAATGTGTACTGTTCTTCCTGATCATTTCTTTTAAACTGGTTTTAACCAATTCACCCATATTTTTACATTTCAGGAAAGCCTTATTCTCATAATGTGCAGCAAGTTCAATACTTAAGTTTTTTATTTTATCCGGTTGCGAAAGCTCATCTTTCATCATGGCTTCAAGTAAATCGCGCACCATGTATTTAGCCGCTTTAATTCTTCTCGCCATTAGTGTTTGTTCTTCCAGCTGATATTGATAAAGGGTTTCTCGGTTAATATGCTTCAAACAAAGCTCAACTATTTTTAAATTCTCTTTAAAAAACTGTGGCATGTATATTTTTTTTCTACCCTCATAACTTTGCTGGTCAAAATCTATTGCTCGTATACGATAATGGGTTTCTTCAAAATCAGGTGTAATGTCAACCACATAATTGTAGGAACGCATATCGCCCAGCAACCTTAAAAAGCAACGCTCATTGAATTTTACAAATTCTTTGGCCAGCCTTATTTCATTCAGCTCTTTATCCTGTAAGTAATTCTTGATAAACATATCTCCGGGAATACCTGCAATATGTTCCTCAACTAGAGTATCCCTGTCTACAAGGTAGCTGATTCGGTTTGGAGATAAAATGTGTTCCAGTTCAAGGCCATAAATACGCGATGCATCAGCCCGCTTGATATAGAAATAATCGAAATTATCATTAAAGTTATTGACTATACGCACCCTGAAAGGATGCGAATTGCCAAAGGTGCAGAAGTCAATTCGCTGAACAGATAAATGCTCAGTAATTTCTCCACCGGTTTTCAATAAAGCATAAATTTCAATTAATGCTTTGTTCAAATGCTCTGAATCGCTTTGCGAATAAAAAACAGTTAGCCATAAAGTATCTTTACCATTTCTATCGTACAAGGGAACCCCACCCTGGTAACGAATCAATTCTTCATAAGCAACATGAATTTTTACTTCTCGCCCATAATGCTTTAAAAATTTTCGCAAAAGGAAATTGATCGGGTAATTAGGTTTTTTTCTCGAAATGGTATCGCTTGTCATTAAAAAAAGCTCTAAAGAAATTCAGAAATAAAAAACTGGTGTATTAGCAGTTCCATTATTTTTTCAATACAAAAATGATGTTACTACATCCACCCTTCATCGGCAAAACTAACATATTTGTTTCCTGCTATTATAATATGATCATGCACATTTATGTCAAGGTGCTTCCCGCCTTCTTTAATATTACGTGTCAAATCACGGTCAGACTGGCTGGGTTGCAAATTACCACTTGGATGATTATGACAAAGAATTATTCCGCAGGCCGAGTGGTCAATCGCATGTCTGAAAATAACTTTGGGATCAACTACTGTTCCTGAAATTCCGCCTTTACTTACATTTATTTTTTCGATTACCTGGTTGGCTCTGTCCAAAAGCAAGATCCAAAATTCTTCAAGAGTTTTATATTCAAGATCAGCAATTAATTCCTGGAATGCATCCTGGCTAGTGGTAATTTTTCTCTTGCCTGATGAGGCCTCATCCTGAAACCTTCGTCTTCTGCCCAATTCAAGCGCTGCAACTATATTAATAGCTTTGACATTACCCAGCCCTGCAATTTTCCTTTTTACGAGCTGCTGAACATTTAATTTTCCAAGTACATCTAAATCATTGTTGGCGCTTTGAAGCAATTCACGGGCAACATCAACTGCCGTTCTCTTTTTGGTTCCGGTACTAATAATAATTGCTAGTAACTCGGTATCGGTCAGTTCCCTGCATCCCTTTTTAATAAGCTTTTCCCGTGGTCGATCGTCTTCACTCCACGCCTTTATTCCGGTATTAACATCCATTTTAATTTTGTCAATTAAGCAGTTTAAAGGCGTAAGATATTGATTACATCAATTCACTCCCAAATGGCGCTTTTCTGGAGAATTGATATGAAATAAAAACGCCTCTCATTTGATGAGAGGCGTTTAAGAAAAATCAGGTTTTAATGATTACTTAAGTGTGTTCACATGTTTTACAATGCTTGATTTAAGGTTTGCAGCTTTGCTTTTGTGAATTACATTCTTCTTAGCAAGCTTATCAAGCATTGAACTTAGTGCAGGAACAAGTTTTTCAGCTTCCGCTTTACTTTTTGAACTACGTACAGTTTTCAAGGCATTACGCATGGTTTTAGCCTGGTAGCGGTTTCGTTCATTTTTAGAAGCATTAGCCCTGATACGTTTTTCTGCAGATTTGTGATTTGCCATTTTATGTATTTTACTTTATTCAATTGAGGAGCTCTTTTTATCCAACCCCTCAGTATTTTGTAGTCCGTACGGGAATCGAACCCGTGTTTTATCCGTGAAAGGGATACGTCCTAGCCCCTAGACGAACGGACCATTTCCGAAAATGAGGCTGCAAAAGTATTATTTTTTTTAACTGAACAAACATTTGTTTTATTTTTAATGAATTAGCCCTCAAAAAGCCTTAAAAACCTCGAAAAAGTATGAAACCGGCTATATCATTTATTGCTTTTTTCTACAGCTGCATTATTCTGGATTACCATGTTGAATTTTAAGAAGCTCACATTTAAAATTGGTATAAAATCAGGATTTACAATCAAAAGAAATTTAAACTGCTGCTTAACTGTGATTATTAATAATTCCATATGTACCTTTGGCCATCGAATTGAATTGGTTTTAAAAACGTTTAATCACTATAGAAAGAAGATATGCTTTCAAAAAAGGCAAAGTATGCTTTAAAGGCACTTGAATACCTTACCCGAAATAAAGAACGTGGTCCGGTGCTTATTTCAGAGATTTCTGAAAAACAAAAAATCCCCAAGAAGTTTCTCGAAACCATTCTGCTCGATTTGAAACGGGACGGCATATTGCAAAGTAAGATGGGCAAAAGCGGTGGATACTACCTGATAAAAAAACCCACCGAAGTAAATGTAGGTCATGTAATAAGGCTAATAGATGGTCCTATTGCATTATTACCTTGTGTCTCTTATAAGTTTTACCAGCCTTGCCCTGAATGCCAGGATGAAGCGACCTGCGGACTCAGGGATGTTATGGCTCAATTAAGGGAAGCAACTGGCCGTATACTCGAAAAAGTAAGCCTTGCGGAATTACTAAAACGTGAAAAAAAACTAAAGGCTCTGCTATAACCCATAGTACAAGTTGAAGTCTTTTCATAAAATTCAATATGTATTTTATCGCTTCAAACCTATATCTGTATTAGGTTCCGGCCCGCTCAAAGTTCAAACTGCTTTATCAATTCGTAAAATAAATTTGGATAGTTGAAATCATTTTTATTGTTTTGCATAATATTCTACTAAATTGATAGATTATATAGATTTAATAGATTATTATTTTTAATTTTTCATTCTTATTACCCCTTTTCACATATCCTTTTTATGATAAAGAACTACTTTCAATTTCTTGCGCTTGCTGTTGTCTTTGGTTGTATTATTTACCAGGCAGAAGCACAATCATCTGATGAATTGTTGAATTTAATGATCAGCAAAGGCATCATCTCCCAGGCTGATGCTGACTCATTAAGAGCCGAATCTGCGATTAAAAGCCAGGAAGCCAGAGACAAACAAAAATCCTTCAATATCACTTCTACACGTTTATTACAAATAAGCGGATACACTCAATTGAGATACCAGAACAATGATCAGATTGGTGTTGTTGATGGAGCAGATCTAAGGAGAGTAAGGCTGGATTTACGTGGCAACATCTTACCTACCTGGGATTATCGTTTGCAGATTGATTTTGCCGGCACTCCAAAGATTCTTGATGCATACATGACCTTTAAGCCTTACGATTATGTAAAGGTGCAGGCTGGCCAGTTTAAAGTACCTTTTTCGTTAGAAAACATTACCCCATCAAATAAAATGGAACTGATTGACCGTTCACAGGTTGTCGAAGCTTTGGTTGCCCGGGGCAGAGACGTTATCGGCAATCAAAATGGACGCGATTTAGGATTGATGGC
Source organism: Bacteroidia bacterium (assembly GCA_044230205.1). Classification (GTDB taxonomy): domain Bacteria; phylum Bacteroidota; class Bacteroidia; order AKYH767-A; family OLB10; genus JAEUTH01. The sequence continues at coordinate 19,664 of JBGARN010000083.1, forward strand.
TTTCGGAAGTTTTCTAAAAAGTAATGACCGGTTTATCATTGATTATTATCTGGGAGCATTTAATGGGCAGGGAATAAATGTTACCGACAAGAACAGCTCAAAGGATATTGCAGGCCGATTAATTTTTCATCCTCTTACAGGACTTGATGTTGGTGGGGCATATTATAACGGATATGATAACATCACCTCTTTATCAAATCCCAATGGTAAAAATTTTATACGCAACCGTTATGGGTTTGAGTTGAGCTACACGTGGAAAAACCTTGGTGTAAAAAGCGAATTTATAAACGGGAAAGATGGTTCAACCAATACAGATGGATACGTAAAGCGGCAGGGTTACTATGTTCAGACATCCTATTTTTTAAAACCAAAGAAATTTCAGTTAATAGCAAAGTATGATACTTATGAAGGAGATGTAAAAGATCCTGCAGCAGGAAAAGGTGATGATGTATCGACCTGGTACATTCTAGGAGGTAATTATTTCTTTAATGATTATGCAAAAATACAGGTCAATTACACCTATAAAGGTGGCAACATTGAAGATACCAAACCAACAGAATTAACAGACAGGCAAAAGCATAATGATTTAATAGCATTTCAACTTCAAATCGGATTTTGATAATTACTTATCCTTATAATCATAGCTTTATTTTCTAATAAGCCATATACAAGCTCCAAACGATATCTGAAATTTGTTAGCTTAAAGCAAACTAACTACTATCTTTTTTTATTACTCCTAATTGATCAGAGTCTAACTATTCTCTGTAAGAATTGCATTAGTCAATCAAATT
>JBGARN010000084.1:0-20696 GCA_044230205.1 Bacteroidia bacterium
TTGGGAAGAAGCCATTTATTTTTCGTTGGTTACTTATACCACTCTTGGGTATGGCGATATTACATTGGTTCCGGTTTGGCGCATAATGAGTGGCTTTGAAGCCATGAATGGTATTTTGATGTTCGGGTGGTCAACAGCATTATTTTTTGCTGTGGTTCAAAAGATTACCTATGCTAAAAATAACAGACATTAAATTGATAACACCTTTGTTTTAATTAATAATTTAAAAACTTCAAGTAATGAGCTCAGAACAAAATAATTTATCAGCAGAAAGAAAAGCTATAGACTTAACCATTAAATTAACTCTGATAGCTTTTTTCATAGCATGGAGTATTATGCTTGTATTGCCTTTTGTAGCGCCATTACTTTGGGGCTTGATATTAGCCATTACGCTCTATCCGCTTTATAAAGGGTTTCTTAAAATCGTAAAAGGCAAAGTAGGATTAGCAAGCAGTACTATTACCATTATCATGTTAAGCCTGCTCCTGGTTCCAACAATAATTATGATTTCTGCAATTGCAAGAGAATTGCAGGATCTAAAGGCTTCCATTAATTCAAACGAACTGGTGGTGCCTCCACCAAATCCGAAAGTTGCTGAGTGGCCTTTGGTTGGCAAAAAATTATATGAAGCCTGGAGTTTACTTAACGCCAATTTAGAATCAGGTATGGTAAAATACCATGACCAGGTTGTTGTATTGTGCCAAAAAATAATTGGCGCTGTACGCGGATTATTTTCCAACATTATTATGTTTTGCCTATCAATAATAATAATGGGTGTGCTGCTGGCTTATAGTGAAGAAGCAAAAAAAACAATTGCCATTTTGATGAAACGCCTGTTGGGTAACAAGAGTCATGAATTTACTGTTGCTATGATTCAAACAGTGCGTAATGTGGCTAAAGGAATTTTGGGTGTTGCTTTTATTCAGTTTGTCATCATGGGTATTTGTTTTGTGCTGGCAGGTGTGCCCTTTGCCGGACTGTGGGCTTTAATAGTTTTTATGATTGCATTAGTGCAACTACCGGGCGCTATAGTGGCAATTCCCATTATTATCTATATCTATTCTGTCAAAGAGCCTATACCGGCAACTATTTGGGCAATCGTAATTTTAATTTGCGGCCTTAGTGATAATGTGCTCAAGCCTTTGTTGATGGGTAAAGGCGCACCGGTTCCTATGATTGTAATATTTATAGGTGCCATTGGCGGATTTGTGCTATCTGGATTTATAGGCTTATTTACAGGTGCCATTGTTCTTTCGCTCACTTATAAGATGGCAGGAATGTGGATGTATAATTACGGTGAACAATCTGAAATGAAGGATAATTGATTTTTTGTCAATTGCTTTCGAAATATTTTTGAATGACCAGGCAAAAATTTATACAACAATACATTATAGTGGTGGTTGCTGCTTTGTTATTTTGCTGCATTAGTACTTTTGGACAGATACGCCCTGAATTAGCCATAAAAGAAATTACACTCAATGAAGTTATATTGCTGGCTAAGGAAAATAACCTTGCTTTAAAAATGTCGAGGCAGGATAGCGCTATTGCCGCTGAAAATATTAAGGATTCAAAAATTGCAAGAGCCCCATACCTTAGTGTTGGCGCTTACTACAATTATATAGGCAACCCGGTGTTGTATCGCGGTTTTTATTCCAACGATACCACTGCTGATTATTATCATCATCAATCAAACTGGAACATTGCTGCCGGAGTTCCAATTTATTATGGAGGAAAAATTAACACTCAAATTTCGCAAAACGAGATTGTAAGCCGTATACAAAATGAATCATTGAAGATGACGGATAATCAATTGAAGCTTTCAATAATTACACAGTTCTATTCATTGTATAAGTTGTACCGCGAAGTTGAAATTATTGAAGCAAATATTAAAAGTGTAAAAGCTAACATAAAGCAATTGGAATCAAGAGTAGCTAACGGGCAAAACCTGATTAGTGATTTAAGCCGTACACAGTTGCAGCTTTCTAATTTTGAAATACAGGTTTTTAATGCATGGAATAATATTGATTTATTAAGTAATTATATATGCATTCAAACTGGTTTGCCTCCTAACACGCGTTTGCAACCAATAGCAGTTGAAATCGCTATTCCGACCGACTCATTCAGGCTCGCTCAATGCCTTGAAGAAGCATTTGCCAACAGGAATGAAATAAAGCAATCAGAGTTGCAAAAAAAATATTCAGAGCTATCATTAAAGTTAACAAGAAGCTTTTATAAGCCTTATATTTCAGGTCATGCCATGTACAATTCTGATTTTCCCGTTCCCGGAACATTCCCACCACAAACTGATATTTTAAACTACTGGGCAGTGGGTGTAGGATTAAGCTATGAGCTTTCAAGCTGGTATAATTTGAACCATCGCATTAAAGCCGGCAAACTGCAAATTGAAAAAGATGATGTGTATATGAACCAGGTTAAGAATGACATAGACCAGGAAGTGAAATCAGCCTACATTAAATTTCTTGAAAGCAAAAGCAATGTTACTGCATATCAGAAAAATGTTGATTTGGCAGAATTAAATTATCGCATTACAAAAAGTAAATATGATAATGAGTTTGCACTGATTATTGATATGATAGATGCAGAGTTACAGGTTAATGACTCGAAGCTTTCATTAAACAAAGCTATAATTGAAACCATTGTTCAATACTATTCATTGCAATATGCAATGGGTAAATTAAACTGATAAATATGTCGGAACAACAAACCGGTGATAAAAGTAATGCCAGCCAGCAAAAGAAAAGCAACCGGCTTATTGAAGTGGTTGCGGCCATAATGCTGGTAGCAGGCATTGTATGGATGGCTTCTATTTTTTTTGACTTCAGCAATAGCATCAAAACAAATAATGCACAGGTGGATGCAGAAATATCCTCAGTTACTTCACGAGTATCATCTTACATTAAGGAGATTAGATTTAAAGAATATGGAACGGTACATGCCGGTGATACTCTTGTACTGCTTGATGACACAGAATTCCTTATAAAGGTAGCGCAGGCCGAAGCAGATTTGGAAATTGCAAAAGCCAATCTTGCAGCTTTGGAACAAGCCGTATTTACTTCCAAATCTGCGCAAACATCTACAGAAGCACGTTTAAAAGGCAATGTTGCCAACCTTGAAAAAGCAGAAAAAAATTACAGGCGTTTTCAAAATATGTTCAGAGATTCAGCCGTAACCGAAAATCAATTTGACCAGGCTACTGCACAGATGAAATCAGAACATGCTTACCTGCAAGCCATGCAAAGTGATGTTGTTAAAGACAAATCCATTACGGAACAAAATGAACTAAATATTGAATCTGCTAAAGCAACCATTAAGCGCAAAGAAGCTGACCTTGCTTTCGCACAGCTGCAATTATCCTATACAAAAATTATAGCCGCAGCAGACGGTATCGTTTGAGAAAAAACTATTCATACCGGTGAATTAGTTAGTGCCAACCAGGTGCTGGTTGAAATAGTAATTCAAGATAAAAAATGGGTTGCAGCAAATTTTAAGGAAACACAGCTGGAAGAAATAAAAACCGGGCAGCATGTTAATATAAAGGTGGATGCTTTGGATGGAAAATCTTTTGATGGAATTGTTTCCAATCTTTCACCGGCTACAGGTGCAAAATTCTCGATGGTTGCGCCTGATAACTCAACAGGCAATTTTGTAAAAATAATTCAGCGTGTACCGGTTAGAATTGAGTTTACTGATGCTCCTGAAAAACTATCGGAAGTAAAACCAGGAATGAATGTAACAGTTGAAATCAAAAATTAATTTTGATGGGCTGGAAAAAGGGCGATGTATTAAAAGCAACCGGCTTATACCTGTTGATTATTCCTTTTCTGAATGTGCTTAATGCAACGGGTTATGTGAGTTCCCAAATTCAAGGACACTTTGGTGCATCATCTGTTGAGTTTATGTACATAAACCTGGTGCCGGTTTTTGTAATGCTTGCCGGCTTGCCTTTAGCACTTGAACTCGCAAAAAAATGGCCGCTTAAATCAATGATGCTTTGTATCACAATTGCTGCAATTATTCTAAATACCTGCTCAGCTTATGCACCCGACTTTGTGTGGTTTATTGTTTTTCGATCATTGCTTACTTTTTGTACAATATTTGGAATTGTTGCTGCATTGATTCCAATAGTGGTTTTGTATAACCCGAAATTAAACATGGCTATTATGTACGGTATAGTTCAGTTTCTGATACAGGGCAGCAGCAACATTTATAAATTTTTAGGAGCGCATTTTTCAGCCATTTATGATTGGCGTACTTCATTGTTGATGCTTAATCTCAACTTATTGTTGTGCATACTTCTCACTTTTGTTTTTATACGTAAAGATGTTGCACTTGGGAAACAGCCTTTTAGTTTTGATTTTAAAGGCTGGTTTTTCCTGGTCATGTTCATGATGCCCATTTTGTTTCTTGCAGCCGAAGGACAAAATCGTGAATGGTTTTCAGATGCAAAAGTTTCCCTTGCTGTTGCGCTTTTATTAATAGTAACCGGCAGCTATATTTTCTATGCCCGTAGTACTGCTAATCCTTTGATTAATTTAGATGTATATAAGTATAAGAATGTAGTACTAGGTACTTTATTTTTTTTTATGATCGGATTGGCTAATGGAACAGGTAGTGTTATTATAGGGTTTATGGCTGGTTTCCTAGGCTTTGATGAATTATATATTGCACGGACACACTTGTATGTTTTAGCAGGAATTGTTATTTCAATTCCTGTTTGCACCTACATGATGTATCACAGGATCTATTTAAATGTAGCCCTTATTTTTGGATTCCTTTCTTTCACGGTATATCACCTGTTAATGTTTTCCCGTTTTTATCCGGGCATCGGAGAAGCGGATTTTGTTTTACCGCTAATATTTAAAGGATTTGGCATTGGATTTTTATACCTGCTAAGCGCATTGTACATCTCAGAAAATGTTCCGAAACATTTAAGTACATCACGTATGATGAGTGGAGTTATTGCCCGAATTGTTGTTGCAACCATTTTAGGAGGATCTGTTTTAAGTACATTTATCGCCAACACTACCACACTTCACAAAACAGGTATCAGCCAGCAATTAACATCAGTTAATAAAGCAGTAGCACAAAAACAGGCTGGAACAAAAAATTATTATCTAATGCAAGGGTTAAAGCCTGCTGAGGCAGATAAAATGGCCGACAACCCATTGCAAGCTGAATTAAGAGAACCGGCTACCTTACTTGCGTATAAGGATATTTACCTTGTAATGGCTGCAATAAGTTTTTTACCTGTCTTATTGATTTTGTTTTTAAGAATAGGAAGACGACCGTTACAAAGCATTGAAGTGGAACCATTACCACTTTAAGTTCAAATTCTTAATAGCGTTTGTTAAAGATGCTCAGCTGTTTGATGATCGAAGTTCAGCTAAGTCAATCTTGTGCCATTATATAATGCAAAATTAACCTTAATCATTTTTTCTACATTTGAAACATAATAGCCCAATAACTTTAAACAAAATGAAACAAATTAAATATGCAATTGCATTAACCGGAACATTGTTTTTACTTGTATCCTGCAAAGGAAATAAAGAACAAAAGCCGGAAGAAAGTATCCCAAAGTACAGGGCAGGTGTTGAAGCGGTGATGAATTCTTACAGCACTGGTAGCACTGACGGAATGGATTCATTAATTGATGCCGGTTATGCTGATCACACTCCTCCACCTGATATGGAGATCAAAGGTATTGAGGGATTTAAGCAAATAGTAAAAATGAATCATGATGCTTACCCTGATTGTAAGATTACCATTTTTGATTATATTGAAAATGGCGATATGGCCATGGTACATTATAATTGGAAAGGCACCAATACAGGTGCATTTGGCAAATGGCCCGCCACTAATAAACCTATTGATGTAAATGGTGTTGATGTATTAAAGTTTAAGGATGGTAAATGTACCGATCGATGGGGCTACTTTGAAGAACTTAAATTCATGTCCCAATTGGGAGCATTACCACCATTGAGCCAAGCTTCAGCAGCAGATACTTCAGCAGCTAAATAATAAAATCTTATTTAATCATAATGTTAAGTCCGTGTCATGCCGGACTTTTTAATTAGCACTATTTTCAGATAAATTAGTTAACAGGGTAATTGAATTCTCAATCTGCTTGTAACAAGTAGTGGGCTATAGCCGTCCAAGAATTTACCCTTGTATTAAAATTGTGTATTTATTCTGTTAACAATATTTAACGGACAATTACAGTTGATTAGCGTAGATTTGAATTACACAAAATCAAGTTCAGTTACTGATGATTAAACTAAAAAACATAACCAAGTCATATTCATTAGGGCAAACTAAAATGCCTGTGCTAAAAGGCATTAACCTTGATATACACCAGGGCGAATTTGTCTCAATAATGGGTGCTTCAGGGTCTGGAAAATCAACCCTGTTGAATATACTTGGCATTCTTGATAAATATGATTCAGGCGAATACCTGCTTTCTGATACACTTGTAAAGAACCTGTCGGAAACTAAAGCGGCCAATTATCGTAACCGTTTTATAGGTTTTGTTTTTCAGTCGTTTAACCTGGTGTCGTTTAAAAATGCAGTTGAAAATGTAGCATTACCATTATACTATCAGAAAGTGAGCCGTAAAAAGCGTAACAAAATGGCAATGGAATATCTTGAAAAAGTGGGATTGAAAGAATGGGCGCATCACCTGCCCAGTGAAATGAGTGGGGGACAAAAACAGCGTGTTGCTATTGCCCGTGCATTAATTGCACAGCCTAAAATTATTTTAGCTGATGAGCCAACCGGTGCATTAGATTCAGTTACATCGCATGAAGTAATGAATTTGCTGGATGAAGTAAACAAGCAAGGTATAACGGTAATAATTGTTACCCACGAGCAAGAGGTTGCCGAGCGAACAAACCGCATCATCAGAATAAAGGACGGGATAATTGTTAATGAATGATTGAAATTAAGTTTGAAGAATAATTTATTATAAGCAAAAAATAAATCCATAAAGTGGATATTGAGTAAGATGTTCGATCTGGATAAATGGCAGGAAATTTTTGACACAATCAATAAGAATAAGTTACGCACTTTTCTTACTGCATTTAGTGTTGCTTGGGGAATTTTTATCCTGATCATCCTTTTAGGTTCAGGACGCGGACTCCGCAACGGTGCCGAATATCAGTTTATGAGCGATGCTATTAATAGTATTTGGATTAATGGTGGTACAACAGGTTTGCCCTATAAAGGCTTGCAACCTGGCCGGGATATTCGATTAACCAATGAGGATTATCTCATGCTTCGCGATCGCCTTAAAGGGATAGAAAAAATAACAGCAACTGCTGAAGGCCGCCAGCAGCGCGTGTTAAGCTATGGTAAAGAACATGCGGGATTTACGGTACGCAGTTGCCATGCCGATCATAATTACCTTGAAAATGTAAAAATGATTTCTGGACGCTTTATCAATAACATTGATATTGCCCAGTGTCGCAAAGTATGTACCATAGGCATACCGGTACGTGATGCATTATTTAAAAAGGAAGATCCGATAGGAAAATTTATTGATGCCGAGGGAATATCTTATAAAGTAGTGGGCGTATTTTATGACCAGGGTCGGGGAGATTTAGATCGCATTTATATTCCTGTATCAACTGCACAGCGCGCATACAATAGTCAAAACAGGCTTGGTGTAATCTGGTTTTCAACCGGTAATGCAACACTTGCCCAAAGCAGCAGAATGGTTGAGGAAGCACGCGCATTATTAGCAGCCAAACATAATTTTGATATTAACGATACCAAAGCAATAAATATAAGAAATAATACTGAAGACTATATACGTATCATGAGTATGTTAGACGGTATTAAATGGTTTGTTGCCATCATTGGTGTTGGAACACTGTTTGCAGGAATTATAGGTGTAAGCAACATCATGATGATTGTAGTGAAGGAACGCACAAAGGAAATCGGAATACGTAAAGCAATAGGGGCTACACCCGGTTCGGTTATTTCATTAATCGTGCAGGAATCTATTTTTATTACCAGCCTTGCTGGATTTACCGGGCTCTTTACAGGTGTTGCATTACTGGCTGCAGCACAAAAATGGATGCCCCCTAGCGATTTCTTCCGAAACCCCGAAGTGAATATTAACATTGCTATATACGCAACATTATTACTGGTATTGGCTGGTGCACTAGCAGGATTTGTTCCTGCATTACGAGCAGCTAAAATTGAGCCGGTAGAAGCATTGCGCGATGAATAATCTTTAAAAAATCAGAACATGTTCGACAGGGATAACTGGCAGGAAATATTCAGCGCCATTAAAAAAAATAAACTCCGCACCGCATTAACAGCATTGGGGGTTTTCTGGGGAATTTTTATGCTGGTAATTATGCTTGGATCAGGCAATGGCTTACGCAACGGTATCCTTCAGGGATTTGAAGGAACTGCTACCAACAGCTTTTTTGTTTGGGCTCAAAAAACAACTAAGCCATATAAAGGAATGAAGCCCGGAAGGTTTTTTAATTATGATAACCGAGATGCTTTGGCGCTGTCAACTCAGATACCCGAAATTGAAACTGTTGCACCGCAAAATCAACTGGGTGATTATATGGGAACCAACAATGTAACGCATGGTTTAAAAACAGGAGGTTTTGCTGTGATGGGTAATTATCCGGTGATTCAAAAAATTAATTCCATAAAACTTTCAGAGGGAAGATTTCTTAATGACCTTGATATAAAGGATAAAAGAAAAATTGCAATAATCGGAAAACGTGTACGCGAAGTGTTATTCGATAAGAATGAAAATGTTATTGGAGAATATATTTCAATTAACGGAGTCTATTTTCGTGTTGTTGGGGTTACAAAGCCCACAGGCAGTGGCCAGCAGGCTGATGAAACTTCACAGCAAATACATATTCCGTTTACAGTTTTTCAATCAGCCTTCAACTATGGCGACCGTGTTGGTTGGTTTGCAATAACATCAAAACCGAACGTGCCTGCCTCAGTTGCTGAAGACAAAGCAATAGCGCTACTCAAGCAGCGGCATCTTATAGCTCCTGAAGATCAGCTTGCTGTCGGGCATTGGAACATGGAAAAAGAATATATGAAACTTAACGGGCTCTTTACCGGAATTGAAATGTTGGTTTGGTTTGTAGGATTAGGAACCCTTATTGCAGGTGTTATTGGAGTAAGTAATATCATGCTTATTATTGTTAAAGAGCGTACTAAAGAAATAGGTATTAAACGAGCCCTTGGTGCTACACCTTTTGAAATAATCGGGCAGTTGATGCTTGAATCTGTTTTTCTGACAACACTGGCCGGTTATTTCGGTTTGGTGTTTGGAATTGGAATATTAGAAACACTTTCGAAAAATCTGCCGCATGAGGAAAACAGTATGTTTACCAATCCCGAAGTGCAATTGAATGTTGCATTAATAGCATTATCTATACTTATTGTTGCTGGTGCCTTTGCAGGGCTTGTGCCTGCAAGACGCGCAGTAAATATTACACCTGTTGATGCTTTAAGAGCTGAATAAAACACACAATCAAAAAATAACTTAACTATAATCGCTAATAACTAAATTTATAAATGAAAAAGTTTATTAAAATATTTCTGCTGCTGGTATTAATTGGAAGTTTTGCAGGAGGATTTTACTATTTGTATGCAAAGTCAAAAAAGCCAAAAGAGGTTTTTAAAACGAGCACACCAATTGTAACCAATATTTACAAGAAGACGGTAGCCACTGGTTCTGTAACACCACGCAGGGAAATTTTTATCAAACCACAAGTTTCAGGCATAATTGAAAAAATTTATGTTGAAGCCGGTAAAATGATAAAAGCTGGAGATATAATTGCTAAAGTTCGCATCATTCCTAATTTAATTAATCTTAATGAAGCGGAAAGTCGCTTAAACCGGGCTAAGCTAAGTTATGATAATGCTTTGCAGGATTATAACCGCAATAAACAGCTTTATGAGCAAGGCGTTGTACCTAAGTCAGATTTTCAACGTTACCAGCTTGCGCTTGAAAATTCAAAAGAAGAAGTGGCAACTGCTGAAAGTAATCTTCAGTTAATTAAAAATGGTGTTGCTGCACGCACCGGGCAGGCTACCAATACGCTAATCCGATCGACTATTACAGGTATGTTGCTTGATGTTCCTGTTAAAGAAGGGAGTTCAGTTATTGAATCAAACAATTTTAATGAAGGAACAACTATTGCCTCAGTTGCTGATATGGGAGAAATGATATTTGATGGTAAAGTGGATGAAAGCGAAGTTGGTAAAATTCAAACCGGTATGGATTTGATTTTAACTGTTGGTGCAATTGACAATAAAAAATTTAATGCAAAGTTAGAATACATTGCTCCTAAAGGGGTAACAGAAAATGGAGCAATTCAATTTCAGATTAAAGCCGCAATTCAGATTGATACGTCAGCATTTTTACGGGCAGGATATAGCGGCAATGCAGATATAATTTTGCAGAAAAAGGATAGCGTAATGGCAATTCCTGAAAGCCTGATTACTTTCAGCATCGATAGCGCATATGTTGAAATTGAAACAGCACCCCAGGTTTTTAACAAGCGCTTAATTAAAACCGGTTTGAGTGATGGTATAAACATTGAGGTTATTTCCGGCATTTCCAAAAATGATAAAATAAAGATGCCACAAACTGTTGATGATAACGGCAACCCGAATTAACAATTATCGTACAGGTAAATAAAAAGAGGCTGACTCAATTATTGAATCAGCCTCTTTTTATATAGTGCTAAACGTGATTAATTTATAATCAGCTTTAAAACCTTGGTTTCACTACCACATTTTACTTCAGTCAGATATACTCCACTGTTAATTTCTGATAAATCAATACTAATATTATTAGTTCCTTTATCGCACTTCCCACTCTTGTAAACAATTGTCTTGCCAATTAAATCACGAAGAGTAATTGTATAGTCTGACTGCTGAGCAGCAGTAAATGCTACAGTAAACTCACTTGTAGCAGGATTAGGATAGATGTTGGCATCAAATCCTGTTGATACCCCAAACTGACGGCAATTAAAAGTAACCGGAAATAATTTATAAGTACTTGATCCGCATGGATTATTTGCACGAACTTTTACGTTACCGGAGTTACCTCCAAAATCAACGGTAACGGAATTAGCAGTTGTAATTAATGTTGCCCCGGTTGACGTAACAACTCCATCAGAAATTTTGGATCCGGCCGGTGCTACCCAGGTATAATTAACTGCACCAAAAACAGGATTTGTTGAATATGGCACTCCTGTTTGATGAGCACAAACGGTAGATGGACCAATTATACTGCCTGGAACTGCTGGTAAAGCTTTAACTGATAATGTGCGTGCTAAACTTGTACCACATGCATTGGCTGCAGTAACGCTGAATGAACCGGTAGTATAACCAGGATTAAAATCTGCCGTAATACTTGAAGTTCCTTGTCCTGATGAAACAACTGCATTTGCATTTGAATTTGTCCAGTTATAAACCATTCCATTCACATTAGCAACTGAATATGCTTGTCCTATAGCATTACAAACTCCACTAGTTGGTCCTGCAATAACACTTGGCTTTGCAGGATTATTACGTGATATCTTCAGAGTTTTATAACTGCTCGTACCACATAAGTTAGAAGCTGCAACTTTAAGCGAATCGGAAGCAGTAAAGGCAATTGTGTAGTCAATGGTTACAGTAGTTGTCCCCTGCCCATTATTAATAGTTGCACCTGCCGGTGGTGTCCAGATATAAGTAGTTGCACCTGATACGGGACTTATTGAATACGTTTTTGAATCTCCCGGGCAAACTTTTGTATTGCCGCCCACGGCTGTTATTTTAATTGGAATGTCTGGAGCAGCACAACTATTAACTGCTGTTTGCAAACTCATTGATGCAGAACAGCCATTACTATCAGTATAGTTATATATAATTGTATAAGGCCCCCCAACACCTGCAGCATAAGGATCAAAGATATTATTACTTATTCCGGGTCCGGAAAATGTACCACCTTCGGGTGTTCCTGTTAAAGTATCCGGTGCATCGGAAAGTAAATATGCAGTATCTAATCCGTTAAATGAAACTGCAGGATTGTTATAGATATTAACAGAAACCGAATCTACTCCCTGGCATCCGGAAGCAGGATTTGTAACAGTAACCACATAGGTAGTTGTTTGCGATAAGCTTATTAATGGACTCTGGTCTGTTGATGAAAAGCCTGAAGGAATAGAAGTCCAACTATAATTATGGGTAGATGGTACTAAAGTATTAAACTGAATAGACCAATTTTGTATACGACCGGTATCTGTATTAGCAACATCTGCAACTTTAAGAATCCAGTTACCATTTACATTTCCTGTTAAATTGGAAAATGGCTGCTCGGGTACAAATGTTCCTGTAAAAGGTGCAACCCCTGAACTAATAGGTATTGATGCTGAGGTTGAAAAGATGGTATTGGTAAAATTATTTGCATTGCCACCACGCTTGTTACAGAGCATTATTTGGTTGCCTGATGGTGAAATAAGGTATATAATCAGGTCAGCATCATAAGTGTGCGTAATGTTTACTGTAACTTTTATTGAAGTTGAAGCATTAAGTGTTGCCGGATTGATACCACTTACCGCTATTGGAGATTGAACACCTGAAGCATTATTGTCTGGAATAAAATATTGGTTAGGATTATTAAATGTAACCAGGCTTGGAGTTAATGAGTCACCAATTAAAATGCTGCTTAATTGTGCCTGGCCTTGCTGGCAAAATGAACCGGGAGCAGCTGTGGCTGTTATATCCAACGCAGTAGCAGACACCTGCACGGGGGCTGACGATGAAGAGCAGCTGCTTGCTGTATTAATAGTTACAGAATAGGTGCCGGAATTATTTACCGTAATAGATTGTGTGGTTGCACCATTACTCCAAAGATAATCTGCTGCTGCTGTTGTTGTTAAAGTAACACTGCTTCCCTGGCAAAAAGATGTTGGACCACTAGCTGTTACAGTAGGTACTGAGCCCATCTGTTTTGTAAGTGTAATCGGAACAGCCATAATATTGTTGGTTTCATCTGACTCAAGAAAATAATTATAAGGATCAAGGTTAACCACAATAAAATAATCGCCATTACAAATACTATCTGGCAAATCAATCCACATTCCATCAAGGTTCTGATAATAAATATCTGTATATCCTGAACTAATACCCTGAACTACAGAAGAACAAGAATATGATCCACCACCTAAACCGAAATTAGGAAAGCTGTCATTAGTCAGCGTTGCGCCTGCGGCATTAACACAATGTCCATTATAGTAAGAGCATGTTCCATAATCCATTAAGCAGAATGCAAGTTTAGCTCCGGTGGCATAAATTGGCCATGATAAAGGATCAGGATTTGCTGTTGCCTTACGTAATGAATAAACTCCCCAATTATCCACATGCATGTGTCCGTGAGCAGGATGATAGGTCATTGAGCCTGCAGGCCTGTCATAATAAGACATCGCATTACCATTCTTATGATAAACCCTTTGATTGATTAGGTTCTTTGGATAGGTAATTCCATCAGGACAAATTGCTGGCGGAGTGCCAACAAAAGTATCAGTTCCACAGATATAAACATTACTTGATCGTACTTCAAGCGGCCCGCGCCCTATATTAGGCGTACTAACTGAAATTCTCAACCTGCCATCATTAGAACCGTTGCCTGATTGAGAATATTCAATAACTCCAGAGGTTCCAGTTACAAGTAATGGCGGCCGTGCAACTTTCATGTCTGGTAATAAATCGCAGTCAGTAGTTCCACTTTGTAAGCATTGGCATGAAGTTGCATTGGTAGTGGTACATTGGCTTTGTACATTAAAGCTTATTGACAATGCCAGAGCTAGAATAATATAGAATTTCTTCATTGAAATGGGGTAATAATTTAGTTTATAAGATAAATGCAAATTACGCCAAAATTTAAATAAAAGCAATAATGCCTACCCTAAATCTACTGCAGTTCATCATCATATTGAATGAAGTAACAAAATTTAAAAATCTATAGACAACATTTCGTTATCCCAAAGTGATTTGAATTACCAATATCATTGTTTTTTGTAGTTTAACTCATATTCTTACATTTGCCGTCCATTTTTTTGAGAGTTCATCAATATCGCCCTTACAATGGATAAGTTTAAACAATATGATATAGCATTTGGAGGGTTATCAATTGGCAAGCATCAATTTGATTTTGATATAGATAACAAGTTCTTTGATCAATTTGAAAATGCAGTTGTAAATAACGGAAATTTACATGCTACTATTGAACTGGATAAACAAAGCCAGCTATTGACTTTTGATTTTGTTATTAAAGGTTCAATTAAGGTAGAATGTGACCGATGTTGTGACGAATTTGATTTACCCATTGCGATTCACGAGCAAATGCTGGTTAAGTATGGTGAAAAAGCTCATGAAGAAGACTTAGATGTATTTGTAATACCGTCAACTGAATCACATTTAAATATTGCACAACAACTGTATGAGTACATTGCCGTAGCCAAACCGATGCACGTGGTTCATCCTGATAACGCCAAAGGTAAAAGCACATGCAATGCAGATTTCTTAAAGAATCTGGATACATTTAATGAAAGAAAAAGAGAAGAAAAGGCAAATCAAACAGACCCAAGGTGGGATGTTCTGAAATTCCTGAAGAATTAATAAAATTATAATCATTTACACTGGTTGCTTTAAATTCAATTAAAGCAACCCAAAATAATAAAGCAATGCCAAATCCAAAACACAAGCACTCTAAATCGAGACGTGATAAGCGCAGAACGCATTATAAAGCCACTGCACCAACTGTTGCGATTGACAAAACTACTGGTGAAGCACATCTTTTCCACCGCGCTTATTGGCACGAAAACAAACTTTACTACAAAGGCAAAGTAGTAATGGAAAGAGAAAGTTAGGTAGCTAATCTTGATTTCCAGTTAATGTTTTTAGTTAAAACTATTTTCGGCTGCTTAATAAACAGCTAATTACCAGTAAGAAATACGAAAAAAATATGCGTATTGGATTGGATATTATGGGAGGCGACTATGCCCCATTAGAAACTACTTTAGGAGCAGTTTTAGCTCAAAAGAAGTTATCTGCCGAAAACCGATTGGTATTAATTGGAGATGAGAAGACTGCTAAAGAACTTATTTTAAATGCCGGTTCTAATATTGAATTATTTGATTTTGTAAATACCACACAGGTCATTGAAATGCATGAGCATCCAACTAAAGCATTTCAGCAAAAAACAGATTCAAGTATTACTGTTGGCTTTAAGCTCTTAAAAGAAGGTAAGCTAGATGCTTTTTGCAGTGCAGGAAATACAGGTGCTATGTTGGTGGGCTCCATGTTTTCAGTCAAAACAATTCCTGGAATTTTAAGGCCCGCCATTTCAACCCTGGTTCCAAAAGAAAAAGGCGAATATGGATTGTTATTGGATGTTGGGGTCAATGCCGATTGCAAGCCCGAATATTTGCAACAGTTTGCAATAATAGGTTCGCTATATGCTGAACATGTAATGCATATAGCTAATCCTAAAGTTGGCCTGATGAGTATTGGTGAAGAAGACGAAAAAGGAAATGCTCTTACTCAGGCGGCAAACCAATTGCTTAAAACAACTAAAGGAATAAACTTCGCTGGCAATGTTGAAGGCAGAAATCTATTTGATGACCGGGCAGATGTGATTGTGACTGATGGATTTACCGGTAATATAATGCTAAAACTTGCTGAATCATTTTATACCCTCGTACTTAAACGCAAGATAAAAGACAGCTACTTTGATAAGTTTAATTATGAGGCATACGGTGGTACACCTATTTTGGGCATTAATTCAACCGTTATGATTGCCCACGGTATTAGTAACCGTTTGGCAATCAGTTCAATGCTAACCATAACCAAGGAAGTGGTTGACGCCCAGTTATCGCAAAAAATTGCACAGGCTTTACCACTTGTAGCAACTGCAGAATAATATAAAGGAAAACCAGCCTTATCTTTTTCCGATAAAATTTAAAATATTTTTCTTGTTCGGTGCAACCTTTGTTTAAAGACTTACGTCTTCATTATTAATAAAACCCTGTGATGAATGAACAGCAACTCGTTAAAGCCTGTCAGCAAGGAGATAGTAAAGCGCAGCGGCAACTTTACGAGCAGTTTGCAAGGAAAATGATGGGAGTATGTTTAAGATACTCCATAAATACTGAAGAAGCTGAAGATTTTTTGCAGGAAGGTTTTATAAAGGTCTTTGAAAAGTTGCAACATTTTGAGTTCAGGGGATCACTTGAAGGATGGATTCGTAAAGTTATTCTTAATACAATACTGGATAAGATAAGACGAAATTCCATATTCAATGTGACAGATTCAATTGATGATCATCACGATGTTACTGGAAATGACAATCCTTATGATAGCATAGGGGTTAAGGAACTTCTGAAAATGATTCAGACCTTACCTACCGGCTACCGAACTGTCTTTAACCTTTTTGTTATTGAAGGTTTTTCGCATAAAGAAATTTCTTTAATGCTAAACATATCTGAAAGTACATCAAAATCACAATTCCTGAGAGCAAAAGAGCAACTACAGAAAAAAATAAAATCAGAAAAGTTAGTTTAAAAACTACTCATGTTAAATAAAAAACCCATAGAAGATGTATTTCGCAATGCATTCGAAAATTTCGAAGCAGATGTGAATCCGAATTTGTGGACTAATATTGAACATCAATTACCTGTTTCTTCGTCTGCCTCATCTGCTAACATTATAGAGAAGGTTGTTAAAAAACTTTCAAATGGAAGCAGTTTTTCAACCGGTGCAATTAGTATTGCCTCTGTTGTGGTAGTTACTGTTTTAGCAATAACCTATTTTTCTACACGAACTGAAACTAAACCTGTACCAGCAAAAACAAATACTGCCCTAAGTCAAAAAGAAAATAGGCCGATTGATAAGCCAACAGAAAATTTAATTAATGCCGCGGAGTTAAAGCATGAAAACACTAATAACACGGCAGTTCAGGCTTCAAAAAAAGAAAGAAACCAAATTCAAAATGAAGAAATTAATGAAGTGAAACATGCTGATCAGCCAGTTGAGGGTAATACCCAAACTACTCATAATGTAACTGAGCCTTCAAATGTAAAGCCCGAACAATCAAAGCAAGAAGGTATAAGCGAGATTCAAAAGGGGACAACACAGCCGGAGAATGCTGATAATATTGCAAAAGCCGCGGATGAAATGCATGAAAACAATTCGTCTGTAAATGAAGGTAATAAGGACCAAATCCTGCCATTGCAACAGCCTACCCAGAATGATAATTTCGACTGGGGTATTATTGCTAATTCATTTTCGCCTAATAATGATGGTATTAATGATGTGTTTACATTAAATAATACAGAAGGATTAAAGTCGCTTAACGTTACGATATTGGATCGTGCAGGTAAGACTTTATACAAATGGACAACGCTTGACGGGTCATGGAATGGTACAGATTTAAATGGAAAAGAATTGCCCGCAGGATTTTACCTTTATTATATATTTGCCCAATCAGTTAATGGCGAAACTCACACCAAAAAAGGAACACTTTATTTATTCAGATAATTCAAAGCAACATTATAATATTTATACTACTATGAAAAAATTACTTACACTCCTATTGTTTGTTCTGGCTGCAGGATTAATCAGCACAGAGAAGGTGCAGGCATCACATTGTCAGGGTGCTGACCTTACCTACACTTACACAGGTAACCCCAATGAATATCTGGTCACACTTCGTTTTTATCGTGATTGTGCCGGTATTAATGCCCCTTCAATTGCTACTATTTGCTATAGTTCAGCTAATGCCGGAGTAAATCAAACAATTGACTTATATCCGATACCAGGTACAGGAAACCCGATTCCCAACTCGATTTGTATTAATCAAACCGGAACATGTGCAACCGGTGTGGGAACTGAAGAGTGGATTTTTCAGGGAACATTGGTTTTGCCTAGTGCAGAAACCGATTGGGTATTAGGTTACGAATTATGTTGCCGTAATGCTGCTATTACTAACCTGACTAACGCTGCTTCTTTTGGTTTATTTGTTTCAACTTATATCAATAATCTAGATTTCCCAACTAATAGTTCTCCGGTATTCAGTTCAATTCCGGTAACTGTATTCTGTATTAATAATCAATTCTTTTATCCACAGGGTGCAACTGATATCGATAATGATTCATTACACTATACACTGGTTGGACCTGAAGATGCTAATGGTTTTTGTCCTTATACACCAACTCCAATTGCCTTTGCAGGATCATTTACACCTACGCATCCATTAACAACATTAAACAATATATTTACCCTTGACCCAAATACAGGCTTAATTTCGTTTACGCCTACTGCTATTGAAGTTGCTGTAATTTGTGTATTAGTAGAAGAATACGACACCACACAGGTTCCTGCTGTTAAGAAAGGTTCTGTAAAGCGCGACTTGCAGGTGGTAATTACTCCAAACTGTAACGTTGTTCAGCCTTTCCCTAATAATTTAGATACTACAACCATTAATGGTACAACATATGCAAATGTAATTTATGCCAATTGTGCTGATACAAGTGTTATTGTAACACTGTCAGAAGATGTTCAATGCGGCTCTGTTGCAGCAGATGGTTCTGATTTTCGTGCAGTTCGGCCTAATGGTCAGCCAAACCCAATTTTTAAAGCAGAGCCTGTAAATTGTTTAAATGGACAGACAGATAGCGTAAGGGTATTTTTCTATTTCCCATTAACGCAGGTAAGAACCAAACTTTATATAAAAGTAGGAACTGATGGTAATACAATGCTCAGTGAATGCGGTAACTCAATTTATGAAACAGACGGTACAGATTCCACAACTATTAATGATACTATAAATGTAATTGTTCAGGATACATCAATTATTGATTTAAATCTTCCGGTTATTACTCCTTGTGTATTTAACCAGTTTACAATTCACTTTAATGATGTGATGCTATGCTCTACTATAAAGCCTAATGGAACTGATTTTAAACTGGTGGATTCGCAGGGAACCCAATTCCCAATCGCATCAGCTTATGGTAACTGTTATGGATCACCTTCTTCATATACACAGGACATAACAGTTGTGCCGGCAGCACCTGTAGTAGGGGTAAGTCCATTCTATGTTATATCATTGGTAGGTGGCGATAATAATACACTGGCTAATTTCTGCGAGTCATATATTAATGCAGGAGATACCATTGCTATAATTGATGCTACCCAACCAATACTTGTGTCTTTGGGTCCTGATATTAATCAATGTGTTACTGATCCTTCGCCAGTTTTAAATACACAATTACCTGGCTTATCATATAGCTGGACTTTAAACGGAAGTTCGTTACCTGATACAACAGCTTCAATAACTGCAACACAACCAGGAACCTATATCGTAAACGTTAGTGCAAGCCCAACCTGCAATGGTGCTGATACAGTTGCTGTAAGCTTTATTCCTGCTCCTGTTGCTGATATCCTGGTAAACAATGTTCCAACAAACAATGTTGTTATTTGTACAGGAGATCCTTATCCATTGATGGATGGAACTTCTGCTGGTGCTACATCATACAACTGGCTGTTAAACGGATCATCTGTTTCAACAAGTCCTACTTATACAGCTTCTGCTGATGGCCAATATATTCTACAGGTAAGTTCTGGTGGAACATGTCTTGGATTGGATACCATTAACATTACTACAATTGCCCAGGTTGTTGTTAACTTAGGTAATGATATTACTCAGTGTAGCAATGATCCTGCTCCTTCTCTTGATGCAGGTGCATTAACCGGTGCTACTTATTTATGGAATACAGGTGAAACTACCCAGATTATTAGCCCGATCACATCAGGAACTTATATTGTAACCGTTACTGTTGGTGCCGGCTGCAGTGGTACTGATACATTATTACTTACAGTTAATACTACTCCTTTAACACCAGCTTTAGCTGATCAAACCATTTGTTATAACGGAACAGCAGGTGTATTAGATGCCAATCCTGGTAATATTCAGCCTTCTACTGCAACTTACACCTGGACTGATGCTTTAGGTAATGTGGTAGGCACAGGAAGTTCATTTTTACCAACTGTTGGTGGAACGTATACTGTAACAATTGCTAATAATGGTTGCGTTATTACTGATGATGCAGTATTAACAGTTGAACCACCTTATACTGCTGATGCAGGTGTTGACCAGATGATTTGTGAAACTGATTCAGTTCAGTTAACTGCAACTAGTTCATCAACACTTTCTACCACATTTGCCTGGTCATTGAACGGATCAGCATATGGTACAGGTAGTTCTGTTACTGCCAGCCAGGCTGGAACCTATGTAGTAATTGTTACTGATGCAAATACCTGTACAGCAACTGATACAACAGTGCTTAGCGTTGAAAAATTATTGCCTGCTCCTGTTGCGGCCTGTGCTTCAAGTCCATCAGGTACAATTTATACCTGGAATAACATTGCTGGTAACCAGGGATACGAAGTAAGTTTGGATGGTGGCGTTACTTGGATACCAGCCAATACACCTGCAGGTCCTGAATCGCACGGTGTTAGTGCACCTGTACAAACCTTTATTGTACGTGCTGTTGGTGACTATTGTCCATTTGGTGCAAAGTCAGAACCAGCTCCTTGCGCTATTGTAATACCAAATTTTGTTACACCTAATGCTGATAACT
>JBGARN010000085.1:0-20372 GCA_044230205.1 Bacteroidia bacterium
ATCATTCCACCGGCAAAAATAGGAAGCGTGGTTGACAAAGGCAGGTAAGCACCAACAGCAAAAGAAAGCGACTTTACTCCACACAATTCCATCGTTATTGCAAGGAAAACCCCGATTAACACAAAATTCCAGTCGAGGTTAAATGAAAGTAAACCTTTAATTAATGTAGCCATCAATGTTGCCTGTGGTGCTGCATATTCTTTAGTGCCTATGGCGTGATGGATACCCTGTGCAAGCATTTCAGGTGTTGGTGTATCAAGAACTTTTACAGTAAAACCAATAACAAAACTTGAAACAATTGCACCAATAAATAAGGCCAGCTGCTGGTAGCGCGGTGTGGCGCCAATAATGTATCCGGTTTTAAGATCCTGTGAAGTTGCCCCGGCATTAGCAGCTGCTATGCAAATCATACTGCCAACCACCAATGCCATTGGTTCAAATAGTTTTCCTGTCCAACCCACACTGATAAAGATGAGGCTTGTACCCATGATGGTTGCTATGGTCATACCGCTTATGGGATTAGAGCTTGAACCAATAATTCCTACTATACGGCTGGAAACAGTTACAAAGAAAAAACCAAACATAACTACCAATATACCTATCAGCAGTTTGTTGATGAGTGAATCGCCCGGAATCTGGGGCATTAATGCCATGAGAACTACCAGTGCCAGCGAGCCTATTAATACCGTTTTAAACGAAAGGTCGTTATCGGTTCTTGCAACTGAAGAATCATCATTGTTGTTTTTTTTCATAGAGGCAATACTCTCTTTGAAAGAAGTAATAATAGTAGGTATGGTTTTCAATAATGTTATAAATCCACCTGCCGCTACAGCTCCTGCACCAATTTGCTTAATGTATGCAGTATAAAGCGCATCGGCAGTATCTTTAAATGTATGGGTTACAGGATCCCATCCGCCACTACCTCCTGCCACATCAATACCCGATAATTTGCCCAACTTAACGAGTTGCAGGGCAATTGTATCCATAGGTATAATGGAGGCAAGCAAAGGATTTAACACCAGCCAGGCCAAAACCCCACCGGCTACTAATTCACCCGCTATACGAGGCCCGATGATATAACCTACACCCAGATATTCTGGGGTAATTTCCGATTCAACTTTAGCAGAAGGAAAAAATTTATTGGTTTGGGCGGTAGCAATAGAAGGTAAATCGCAAATAACATGGAAAATTTTCTGGAGCATAGCATAAACAAAGGCAACGCCTAAGCCCATATAAGCAGTTTTTGCAAAATCTCCACCCTTATCACCCGCTATAAGAACTGATGCACATGCAGTGCCTTCAGGATACGGAAGTGATGCATGCTCTTTGACAATGAGCGAACGTCTTAGTGGTATCATCATAAAAGTTCCGAGCATACCGCCAAGAATAGCCAATGACAAAATAGTCCAGTAGTTGTAATAACTCTCTCCTACTCCAACTCCATCATTCATGCTTAGAAACAAAAATCCGGGCAAGGTGAACACTACCCCCGATGCAATACTCTCTCCGGCAGAACCTGTTGTTTGAATAATATTATTCTCAAGAATAGTTGTTTTAAAAAATTTTCGTCCGAGTGAAATTGAAAGTACGGCAATCGGAATAGAAGCTGAAACGGAGAGACCTGCTTTCAATGCAAGGTAAACAGTGGCTGCTCCAAACAATACTCCGAATACTGCACCCAGAAGAATAGCCTTAATAGTAAACTCGGGCATTTTATCCGTTGCCGAAATATAAGACTTGAATATTTTTGGTTCTGACATAAACTATAAAGCTATAATTTTAATTGATTACGTATAAGCAACAGGTTATAAAAGCCCGGAAAGTGATTACAAGAACTTAAAGCCTCAGCCTGCGACACGAAGAACGAAACAATCTTTTAAAAATCAATATTTGAAAACTGCGTATTCAGTTTTCTGATGGCATTACCGTTTTGGCACGCATAATAAAACTGAGCAGTGCACTTATAACAATTCTTAGCAGCAGCGTATTAACACCATTAAAAAATAAAAAAATGTTTCCCGATAGCTATTGGGATGAGACGGCATGTTGTGTAATATCTTTCATACCTGAACCAACTTATTCCCCTATAATTGTCTGAACCATATTTTTATGATTAAATGATTAGCATGATTAATTTTTCACAAACTTCTTTGCAAGCACCTCATTTTCTGTTTTCAATCTTACCACATACACTCCTTTGCTTATTACACTACAATCCAAATCAAACGTAAAATAACCTCCTGCAATAGTTGGCTTTCTACTTTCAAAAACTTTCTTTCCTGTAATATCAAAAACCTGCATCAAACAGTTTTTTCCTTTTAGATGCTCTCCATTAATAAATGCCTTCTCCCAATCGCCTATATAGCTCACATACATTTGCCCATTGCTTATTGCATGTTGCTCATTCATCCCCATCCACTGCACGGTATCACACGGGCTACCCTGCATGCGCGGCATATCATAATCAGGATTGTTTGGCAAACCATAATAAGTGCGTGCCCCTCCAAGGTAAAAACTAAACGGTGTAAAATTACAAGCCACACCCGGGCTATCCGGGGTGTTTATAACTGACAAGTGAGTATTAACTGTATTATATACTGAATCGGGATATGGAAAATTAAATACAGTTGTATCCCATGCGCATGAAAAATAAATTATGTCATCAGGTGCTAATCTTAAAAATCCTCCTCCGGTAGTTGACATATTGCTTGTATCAGTCCAAATGGTATCTGCGCCATTATAGAGTGCCGTATCCTGCAAATCAATTTGAATTAACCGAACTGAATCTGAAAAGCCAACTGTACTAACGTATAAGTACTTACTGTTGGGTGAAAACGCACAACTCCATAAACCAGGCGCTGGTGGTACTGTGTTTTTTGCTCTTATAAGAATATGGTTGCTCAACATGCCCGAACAACGGTCAAAATCAAAAGTTTCAATTGTACCATCATACATAACCATACCTAACTTATTTCCTTCCTTATTAAAGATGTAGCGGCTCGTATTAGTAGCTGTAAGTGTCCCAATATTTTGAGTATCTGGTGGGCTTATCCCACTAGGACTAACTAAAAACTTATAAAAGGTATTGTTAGTGCCAAGATGTTTTCTGTGTATCACCCACCAGTCTCTGCCATTACCATGTTTTACTGCTGTTAATCCATCGTTAGCTGGGTCCGGTAATAATTGGATGTTTTTTTGAGACAAACCACCATTTCCGTTATCCAATGTCATGTCAATAATAGAATAATAAAAGCCATGAATAGTTGTAACAGCACCTGAAAATAAATAATATTTATTTGTATCACCAGGATCGGGAACAATAACTAATTCCATATACCATCCTCTGCCAATAATATTATCTCCATTTAACATTAGCGAATCAAGCCTGTTTTTAACGAGCGTAGTATTACCAGATAAGGCTGCCCGTGTATATGCATAAAAAAGCAGGTTAGAGTTATTATCACATATTGAAACACAACTCCCACGTGATTTTACTGATGAATGTATCGGAACAGGTTGTGCCAAATTTGAAAAATCAATCCCTGCGCTATCTCCAAAGCACCATTTATCGTTTCTATGCTGAGCATTCACTCCTGTAATTAAGAACATCATTAAAATAACAATTGAAAATCTCATTTCATTAAAATATGAAAGGGCGGTTATCAACCGCCCTTATTAATTATTCAATTACCTGATTACTGTTATTTGTTTAACAAAGTTTTTGCCTGTATTATCTTTAATGTGCAATGTGTAAATACCGGTAACTAAACTTGAAAGGTTAATTTCAATGTAGTTGCTATTATTACCAGAGAATCTTTGTATTTCACGTCCCGTAAAATCCAATATTTTGATTGCTGAAATAAAGTTAACATCCTTGAGCAACGTAACAAATGCCTTATCGGCAGCAGGATTAGGATAAACCATGCATTCATCTTCCTCATTCGTTTCACTTTTGGTTATGACTGCAGGTGCAGCATAACGGGATACTCCTATGGTTCTGTCAACAATCCTTAATCTCAATGCAGCTCTTGCCAAATAAACTCCTCTGCCGCCATACACAGGGTCCTGCGTTGCTATGCTTCCAAGTGTGTCGCTATCGGTTGATGTGTGTACACTACTCTGCTTCCACAAAATAATTATATCATTTACCGTTTTCAGGTTGCTTTCTATTAAATTAGTATCAACTATTACATCATTAATATTTTCCGCCTCTGTAATGTTGCCTGATGCAAGAGTATCGCTTACTTGATTAAATAAACCGATATTCTCCTCTGCCTTATCTTCCATAAACTGCGCTCTCGCTGTGTTGCTTATTTTACTGCTATCCTGCTTCATGGTTTTGAAAGCGTAGTCAATACTCTTGTAACGGTTTTCATTTGCATTAGAAGCAAACTGCAATGTGTCCATTATAACAGCATCCATAAACCTGCTTTGCTGCCGCTCGTTTGCAAACATAAAGGAGCTACATGGGTCATCTGGACAAAGGTCTGCAGGAACAGCGTTTATAATTGCATTATTTGAAGGTTCCGGATAATCATTCACTCCCTCATAAACCCAATCAATAAGAGGCGTAATCAAATCGTTGCCATCTACTTTATAATAATAGGGTGATGTTCCATCCTGGTAAGCGCCATCCCATGTATTATCTAATGAATAATGGTCTCCCGGGTTACTACAGTCTCCCTGCTGGTATTCAATAGAGCCGCTGTTAATATACACACCCGGGTATGATTTGACTATAGTATTACACTTCATATATGTATTAGTACAGTCATCATACAAATAAAACCCTGTTCCGTTTTTGGTGGCTGTGTTTTTCCATAGCGTGGAGTTAACACATCCTTCCATTACATAACCCGTTAAAGCATATCCATAAGGAATGGCAGGCGCATTTTTCCACTCCACGGTATTTTCAGATACTACTATGTAATCGCAGCCATTAGCCGCTATGCCTGCAAATTCAACCGAGCCTAAGTTGTCTTTATCAAAAGTGTAAGTAACGGTGTTTTCAGCTATGGTAGGCGAACTGCCATCGCCACACTGCAGGTTAGCTGCATAAATAGAGTTAGGGTAATTTTCAATTGTGTTGTTGTAAATGTATGCGCCAAGGTAACCAAAAGAGCTAAGCTCTACGACTATTGCCGTTGAGTTAACAGGCACACCACCACTGCCAAACTCCCCCTTAAAAGTATTGTTCACTATATCACACACAGCAGTTTCGCTCACATCATACAGTTCCACTCCATTGGTGCAATCGGCAAAAGAGTTGCCATCAATACTTATAGCGTGTCCTGTTGAGCTTTCAATATCAACACCATAAGCGCAGGTCGTAAGTTTATTGGTTTCAATATCGCAATCATAATCAGTTGACATCCATACACCATTGGTGCTGTTTTCAATAAAATTATCTTTTGCAGTAATGGTATTGGTAACGCCACTGCTGTTACCTCCGAGTATGGCAGCATCATGCGAGGTTAATCCAATTTTATAAAAGTAATTGTCTTCGCAAGTGTAAGTGCTGTAAACTCCCTCAATTCCTATCTCGGCACTTTTAATATTATTGGGCGCATCCACATCACCACCAAGTGTAAAGGCTGTAACATCAGTAAGCATAAAGTGGTGGTTGGTAATGGGGTCCACACCATTTTTAAGAGGTGCCGTACATTCGAACACACTGCCCGTGCAAATGCTTGTTGAGTAATCGCCATTTTCCATGCTTACGCTAATATAGTTACGGTCAAATATACTGTTTGTAATTTCAAATACTGCATGGTATCCGGTATAAGGAGCATACAAAGCATAAATAGCATCATCTACTTCTGAGCCGTCAATAATCACCGTTCCGCCCTGGTTATAAATGCCAGCCCGGAATTGTAAGAATAAAGACACCACGGATTTGAAGATAGCCAACCGACAAAAAGAAAGAAACAATCTTTAAAAATTCAATATTCCAAAAACGTGTTTTCAATTATCAGAAGGTGACACCATTTTTGTTCTCAGCAGCAGGCTGATCACAGCACTTACAATAATTCCAATGGATGCAAAATAAACCATCAATGAAAAATGTGCGGTAACGCTACCGCTGTACATATGCTCAATGCCATTCATCTGTTGTGTGAAAACATTATCCGCAACCTTTGCTTTAATCAATTCCGAACGAAGAAAATCAATTTTGGCTTTATTATATCCGGTATTAATAGCGTTTACATACAAATATAAAAATGATGCAATCAGCATTGAAGATAATAAAGAAATCATCATCCCCGATCGTACTCCCTGGCCAAAGGTTAACTGATTTTGCTGAATTTCCCTTTTCCGTGTTTTAATACCGGCATAAATAAAAATCAAAGGAATTAATCCACTAACCAGTTCGGAGTATTGAGCTATTTCCATTTTATTATTATGGATGCCGCTCCATTTTTCAATCATACACCATGCAGCAAAGGCTAATCCGCCATACAAACCAAATTTGAGTTCGTTATTCATGCCACTTAAAATTCAAATTCAAGTTTAAGGGATTTAACTCCCCGCTCATGCTCCAGCAGCCATTGCTTACGCCATAATTCGCCTGCATAGCCAACAAGCGTGCCATTGGTTCCGATAACACGATGGCAGGGAACTATTATTGCAACAGGATTTTTAGCATTAGCATTAGCTGCAGCTCTTATTGATTTTTCATCGCCAAGCTGCTTAGCAAGCTGAAGGTAGGATATTGTTTTATTGAAAGGAATTCGAACCAATTCAAGCCACACTTCTTTTTGAAAGTTGGTTCCGTATAACGAAAGTGGCAAATCGAATGATTTTCGTTTTTTTTCAAAATATTCATCAAGCTGTTTGGCAGCCTTTGTTAACAACCTGCTTTCAGATTTAATTCCTTCTTCAGCACCTAACTTTACTGAAGTGATCCCAAGCTGATCGGCTGTAATTTCAATACAACCTATGGGGGATTGGATGTAAGTTGATTTAAGCGAATTCATAAATTAAGATTTTTCCTGGCGATGCAATGAAATTAAGTTAGCCGCCAATAAAACACAAGCGTAATAATAGCCAAGAAATAATCAACATACAACTGATAAATTATTTTGAATTACTTAATTTGCTTCAAACAACTTTCAAATGAAACAGAACAACAATTTTATTGCGCAAAATTTTTTGAGCATAATATTATCATTGATTTTATGTGCATGCAATCCGGTTATAAATGGAGAAGGGCCTGTAGTAACCATTAAAAAAGATGCCGATAAATTTTCAGAAATTGACCTTAAGCTTGACGCATCAGTTACTGTATCGCAAGGGTTAGAAAATGCTGTAGTCATTCACGCTCAGCAAAATATTGCCGACAATATTGAATGCAAACCAATCAATGGTGTTTTAAAGATTTACAGCGATGCTAACCTTAACCCTGGCAATCAGGTAATGATTGACATTACTATGAATAACATTGAAGGCCTTGAATTAAGCGGCAGCGGTGTTATTAAAAGTAAAGATGTTTTAAAAACACCTGAATTAAAATTAAAAATCTCAGGTTCAGGAACCATTTATGCAGATGTAATTGGCAATAAATTGGAAAGTAAGATTTCAGGTTCAGGACAGTACCAGATTAGCGGCAGCGGTACCATAAATAGCTTTGACCTAACGGCCCAGGAAACGAATGCAGAAATTACCGGGTCAGGTGAAATTCACCTGACAACAATTTCATCGCTTAATGCAAAAATAACCGGTAGCGGATCTATTAAATACAAAGGTAATCCTGCTCAATTTAAGCAAAAAGTAACCGGTGACGGAACCATACAAAGGGTTGAGTAATTGCTTTTACATATCCAGAAAAGCCTGGTAAAGTACCTGTAAAAATGCTTTGCCATTTTCAGTATTAATGGCCGATTGATTAGCAGTGTTGCAGCCGGAAACTACCTGGGCTTTATTATCAACTCTTGAATAGTGTACCGAACAGCTATCAGTAACCCAGGTAAAACCATCATCAAAACAGAGGTAAGCAAACGCCTGTGTATTTTTGTTAAGCGTATTTTTACTGAACTTAAATTCATCTGCGCTATAACCCAGCTGCTCCAAAATTATTCTTGGCAAATCATTTTGCGCCATAGTTCGGTTATGTTGTTTGCCCCTGTATTCATTTTTCAACGAACCACCGGTAATTATCAGTGGTATTTTGTGAATGTATGGATCAAAAATTGGCCTTTGCCTGGGTAACTGATGACCATGATCGGCAACCAGGCAAATAATAGTATTGGCATACCAGGGTTGTTTTTTGGCGCGCTCGAAAAATACCCCGATACAACTGTCAGCATAAAAAGCAGCATTCTTAAATTTAATATTTTCAGAGTTCCCTTCAAATTTTGGATTTGCCGGAATCTCAAATGGTTCATGCAATGTTAGTGTAAGCAATGATGCGAAAAAAGGTTGCTGCATTTTATTAAGATCGTTTAAAAAATAATTTAAAGTATATTCATCATGAGCACCCCATTTGCTGTTAAGCTGATCTGATGAAAATGCGGACTGATCGGTAAGTTTTGTTACGCCTGAATTGATTAGAAAACTTTTCATGTTGGCAAATCCCATTTCGCCACCATAATAAAATGAAGTATGGTATCCTTTGCTTTTAAGCAGCTGAGGCAGATGTGGCAGCTTGCCTGTTTTATCATCATTGCGGCTTATAGAGTTA
This sequence comes from Bacteroidia bacterium, assembly GCA_044230205.1. Taxonomy (GTDB): domain Bacteria; phylum Bacteroidota; class Bacteroidia; order AKYH767-A; family OLB10; genus JAEUTH01. The sequence continues at coordinate 8,681 of JBGARN010000085.1, forward strand.
GATGGCTGAGCCGGAAACCCGCTGAATAATGAGGGCAGCATCTGATCAGTTCTGAAACCACTTGCATAACAATTGGCAAAAGTAAATCCATCATTTCTTATGATGTTATCTAACTGCGGTGAATTAGCACTATCGCCCCCCAATGCTTCAATAACATCTACAGTATGACTTTCAAGAATCAAAAAAACAATGTTAGGATTTCTGATTGAGAATAGGTTAACACCGGTATCAGGGGATGTTTGAAACATCCCTGTAAACTTTTGCTCTGCAATTGCATCATCATAAAATAAAAAAGGATTTTCACCAGCACGCGATGCCAGTTGAAGATTTCTGACTATAAACCATGACGGATTAATTGCAGCATGATTTTCTTCTGGTTTTTCTGAAAAGTAACATGAGCTTTCATTAATAGGTATTAACTGCAAGCCACCTCTCAAAAAATAAAATGTAAGACAAAATGAAATCAATACTCCTGCACTTTGCCTTAGAATGCTTTTGTTTTTATCACGATCAAATTTGCCGGCCACTTTTCCAAATAACCATGTAAAGACTATAAAAAGAATACAATAGACTATAACCAGGCTTACTATCTGAAAAGTAGTAAGCGATGCAAATATTTCAGCCGGATCGTATAAAAAATCAAGTGCCCGTTTATTAAGCAAGGTGTGCCAGTATTTATAAATAACAATATTCGAAACACATATTATGTTGATAATAAAAATTAATATACGGTGATACCAGGTATTAATGGCATTAAAAATTTCACCCTTTATGAATAACGAAGCTAATATTAAAAGAAACGGAAAGAGCATGCAATAGGCTGCCGCTGACAAATCGAGCCTGATGCCAAACATGAATATTTTAAATAGGCTGACTAATTCCGAACCGGAAAAATGATTGTAATTGAAGAGAATAAAGAACAACCTGAATGCTGCATAATAAATCAGCCAGAAAATAAATAAACGTATATTGTAGGTTATAATTCTCAATTATCAGTCGCCTTTAATTAGTGAACCTGTTCCGGTTTTTTTCAGATAAACATCAGGCGGATTTCCATAATAATAAATATCTCCCTGCCCTTCTATTTCAGCATCAAGATGTCCGCTGCATTTTATTCTGCAATCGTTGGTAGAGTTTGAACGCATATAGGTATAATAATTCTGCACCTCCCGTGCTTCAATAAAACCCTGGGCATTGGCAAACAGGTAACTGACTTCAACTTTACCTTTAATTGTAAGATCGGCAACTGATGTATTTAGTACTGCATACAGTACTCTTGCATCTAAATCTAAAATAACCGATCCTGTACCTAAACCACTTTCCAGATATAGCGAATCGGTTTTAAAATGATTCAGCATGGTAAGATTGCCTGAAGATGAATACCTGATGTCAACCAAATCGGGGCAATGTAATTCAACCACAAAATCGTTAGCATAACTGCGCGACCAGTTACAACGGTTATTGTTGGTAATATTAAGCTTGTTATTTACAATGGTAGTTTCTATCCCATCCATTAAATTCTTTCCACATGTAACCTTAGCAAAATACACTGAATCCTGAACAATCAGTAACTCAACATTTTTACCAACTTCCAATTGATTGAAAAATGCAAGGCTGCGAGTTTCTGTTACTGTGCTACCTGTACTTTTTAGGCAATTGCAAAAAGGATCTTTTGTGCATGAGGAAATGAACGTAATGCAAATTAAGGTAGCCACAATGAAACAATACTTTGATATTATTTCATTTCCATGTCTCATAAAGAGGACAGTATATATGCGAATCATTTTAAATTTCATATCCAATTCCAAATTCAAAAAAATCAGCTCGTGCAAAATGCGATTTAAGATTTACGCATAAAAAAATGTGATTTGAAATTTTTTGCTGAACCCCCAGCCGTGTATAAATAAAGGTATCACCATTAAGCTCGCCATAAACATAAAATCCATTTTCAATTGCAATTTTAAAATCCGATAGCGACAGGTAATAACCTAAGCGTACTCCCACGCGCCATGCATCAGCTTCTGAATAAGGTTTGCCCTCGCGCTTAAGACTTTCAACCGTACCTGCATTGTAAAACACATCAGCGCCAAGCCCAATACTGCTTTTATGACTGATAATGCGGGCACAATTGCCATACAAAGTGCCAACAAAATATTTTTCACCACCTGCAGGATACAATTCCTTATGAAATGCTGCGACAAAAAATGATGTTACATATCTTTTGTTAACCGGTGGTAACGGATCATTATTTAAAAGTGTACGCTTGCCAAAAAAATGCTGGTAACCCAGACTCATGGTGGTAACATTAATTCCTAAGTTAGGAGTGGCAGCACTGCCATTGCTCCAATGTGTTAGTCCCCATGCTAATGTTATTTTACTTCTTACAGCTAATTTATATTGCATTTCTGCACGGAAGTTTACAGTTCCATTAAGAACTGAACCTATTGCATTATTTTTAAAATTATCATAACGATGAAATGGTTTCTGAACAAAACCAATTCCTGCACCTATCCTTAAATTGAATTGCAATTTTTCACTTGCTGTTAATGGTAAACTTACAAACGGTGATACAGCATGGGCATTGCCCAATACTTTTTCATTACCCAGGTTAAAAAGACAATAACTTAAACCAATTTCGGGATAGCGATAGGAACGCTCAAAATCTTTGCTCCCATCTGTTGTTTTAAGAATATCAACCTCTGCTCCAACAGTATGTCCGGTAACCATGCCAATTAATGATGGCCTATGCGGTATAAGAAATCCGTAATGGATGTGCGCATTGATTGCAAATGTTCCCTGTGTGGAATCGCGCAATTGCGCAATAGATTTAACCGGGTGAATAGCAATAAACAGACATATAGAGCAAACTATAATATTGATATTTTTTTTATTCAGCTTCATGCAGCTGCCAATCACTGTGTCGTAATAATTTATAAAATCAAAAAAATAAAATCGCCTTAAACTATTCATCAATAACTATGTTGTAATCCATTGCTGTTTCATGTATCGAAACCAAAATTAACTTAGCGCGCAAAAGTAAAATTATGATGGAAAGAAAGTTGATGGCTTTTGAACGCTTGTTAAAAATAATGGATGAATTGCGTGAGCAATGTCCGTGGGATAAAAAACAAACCATGGAAACCTTGCGGCATCTGACTATTGAAGAAACATATGAACTGGCCGATGCAATACTTGATAAAAACCTGGATGAAATTAAAAAGGAGCTTGGCGATATTATGCTTCATCTTGTTTTTTATGCCCGCATTGCATCAGAAACCAATGCATTTGATATTGCTGATGTACTTAACACAGTTTGTGATAAATTAATTGCTCGCCATCCGCATATTTATGGAGATATAAAAGTTAATGACGAAGAAGATGTTAAACGTAACTGGGAACAACTAAAACTTAAGGAAGGAAAAACATCTGCACATGAAGGTGTTCCGGTTTCGTTGCCTTCATTGGTTAAAGCTATGCGCATACAGGAAAAAGCTCGTGGGGTTGGCTTCGACTGGGAAAATAAAAACCAGGTGTGGGATAAAGTAAATGAAGAATTGCATGAGTTTAAAGCAGAAGTTGAAAAAGGTGATCAGCAAAAAATTGAAAGCGAGTTTGGCGATTTACTTTTTTCACTGATTAACTATTCACGGTTTATAAATGTTAATCCTGAAGAAGCATTGGAACGCACCAATAAAAAGTTTATTAAGCGATTTCAGCATCTTGAAAAATCGGCTTTGGAGGCTGGCCGTAAGTTAAATGAAATGACACTTGAAGAAATGGATGTATACTGGAATGAAGCTAAAAAACTTTAACAGCATTTGAAGTGGCAATCACTTTCTTATTTGCCTGTAAACTCTAAAACAAAACAATTTATAAACTATCCAATTTTAAACACATGTTAAAAACAGGACAGCCTGCCCCGGCTTTTTTGATGTACGATACTGAAAAAAATATAGTAAGCAATGAAACTTTAAAAGGTCAAAAAGTTTTGTTGTTGTTTATTCCTGCAGCTTTTACAAGTACCTGCACTAAAGAGTTTTGTATGATCCGGGATGATATTTCACGATATAATGATATTAATGCAAAAGTGATTGGCATCAGTACGGATAGTGTATATGTTTTGCGTAAATGGAAAGAAGAAGAAAAACTCAATTTCACTTTAGCATCTGATTACAATAAAGATGTTTCAGCTGCATTTGACAGTGCTTATGAAACATTTAATTTCGGAATGAAGGGAACTTCCAAGCGCTCTGCCTTCATAATAGATGCTGAAGGTATTATCAGGTATGCCGAGGTATTGGATAATGCAGGCTTGATACCGGATTTTGATAAAATAAATGCAACACTTGCTTCGCTTTAGATCATTTTTAAAAATGTACAAATGCCAGCGATGCACCTAAAATAACAACAATTAGTTTTTTGAGGTTGAAACGATGATCATGATCACTTTCAAAAAGTATGGTTGTAGAAACATGCAGAAAAATTCCAATTACCACAGCCATAATTTTATCATAGTAATCGCTCATATTGGTTAAAAGCGATGATCCGAGTATTGTACTTGTAAACGCACCGGCAGGGGGCATGGCAGCAAAAATTGCAAGGCACAATATGGCTGTTGAGTTTTTTATGCCTGAAGATTTAAGCATACTCATAAGTGCCACTGCAATAGGTATGTGGTGCAAAATAATAGCATATAAAAGGGAATGATTGTGGTCGTGATGACTTGCATCATAATCGGGCAGCGGCATGGCCTCAAGAAACGAATGCAGGCAAAGCCCTATCATAACAGTTAATGGAAAAGTATTTTCATGATGACGGTGAACATGAATGTGACCATGTTCAATTCCTTCGGAAAAAAACTCCATAATAATCTGCGAAAAAAAACCGGCCAGTATGTAAAGACCAATTCCATTATCGCCCGAACTATAAACCGATGGAATCATTTCCATCATACACAATGCAAATAAAAAAGCACCTGTAAAGCTTAATGCCAGTTTAAGATAATGCTGGCTTAAGCGCTTAACAGCAAGAAAGCTCAACCCGCTTAAAAAAATCACAAAAAATAACAATGCATATTCATACGGCTCAACATTGGAATGGCTAATGGTATCAAATATGACTGTTAATAACATATACATCAGGTGTTATTTTTTTCTGCAATAATAATAAGCCTTTCTGAATTCATCTTATCAAATGACTTCAATTGATAATTGCCAAAACAGCTAATTGTTTTAAGTCCTGCTTTTTCAATGTAAACATTAAAATCATCCAGCGTTAAAGCCTGCACTTTTTCATAGAAAAATTTTTCGGTGTTATCATCAATTACCCTTATGGTTTTAAGAATAAAACCGTCTTCGTGCTTTTTAGTGATTTCAAATTCAATTTTGTCAATTTTTATTTTTTGATACGGCTTAAGGTCGTTTACAGCTTTATATGCATTTAAAAAGTCTATCACCAGCCGGCCTCCCGGCTTTAATGCTGTTGCCGCTGAATTTATTGTAAGCTGATTATGATAGCTGTGTTCAAAATAGCCGATGCTTGTGAACAAGTTAAGAACAAAGTCAAACACATTGGTGCAAAACACCCTGCGCATATCATGAACATGAAAATGCAGTTTTTCATTTTCAAATTTTTTACAATAGCTGATGTTGGTTTCGGATAAATCAATACCTGTTACATCAAAGCCAAGTGAATTGAGATAAACTGAATGTCGGCCTTTACCACATGCAAGGTCAAGAAACCTGCTATTTATAAGTGGTTGTAAATAACGTACCAGGTGTTCAAGAAATTCTTGGGCCTCCTGGTCATTACGCTGATTATACAGTAAATCGTAATACTGGGTCCCAAACCACTTATTATACCAATTCATGTTATTTCTTTGGAGGTTTTTAATAAACCGGTAAAAGGTTGAAAATTATTTCAACTACGGTAAACATCTACAAACAGCAAAATTAAATTTGCCCGAAAGTATTAATATAATGAATATCAAAACTACCTGTTATCTTTTTCAATTAATTAATAAATACAACATTGCTAATTTACCCCAATAGTGGCATCAAAACGCAGAATAAAACGATTAGTGCGGCAACGCATATCCAACACATTTGAAAAAACAATTCCACCAGGTTCATCTCCAGGCCAATTTACTATTCCTGAAGATGCATCGAAACCTAAAATCAGGTTATACTCTTATGATTCTGACCTTATTGAAGAAAAAGAATATCAAAACGTAACTGCTGCCATTGATAAAATTCATAGTGAACATGAAAGGTGTCATTGGCTGGAGATAAAAGGTTTTGGCGACAGAACTCTTTTTGAAACCATTTGCACCCGATTCAATATTCATCCGCTGGAAATGGAAGATGTAACCAATCTGTATCAACGGCCAAAACAGGAGGAACATGCAAACCATATTTTCTTTATTTCAAGAATGCTTAAGCAATCGCCTGATAATCTTTTGCAAAATGACCAGCTATCAGTTTTTTGCGGAGTAAATTATGTAATTACGATACAGGATAAAGAGGATGATTTATTTGAACCGTTAAGGAAACGATTGCGTAGCGGCCGTGGCCAAATGCGCAAAAGCGGTCCTGGCTATCTGGCTTATGCCATTAACGATGCCATTGTAGATAATTATTTTCCAATTTTAGAACGAACCGGTGAACTTTTGGATGAACTGGAGGATGAATTACTTGCTAATGTGGCCAAACAATCAATGCAAAAGATACAGGAATATAAACGTGAACTTATTGTTTTCAGAAGGGCTGCATTTGCTGAACGAGATAAAATAAATGACATGCTTCGTTCCAATAACGATTTTATAAACGCAGAAACCAAAGTTTACCTGAAAGACACCTATGATCATATCATTCAGGTGCTTGATCTAGTTGATTCATACAAAGAGATTACTGCCAGTTTAATGGATATTTATCTTTCTTCCATAAGTAACAGGTTAAACCAGGTAATGAAAGTGATGACCGTATTTTCGGCTGTATTTATGCCACTTACGTTCATCGCAGGAGTTTATGGGATGAACTTCGCCCGTGTTGATCCTGAAACCGGAAAATATCTGCCTTATAACATGCCTGAACTATACTGGCCCAACGGATATATAGCCATAATAGCAAGCATGATCCTCGTAGTAGTTCTTGAACTTTGGTGGTTTATTCGTAAAGGTTGGCTTTTTAAAGATTGATTTATCAAATTCAGCTATTAAGAGCTTTGAATGGTCATTTTAAATGAGCTATATATTGTTTATTCAATTAATTTTGTACATTAGGCAATTAAATTATACAAAAAATTTCTTGCTCAAGTCAAAAAAAAACTTAACTATGCACTCTGTTAATAGAGTGAAATGAACTTGGTTAGTGAAAAAGATGCAATTAAAAACTGAATTGCCTGTTTGATTTTATCCATTACAAATCCAGATTATTACTCTTTATTTAACTATTACATTACCCCGATTATAAAACTTTATTTTTTCCTTATTCAATAATTTTTTTTCGGTTTATGATTATTTGCCTGCATGTTAATTTGTGGGTTTGAATACATAAGCCAACGTATGTTGTAAACTTAAATCGTATGATAATTAGAGTTTTCAAGCCGCCTCTACATTTATTTACTGGTTAGTAAAAGCGTTGCTTTTTAATTAAACCCAATAACATTTCTCATTCCCAAAAAACTAAAGAATAAAAACAATCACTAAATATAAATCGAACAATTATGAATCTAAAACTCTACTCATCGAAATCTCCGGTATTTTCAAACTGGAAAATGAAAGTGATGTTAATCTGTCTGCTAATATCCGGTGGATTAACTATACAAAACGCTTTCGGACAGGCTAATTCCTACAAATATTCCACTACTAATGGGGTTGCACTTGAAACTCTTGGCGCACCCACTGTGTTTTGCAGGTGGATTTGAGACAACTCATCACCATTAACTAACATTGGTTTTTCATTTACGTTTGCAGGGGTAAATTACACTCAATTCTCTGCCACTACCAATGGTTACGTTTCTCTTGGTGTTGTTGCCAGCAATGCATGTTGCGGCACGTCCGGTGGATTAGGAACATATCCTGCATTAAGGCCCTGGTATGATGATTTACATACTGGAACTGGCGGAAGTGTAAGCTATCAGCTCTTTGGAACAGCACCTAACCAAAAGTTAGTGGTGCAGTGGAATGAAGTTAACTGCTGTGGCGGTACACCTGATAAGACATTTCAGCTTTGGCTATTTGAGAGCAGTAATAATATCATGTTTGTATATGGTGCTGGCTCTAACCCCTCTTCAGGTTCTGTTGGAATTATGACTGCAGCTGCAAATTTTAATGATGTAAATACAACTTCAAATACTAATGATATTGTAATACCCCAGGATAACAATACCACCTGGCCTGGCACTGGCAAAGCTTATTTGTTTACCTGTAATAACGTTTCCAATAATTATTTATACAGCACTACTGCAGGTGTTTCAATAGAGACTCTTGGTTCACCTACAACTCTTTTTGCAGGTGGATTTGATGACAACGCTTCTCCCTTAACTAACATTGGCTTTACCTTTAATTTTAATGGCGTTAACTACACCCAGTTCTCAGCAACTACTAATGGTTACCTTTCTCTTGGTGTTGTTGCCAGCTCAGCATGTTGTGGAACATCAGGTGGATTAGGAACTTATCCCGCATTAAGGCCCTGGTATGATGATTTACATACAGGGACAGGTGGAAGTGTAAGCTATCAACTGTTTGGAACAGCTCCTAACCAAAAATTAGTGGTGCAATGGAATGAGGTTAACTGTTGTGGTGGTACTCCTGATAAAATATTTCAGCTCTGGCTATTTGAAAGCAGCAATACTATCATGTTTGTTTATGGTGCAGGATCTAACCCCTCTTCAGGCTCGGTTGGTATCATGTCATCAGCAGCAAATTTTAATGATGTAAATACAACATCAAATACTAATAGCACAGTAACCGCCCAGGATAACAATACCACCTGGCCTGGCACTGGCAGGGCATACGTGTTTAATCCTGCTTGCGGATTACCATGTTTAATTTCTGTAACAGCAAGTGCTTTGCCTTCGACAATTTGTGCAGGTAATTCATCCACATTAACAGCCACAGCTCTTGGAAACAATGGAACGGTTTCTTATCTATGGAGTACTTCAGAAACTACTCAGTCTATTAATGCTAGTTTAACTGGTATTTATACTGTAACTGTTACTGATGCCACTCCTGCAGGATGTACAGCAACCGCTACGGTTCAATTAACAGTTAATCCTATCCCTACAGTTACTGCCACTGCTAACCCAACAAGCGCACCATGCAATACTCCTATTCAACTAAATGCATCTCCTGCGCCTGCATGTCTGCCTAGTTATTCAGTTGCAGGAATCGCTTATGCGCCTTTATCCGGAACACCTATTGATGGACCTACAGGTGATGATGCGTTGAGTGGTGCAATACCTATTGGGTTTAATTTCCCATTTTTCTGTAATACTAAAACCCAATTATATATATCAACAAATGGTTTTATAACTTTTGATCCAGCTTCGGGTAGCGGTTGTTGCTCAGGTCAAACATTACCTAATACTTCAACACCAAATGACCTTATTGCGTTGGCATGGACAGATTTATATGCACCTAATCCAGGAATGATACAATATTTTAATCTTACATCACCCAACCGTTTTGTTGTGCAATTTAATGGCGTTCAGCATTGTTGTTCAGGACCTGCACAGGTTACAGGCCAGGTTGTATTGTTTGAAAATGGTGTGATTGAAATTTACAGCACCTCAATACTTGCAAACGGTACCATGACTCAAGGAATTGAAAATTCAACCGGAACTGTTGGTTATGGAATAGCAGGACGTAATGGTACCTCGTTTAGTGCGACCAATGATGCCTGGAGGTTTACGCCACAGGTTAACGCAACCTATTCCTGGTCACCAACATTAAATTTAAATAATCCTAATATTTATAATCCTATAGTTTCATCCATTTCAGCTAACACCACTTATACGGTAACTGCCACTAATGAATTTGGTTGTACAGCTACATCCAGCGTTGGTGTTACATTTGTACCTGTTACGGCCAGTTGTTCTGGCACTAACAATGTATGCTTTGGTGGTACTAGTGGAACTGCATCAGTTACAGCCAGTGGAGGTAATGGTGGTCCATATACCTACGCATGGAGCAATGGTGGAACTACATCAGGCATTTCAGGTTTAGCAGCAGGGACCTATTGTGTTACTGTAACTGATGGTGTTGGTTGTACAGCAACCTGTTGTTATACGGTTACTGAACCTACACAATTAACTGCAACAGCAGTAGCTACTGATGCTTCATGTCCGTTATGCCCTGATGGAACAGTAAGTATCAACTCTACATCAGGTGGAACCCCCGCTTATACCTTTACTAACTTAACAGGATTATTACCTGGTAACTATTGTATTACTGTAACTGATGCCAATGGTTGTACTACCAGTGCTTGTGCTACAGTTGGTGCTGCAGGTTGTAATCTAAATGTTAATGCAACAGCAATTAATGCTACGTGTTTTGGTGGCAATAATGGATCAGCAACTGCTGCTCCAACAGGTGGTATTAATGGAGGTCCATATACCTTTACCTGGTCGACAGGTGCCACAACAGCAAGCATTACAGGATTAACTGCAGGATCTTATACAGTGGTAGTTTCTGAACCAGCTTCAGGGTGCGTGGCTCAACAAGTTGTTGTAGTTTCATCGCCAACCGCAGTTACTGCTTCTTGCAGCGGCACTAACGTATCATGCAACGGTGGCAGTAATGGGTCAGTTTCTGTGTTAGGAGGCGGAGGTACGCCAGGTTATACTTACTTGTGGAGTAATGGCAGTACCAATGCAACTGAAGCAGGATTATCAGCTGGTACATATTGTGTAACAGTTACTGATGCAAATGGCTGTACTGCCACTTGTTGTTATACTGTCACTCAGCCATCTCCAGTAACTGCAACAGGCACAAACACCAATGTGGTTTGTGCTGAAAGTCCAACAGGATCAATAAACCTTACTCCATCAGGTGGAACACCCCCCTATACTTATTTATGGAGTAACGGATTCACAGTTGAAGATCCAGGCGGACTTACTGCTGGCACCTATGCTGTTGTAATTACAGATGCTAACGGCTGCACAGGAACTTATTCACGTACTGTAAATTGTACGGATAATATTGCACCAACACTAAGCGTTGGACCGGGTAGCGGAACTCCATTATTTGAAAACTTCGAAGGTGGTGTAATGCCTCCGGGTTGGAGTGGGACAGGCTTATGGCACGTAACTGCATCATGTCCTGCAGGAACTCCGCCCAATCCAACAAAATGGGCTTATTATGGCCAGGATGCAACTTGTACATTTAACAATGGCGGTACTAACAGTGGGGACTTAACTTCTCCGACAGTTTCAATACCTGCATCGGCTTCTTCGGCTAAAGTTCGCTTCCGATATATCTACAATGGTGAAGGTGGAGCACCTCCTTCAGGATTTGATAATGCATCTGTTAAGATAAGTGTTAACGGTGGAGCATTTGTTCAGGCTGCCGCATTAAGTACTAATGGTACTAATACCTGGTTAGCCTCTGAATTCAATATCAACTCTGCTATTGGCGGTACCATAGCTTTACAATGGAATTTCAGCACACAGGACGGTATAGCAAACGATTTCC
>JBGARN010000086.1:0-20581 GCA_044230205.1 Bacteroidia bacterium
TTGAAAGTTAGTAATCTGAACATTGTTTACCCCTTCAAACAACTCACGCACTTCATTTTTGTTTGCAGCATAGTTTATAATAATCTTCCAGCTAAAATCTTTCATTTCTACAGGTGTTCCATACAGGCTTATTTCAACACCTTTATTGCGAATAGTACCTGCATTTACATACTTTGAAGAATAACCGGTTGCTGTAGTAACAGCTACTGGTAATATCTGATTTTTAGTATCTGTGGTGTACCATGCAAAATCAAATCCTAATCTTCTTTTAAAGAAAGCCATTTCCAAACCTGCTTCGGTAGTTAATGATAATTCAGGCTTCAGGCTATTATTGTTTTTGGTAATAGGCAGTGAAAACAGGGTTGTACTTCCAAATGAAATTGGCTTAGTGTATACATCATATACACTACCCCATGGTGCATCATTACCAACCTGCGCAACATTCAAGCGAACTTTGCCGAAATCAAGCCATGACGGATGTACCAGTTCTGAGAAGATAAAACTTGCTGATGCACCCGGGTAAAAGTAGTTATTGTTATCTACAGGAAGCGTTGAAGAGTAATCCATCCGCCCGGTCAGATCAAGATATAAAAAACGCTTATATCCAAATGAGGCACTGGCAAAATATCCATTAACTCCAATTTGTTGCAGCTGTTCTACTGATGCGCTGGGTGTGTTTACAGAGTTAGATATACTGTAAAGTTCCGGAACAACCAGGCCGCCATTTGTTGATGCATAAATGGTGTTCAAATAATTTCTACGGAAGTTAGCACCTATCAATGCACTGAAACTAAAATCTTCATTAAAATCTGTTTTATAATTTGCTATCAGGTCCAGATTTGTTTCCCATACATTTTTGTTTAAACGTGAATAACCAGACGTTACTTCAGGTGGCGCTACTCCGGGAGGTCCAATTCCAAATTGCTTGGCATTACTTGTTTTGGCAATTCGTTCTTCCTGAATGGCTGAATAAACATCAAGAGCCATCCGGGCTGTTACATCAAAATGCTTGTTGATAGCATATTTAAGTTCAATGTTACCAAAAACGCGATCGCGGCTATCACTTGAAAAACTTTTATAGCGCTGGAAGTAAGGATTATCCCAGTAAATTGGTATGGCAGGATTATCAGAACTTGCCGGATTCCAGCCAAAGTTTCCTGCAGTTAGATCATATATATCTTTTAACTCTTTTACACTAACGTTTGTCTGGTACCATTGTCTGAAACTGGTGAGGATATTATTACCATAGCCTGTTTCATTACGTCCCTGGTTATTATCCTTTACATAATTTACCGAAGCGCTGGCGCTGAATTTTTCAGTGAATTTGTAGCCTGCATTAACACCAAAGTTATACCTGTTCATGTGGCTGTTTGGTAAAATTCCGGTTGCGTTGGTAGTACCCAATGAAACCCTGAATACACCACGATCATTACCTCCCTCAATAGCAACATTATTAGTATAAGAAGCAGCTGTTTGAAAAAATGAAATAGGTCCCTCATCTTCATTAGATGCATGATCAATCCATGGAGTTGCCTGGTGATAGGTTGGAGAACCCGGTACGAATGCAGCCCATTGATAAATCAGCAGGTTTGGATCAAACTGACCCCCATAAGATGCATCTTCCGTATATGGTGTAACCAATTCAGAAGTATCACCATCGCCATTTACATCTTCCACAAAGAAGTGATCACCGGGACTGGGTTGTCCGTTTGCTCCTCCATAATAAGGACCATAACCAGCTCCATATTCATTCTGGTAAGTTGGGAATGTTTTCTTATCTACCATTCCGAAAGTAGCATTGGTACTAAATGTAACACCAAGCCTTTTACTTTCAGTCTGTGCCATTTGCTTTCCTTTTTTGGTAGTTATTAAAACTACACCACGTGCTGCTCTTGATCCATACAATGCAGTTGCAGCTGCTCCTTTCAAAACGTTAATAGATTCAATATCTTCAGGATTAATATCCGATACCGGACTACCGTAATCATAACCGGCAGTACCTCTTGCTTGACCGAATGTATGTGTGCGTGAATTATCAATAGGTACACCATCAACAATAAACAGGGCCTGGTTTTCGCCAAGCAATGAGGTAGTTCCCCTGATTATTACATTGGTAGATCCTCCCAGATTACCAGTGTTTTTAATCTGCACACCTGCTACGCGCCCGCTCATCTGGTTCACAAAACTACCGCTCTTAACATTATTAAGATCCTTGCCATTAACTTCCTGTGTTGAATAACCAAGAGATTTTTTTTCTCTTGAAATTCCCATTGCAGTAACTACTACTTCTCCAACATCCATCGCCTCTTCATCAAGTCCAACATTTACCACTTCCCTGTTACCCACTATTACATCTTTCTTCTTCATTCCAACAAATGAAAATTGCAATGTATCAGCGCCTGGCGGCAGCATTAATTCATAACGACCGTTAATGTCGGTTACTGCTCCTTTAGTTGAACCCTTAACAAGAACGGTTGCACCCGGAATTGCACTGTTGTCTTTTGAACTGGTTACTGTGCCGGAGATTTTGCGCTCCTGTGCAATTGCACTGATACCAATAAGCAACAGCAGCATGGTTAATCTTACGATTTTTTTCATAGCTGTTAATGTTTAATTGAGAGATTTGAGTTGTATTATAGAGTGAATTTGAATTGAGATTTCTATAATGCAATTAATATTAAATTAACATACAAAATATACCTGCTTTTAAAAATTACATAATTTATAGATTTTATTTTGTAATCATCACGATTTCGATGGCATTAATTAAAAATACATTGGCGTGATTAATATTTTTTGGGTGAAAAGATTTTGAACACAAATAAAAGTGATAATGCTGCTATTAATTAACTAATAGTGTATAGGTATTAATCAGGTCGAATGAAATTAACTTCGCTGAAAAAGCTGAAAAAAAATCTTTTAAGCTTACACTGCAAACCTGGTGATGCATTTTCCAATTGCCAATCTTGATAATAGCTCTCATAAAAAAATGCACAAGTTTCCCGTTAAATCAGTTATCAGGGAAATTAAAAAGCAGCGCTGCTCAAATAAGCGAATTGGATTTGTTAAATAAAAAAAGTTTAAAAAAATCGGTTGATCAGCTCAACTTATTACAAAGTTAGAATCGAGAATGCAAATCATGAAAAAGAAAGCTACCAATGCATTGTGCTGTTGATTTACTCGTAAACAAGACACCAGATATTATTGTTCCTGTAATTTTAAATATCTCGAAGCATAAGTTGCATAGCCCGGATTTACAGGCGATTCAATTATAAAGAGTCTTCCTTTGGTGTGTGCTTTCCATGAAAAATTTTGCAGTTGCTCTCCAAGGATAAAATCATTTGGCAAAATCTTAGAATTGTCAGCCTCCACTTCACCATCTATTAAATATATACTCTGGTAAAATTCTGAACGCATATTCAAAAAATAATTCCCTGATTCAAATTCAATTTCCTGCATGGTGATACCGGGTGTGTCAATCTCTATAGGCGCTTGCTCGCCAACATACGTCTTTATCTTTAGTCCGTCTTTAGTAAGTATAGGAAATGCAGCAGCGGGGTAATCGTTATATGAAGCAGGTTTACTTATAGTTTTACTTAAATCAGGGTCGAACCATATCTGGAAAATTTCAGCTCCGGCACCAATTCGTTCTGCATGACTTATTCCGCTTCCTGCTCTAATAATCTGGGCTTCACCGGCACTTAATTTTTTCCAGCCTTTATGTGCACTATCATAATGTTCTATTTGGCCCTTTAGCACAATTGAAATAATTTCGAATGCCTGGTGAGGATGCTCACCTATTAAGCTTCCTTCATCACTCCAGGCGTGTGCCCAATAAAATAAATTACTGTAAGGTTGAAGCTTAGTATGATCATCAGTAAGTTGGATGGGCTTGTTTTCTAATATAGCACCGTGGTTAAATTGACCCTTAACCTGGTCTTCTTTTCGATAAATCCTAAGTGACATTTCAATTTAATTTACTGAATAATGTCGTATGCTTATCCTATATATTGTTTATCCTAAAAAAATTTGTAATACATTTGAATGAAACATTAACCACTACAATCATGAATACTTCTATCAGAATCATCCTATTTACCATTATACTATTGTTAATCTTCAAGAGAGCCAGCGCACAAAGCACCATGCTCTGTAAAACAGAAATTGAAGAGAATAGTCCGTCAAACCCCATTGGAGCCATTCAAACAGCAATGATGAAAAACGGTGATGTTTTAATTGCAGGATTCTATCCTGTTTCTGGTGTTACCAGGTTTGTTGTTCAACGTTATAATATAACTAGTTGCACAGCCTCTGCAGTTTATTATGTGAATTATGATGTTGCATACGATTCAACATTACAATTACTTGTAACCTATGATGATATGATATTTTTAAAATATAAAGGTTCAAGCTATTATAATATCATACAACTGGACAGTAACTTAAATCAGTTAAACCTGTTGCAGGTAAACATTAATGGTTATCCTGAATTAAAAATCGGAGCTGATAATGAAGGCAATCTTGTATTAACCCGGAAAAAAGTGAATAGCAATTTCAATTTCGAAGTTCAGGTGCAAAAGTTAGGCAGTGTAAATTTTAATTTATGGTGGGTGGTTACACTACCGATTGCTAACAGCAACATTTTGTCAATTAACGACCTGGTAATGGATTCTGTAAATAACATTTATGTTACAGGTTATCTTGAAAATTCAGCCCCTGTTAAATCGAAAGCCTACCTTGTAAAATTCAACGATGGAGGTGGACCTGAATGGATAAATACCTGGGACCAACCATTCAGTACCAATAAAAACAATTTAATTATCGATCGTGAACAGAACATACTGCTGGCATCAAAATATTATCTGAATAGGGAATATAAACTTGCCATACATAAATACTCCGGAACTGGAACATTACTTTGGCAAAAAAGTAAAAGCTATGGTAGCCTTGAATTTATCCCTGTTTGGATAACTACGGATAGTAATTGTAATATTTATGCTGCTTCCTGTAAAAGCGGATTAACACCCTATATAACCACCCGTTTATTCAAATTCAACAGTGCGGGAAATCAACTTTGGGTTAAATCAATTCCTAATTTAAAACCGGCAGCAATCAAAGTTGGTTATACGAGTGAAAAAATAGCAATTGCCGGCAGCAGGTATTTTACCCATTTAATTGATTCCTCCTATCGTGCATATTTCAGGTCCCTTGATGCTTCGGGCAATTTTCTTTATGATGATTATGATCACTATAGTCCGGGATCAAATCCAGCCAATGTTTATTATGCAACCTATAACGATATTGAACTACATGAGGATATTGATAAAGTTACTGTAGCTGGTAAGCGCACCTATTCCAATTATGCTGCCGGAACAAAGAACTTTTATATTCACAGAAACTTTTACCTGCATGATCCGGGTACTCCAAAATCCGCCAACAATTTAGAAACTGAGGTAACTGTAAATATTCAACCTAATCCTGTTAGTGATTACCTAATAGTATCATTAAGTGAATACCTACCTGCTGAATTAGAAGTTACGGATATGCTAGGAAAGAAAATCATGGGAGTTTTTTCTGAATCAGAAGAAACAACTATTGATGTACAATCACTGCGTAATGGAATCTATTTCTTGTCCATCCGTCATAACAACGGATATTCAAGAAGTTATAAATTCATTAAAACCAGCCTTGACAGATAAACAGCTTGCTTATTTCTTTGGTTCAAGCAATTTGAAAAACTGATCTAACTGCGGGAGAATTACAATTCGCGTTCTTCGATTTTTCGATCTTCCTTCAGGTGTATCGTTGGAAGTAAGCGGAGCATACTCGCTGCGGGCTGCAGCAATCATTCTTGCCGGATCAATTTTATACGTCTTTTGCAAAACTCTGACTATTGCACTTGCTCGTAATGCACTCAGGTCCCAGTTATCTTTTATTGTAGCCGTACTAATTGGTTTATTGTCAGTATGTCCTTCAACCATAAACTGCATATCAGGCTGACCGTTTAACACTTCTGCTACTTTGCTCAATACATTTTTTGCACCAGGCGTTATTTCGTAGCTGCCGCTTTTGAAAAGCATTTTATCAGAAATATTAATAAACACAGCACTGCCCTCCACTTTGATATTTACATCCTCATCATTTACATCTTTCAATGAACCTTTAAGATTCATTACAAGCGCCATGTTTAATGAATCTTTGCGGGCCATTGCAACCTGCAGATCTTTTATATAAGCATCTTTGGCATTAATATTTTCCAATGATTTTTTAATGCTTTCCGATTGCTCTTTTGAAATAACCGAAAGGTCACTAAGCTGGTTAAGCATGGTGTTACTTTTTGCCTTGGTATCTGCCAATTCGGTTTCAAGTGTGGTGATACGCTTTGAAGCAGCATCTTTATCATTAATACATGCAGCCAGTAGTGTTTTATTTTTTTCATTTTCAGTGCGCACGCTATCATACATAGCTACCTGGTTTTTAAATTTCTTTTTGGAGACGCACGAATTTAAACTGGCAAGCACAGCCAGTACTGCAAATGGAATTAGAATTCTTTTCATTTTGAAGTATATTTTTTCGGGCGCGAAAATAAAACGCTGCTTTCAATTTTATCTGTGAATAACAATTAGTTTTTAACAATAGGCATTAAAAACCCTTTTCATTAAAAAAGAAGCTAAAATTCAAGTTTAACCACCGCTTTAATATCTGATTTTACATTACTGTTAATCTGATCAAGCCCTGAACCAATGGTTTCCTGGTTGTCATAAACGGTTTGAGAATAGCGGACAAAAATATCAATGTGCTTTACTACTGTCCATCGAACTAATAAGTAAAAACGGCTTCCTTTATAAGCAAGCGGTGGAATAGAATAAGCTCCATAAACATCATTCTCATAAGCATACAATCTTGAATTATAACTTTTTGTATCAAACAAAGCATACCTGAGCGAAAATGAAACGGGAACAATCAGTGGCTTATAAAGAATATCCTGGTAAATAAGGAAGCCTGTTTCAGATGACTGTAATTGTTTATTGTATTTAACAAATTCAATTCTGTTGCGAAGTGTTACCGAATTCGATACACGAAAGGCAATATTGAGCCGTGAGTTATATTGATTAACATTTACGTTATAGTCAATTGGAGGGGCATCTTCAATTGATACATTTTCCTGTTTGCTGGTTTGCTTTTGCCTTACATAAATTTCAAGTCGCTTATTTGGGGTAAAGGTTAGCTGGGCAATGTATTCAAATCCTTTAGATGGTGAATTAACCTGGTACCTGAGCCATGGATATGAGAAAATATCAAAATAGCCACTAAGCGTAAACATTCGAACCGGTTTGGCGGTAAATCCAAAATACATTCCTTTTTCGTTAAAATTATCGCTCTCGGCAATGGCATTACTTTCTATTGCTTCATACTTTTTACTATAATTTCGATAAAGCAATGTGGTAGTTAATTTAGGATCGAGTGCCATTATTACCCCATTCACTGTAGCAAATGCACCATTTTTGGAATGTGAGGTTTCACCAAAAAAACTAAGATTACGATAGAGGAATTTATAATCAACACCGGTATTGAAAAAATGATCGCCACTAAATTGAAACTGGTTGTAAAGCGAAGTAGTGCGCACAAGCGGTTTGTCAAATTGAGTTGCAGCAGCCGTAAAACCTATTTCATACCTGCGTTTACGATATGCAACATGGCCACCATATGAGGTAACTTCAACAATTCCCTGGTCTGCAATTTCTGACTCGGTGCGATGCATCCCCGAAGTTTGTAATGATGAAAAATCGCCAATTTGATTAAGTGAATCAATTGTTGCCGCATTACCATCAACTTTTCTAAATGAAAAGTAACCATCAACAAATAAATATTTAATGGGTTGAACAGAAATAGCAGCTCCTCGCCTGAATTGAGTTTCGTTAACAGAAGTATATGGCCTTAATCCACCGGCAAATCGGATAACACTTGCAGGGTCAGCCGATTTGCCAAATGCCAGACCGCTCCAAACTGTAAGCCCTTGTCCGTATTCAACCTGGTAATCTCCTAAAGCAATTGATCTTATCTTTTTTATATCACGAATAAATAAATGCGCTGAATAATAATCGAATCCCCTGTTTGCTTTATTGCCAGAGAAAAACTCTTCACCCGGATCTTTTTCACCAACTATTCCGAAACTGTATTTACGCTGATAGGATAATTTATATCGCAGGTATATCCTGTATGGACTGCCGAGGTATTGACTATCATTTGAATCAACAGGGTTATAACCTGCTTGTTCACTAAGCACACGCTCACATCTTATTAAAACCTGGTTAGTACCTTCACTCAAATATTTTGCAAACGACATATTAGGAGCATTAATATCAGTTGTAATTTTTACATAGGGTAAAATGCGTTGAATGTCATCTGATTCAAATCCATTAATGGTTTGCAACTCCTGCAAAGCAATAAGGTCGCCATTTTTTTGAATGTGGGCTAATAAATTCTCAATCTGAAAATCATTGAGTAAACCAAGCAATTGCAGTTGCTCTTTTGAAGTACGATTCAGGTTGATGGGCCGTTGAGAATATTCATCCAGTATTTGTTTCAATTCATCATAATCAACTGTTTCATCACCTGTTTCTGCTGCCCGTTCAATCCTGTCCTCAACCTGCTGTTCATTGTTTGGAGGATTTACCTGGGCTATTGAAAGCTCAAATGAAAAAATAAGCATCAAAAAAGCAGCATGTACAACCGATGACAATTGCTTGTAAAATGATGCTTTTTGAAAAAACATTGAATTAGTTCTTAAACTTTTTGATTGGCATTAAAATATACTTCTGAAAATTGTACCTGACCTCTAATTGATTTTACCTGCTCTGAGGCATTCACGAAATTATTCCTTAGCCTGATTTCCAAATTCGTAACTTATATCGGTATGTGGCGTAAACCCTAACGTTTCATGAAACGATGCAGTAAAATTAATTTTAAGCTGTTTTAGCTCAAGTCCAAATCCGAAATAGCCCGAGGTTTGATTGGTAGAAATACCTGCACGAAGAAATAATGGTTTAGCTATACGATATTCAAACCCTGCTTTAATATTATTTTTCATTGCACTGGTTTTTTCTGTCTCTGCAGCAAGCAACACTTTTTCATTGAAGTGATAACAGAGTCCAAGCTTAAATGTACTCGGGCTTCTTTCATTTTCGTAAGATGATAATTTAGCCCTTGTGGGATTGTAAATATGAACACCAAGTATAAATCCCGGTAGAATTTCTGCTCTGAAACCGGCTTCAACAGTAAATGCATCCTGCCGGCCATAATACTCGTCACTTAAATTAGTGGCGATGTAATCAAACTGTACACCGGCAGAAATATTATCGCCAAAGTTGCGTGCATAGGCCAACCCAATTTTCTGTTCGTTATACAAACTGAAACCAAAATAAGTAGCACTGAGTGAAAAGGTTCCTATTTTTTTTACAGGCACAGCAACTGCGAATGCATTTAATGAAAGTTCTTTCAGGCCATATCGTATTTCATTGTAAGCTCCTGCATTAACATTTTTTAATCCTGAAAGTCCTGCCTGGTTATTAAAAGCTGCCCACATATCATTCAATGTAACAGCAGCATTACCTATTCCTGCTGCACGTGCACCAACAGGAAAATTCTCATTACCTCCATAAGTTTTTATGTAAACAGAAAAAGAAAGCAGTAATAAACCCAGGTATTTTACCATATCGGATAATCAATAATTATCCCAATAATAAAAACATTTTACGAAAATGAAATATTACTTTTTCAACTCCTTGTTCATTTGCATAACTTTTTCCTTAAGGTCATGCTTGTATTCGGTTAGTTTTTCGCTAAGCGAAAAATTGCTTGTAGCAAGAATCTGAACAGCAAGCAAACCGGCATTTTGTGCTCCATTTAAAGCAACAGTGGCTACGGGCACACCATTGGGCATTTGCAAAATAGAAAGCACAGAATCCCAGCCATCAATTGAATTGCTTGACTTAATTGGAACTCCGATAACAGGTAAAACCGTAACGCTTGCAATCATACCCGGCAAATGCGCAGCACCTCCGGCTCCAGCAATTATTACTTTCAAACCACGCTCATGTGCAGTATGTGCATAGTCCATCATACGGGCTGGTGTGCGGTGTGCGCTTACCACAGCTATTTCATATTCCACACCAAATTGTTTTAAAACATCAGCTGCTTTTTGCATTACTTCCAAATCGCTGCTGCTTCCCATTATTATTCCTACCACTTACTTTATAATTAAACTAGTTTGAAATTATGGTTCCTAAATCAGGCATTGATTGCCGCATTCTTTTTTTTGCTTTTTGTATTTAATGCAGTTGATGCACCTAAGCTATTCACAAAATCATCAAACAAATACCTGGAGTCATGGGGTCCCGGAGCACTTTCGGGATGATACTGCACACTGAATGCTTTTTTTCCTTTAACCCGAATTCCTTCAATGGTATTATCATTAAGATTGATATGCGTTACCTCAACATTCGGATTTTTAAGTACATCATCTTCTTTAACTGCAAAACCATGATTTTGTGATGTAATTTCACAGATCCCCTTTATTATATTTTTCACAGGGTGATTAATACCACGGTGTCCGTTAAACATTTTGTAAGTTTTAATGCCTTGGGATTCAGCAAGCATCTGATGACCCAAACAAATTCCAAACAAAGGTTTATCAGCATCAACAATTTCCTTCACTGTTTTTACAACACCTGGCATTACAGCCGGATCACCCGGTCCATTGGAAATCAAATAGCCATCAGGATTCCATTTTTCCATTTCACTAAATGATGTATTGTATGGAAACACCTTTACAAAAACACCACGTTCATCGAGACATCGGAGCGAGTTCATTTTTATACCAAGATCAAGTAACGCTACTTTTAATGCAGCATCGGGATTACCATAGGTATAAGCCTCCCTGGTGGAAACTGTTGATGATAATTCTAAGCCTTCCATAGATGGTACCTTTGCCAGCAATTTTTTCAATTCTTCAATATCCGTTATTTCAGAACTTATAATTGCATTCATGGCTCCTTTGCTTCTGATATGACGTACAACTGCACGGGTATCAACATCAGCTATTACAACTACACCGCTTTTCTCAAAATAATCGCTCACACTCATATCACCCTCCGATCTTGAAAAGTAGTTATGAAATGATTTGCAAACCAGTCCTGCAATTTTAATGGAAGCACTTTCGCTTTCATTGTTTTCAATGCCATAGTTGCCTATATGAACATTGGTCTCAACTAATATCTGTCCGTAATAGCTTGGATCAGTAAATACTTCCTGGTAGCCTGTCATTCCAGTATTAAAACAAATCTCTCCGGTAGTAGTTCCTATTTTACCGGCTGCGGTGCCTTTATAAATGGTTCCGTCTGCCAATAATAAAATTGCTGATTGCTTAGCCTTATATTTCATTGCCTGTTAATTCGCGCAAAAGTAAATTTTATTCGCTAGTTTTTTGGGGCAAGAGGTTTAATTTAATACACATGCTGTTAATACAGGATATTGCATTATTTCATAATACCGTTAAAACCGCTCTCATTTCAACTTCATGGTTTATTGGTTCATTTGTTATGAGAAAAAATAGTGTATGCTTTACTGGGTTAAAAGTCAATTTTTATTAATGCTGCTGGTCAAATTATTGATTTCATCATTAGTTTTGGTCAACATCAAATTGATATTAAAACTACCATACTCGATGAGGTTTATGCTAATCAAGCTACCCAAAACAATTCTAAATTCAAACCTAAAAGGAAGAATAAAAAAGCTAACAGAAATCAATCTTATCACAAAAGACACTCTGGAATCAAGCTATAATATTTTTGGTCAGCTAATCTATGAGTGCAAATCATCACCATATTCAAAGTACACCAAAGAGTATTTTTTTAACGGCAATCAATTAGTAAAAATCAGGCTCAATGAATTCGCCAACAATAGAATTTCTGAGTGGTTTTATGATAACCAGGGCCTGCTTGAAAAGCGGACTGATCAATGGGAGAATTCTACAGCTAAAACTTTTTTTCGAACTGGCACTTATCATTATAATTCAGAAATTACAGAAATAACTGTATCCTATGATTATAAGCAAAAAATGAATGGCTGGGATATAGTTCAAAGCGAAACCTATAAGCTAACTTATCAAAATAAGAAACCAGTTAAAATACGGAGCATTTCAAAACACGGTGAAACTGAGTATGGAGCAACAACTACAATTGGCTATGATTCAACTACAACCAAGCCTCATTTCATAGCATTGAATGATGACTGTGCAGGCTCTAATTCATGCCTGATTTTACATTTAAAAATTACATATGATAAGAATGGCAATATAATTTCTGAGAACATGATTGACCGAACAATCCGGAATGCACTATGGTCGTATGGCTATTCATTTAAAGCAAAATATAATTCGCACAACGACATTGTTGAAGAATACAGGAAAAATTCCAATGAAATGGAAGGCAATTCACTAATTGCATTTACATTGAAAGATACGACTAATAATTACCCTGATGACTATGATCATTTAAAACAGACTTACCACTACAGTTATGATACTGGCAATAACTGGATAAAAAAGTATGTGCTAAAAGCTACAAACAGTGAACTAATTGTTAAACGCGAGATTGAGTATTATTGAGATTCTCTGGATATTGTTTTATAAAAGCATCAGTTTTTCACTGCAACAAAATTAACTCCAAAGAAAAAATACTCTTTTAAAAAGTTGCTTCGCCTCCATAATGACTGTTCGCGTTGCAATACTTTATCATAATTGCCGGTTTTTAATAATTGTGGTGGGAACAACCTGATGTATTGCATGGATGATTTATCAATAGTAAAATGTTGCTTGGAAAATTCATTTTCCCATACCTTCATGGGCCTTATGTTTTCGTTCCCGAACAAAATATTTTTTTTCAGTTTCTCATCATAAATCTCAATGATACGTTTGTTACCGCGCAACTTGTAAAATTTCAATCGTTCAAAAATATTGTTGCCGTTAATTTCACTAACTACAATTTTTCCTTTTTCAGACAACACCCGGTTGAAAATTGCAATAGCCTGCGGCAATGGTTCAAGGTGGTGCAAGGTATCCTGAACGATAATGAGGTCATAACTCCCGGGCTGAATCTTCATGTCAAACAGGTTTTCGTACCCATAAGTAAACCCGGAAACATCACCAAACTGACTCCAGTATTTCAATCGTTTTTCTATATCCTTAAAATAGAATTCCAATGTTGAACCATAAACTTTAAAACCATTCAAAGCAAGAAATATAGCAGTGGTTCCGTATCCACATCCTACATCCCAAATTCTGTTGCTTTTATTCTGTATAGTTTGGTTAATATACTGAAGTCTTTGGAGGAAATGTGCTTTACGAAATGCAAAACTTCCTGGATTATTCAGCACTTTATAATATGTGCGAAGTTCCGGTGCATTCTCTAATTCTTTTATAAAAAGTTCAAAAAAATTCTCAGGCGTCATCATTTTAAATTAAGGGCGCAAAAATAGAATTAATTGGCAACCTCCTCCCCTAATGTTAAGTATTTGAAAGTTTTGAAGAATTAACTTATGTTTGTATTTCACTCCTGTATTAATACATCCATTACATTTTTCAAACCTTTATTGATTTTGATAAGCCAGGGCAACATATTGACTGAAAAGTCGCAACAGCCATTAAATGGAAACCATACATTAAACTCTAAAAAGTTTATTTCGTATAATGGCTACCAGTTGCATTATACTTCTTTTGGCAATGGTAGCCAGAGTTTGCTTGCATTTCATGGATTTAACCGAACGGGGAGTGATTGGTCCGGTTTCGAAAAATTTATCGGAAACACGTATACCATTTACGCCTTTGATTTGTTTTATCATGGCAATAGCACGATAGATGAAAAAGTTGAAGAACCTTACATTGGTAAAACTGAACTATCGGAAATGGTTACAATGTTCATGATGGAGAAAAAAATTACCCGAATCTCATTGATTGGCTATTCATTAGGCGGTAAGCTGGCACTGAGTTTAATTGAAACCATGCCGGGACAAATTGATAATGTATTTTTATTGGCTCCGGATGGAATTAAAAAGAGTTTTTGGAATAATGTTGCTGTAAATACTGCTATCGGGCGAATGTTGTTTAATCATGTTATTAAAGACCCAAGATTAGTTTTAAAGATTTCATCATTATTTGCCAAAACCCACCTCATTCATCATAAACTTGATGTATTTATCCGAACTCATTTACTTGAAGCACGAAACCGAATTAAAGTATTGAATATTTGGACGCTTTTTAAAGATTTATCTCCCGACAAAAAACGAATACGAAAACATATTCTTCGATATAAAATAAATCTGCAAATGTTTTATGGAAAGTATGATGCAATTATTCCTTACAAAACAGGACTTCAATTTGCAGATCAGTTAAACATTCCCTGTTTTCACTTACTTGATTGCGGTCACAACATGAATGGTATGGTATACGAAATATCAACTGTGATCAACAACACTACCATTGCAAAAACATTTTAATCAAATCTCTTTTCTTCCAGAAGATTAATCCGATAATAGCTGGAATTTTATGAAATAGAAAAAGGTCGTTGCTAAGAATCAACGACCTTTTAAGTGAAGTTTATACGTAACTAAATCTTCCTGTGGTTATTTGATGTAAGTGCGCTCGTCTGATACAGTTAACACTCTGCGGCCCCTCTTTCTGCGTGCAGATAATACTCTGCGTCCGTTAGCAGATGACATTCTTTTTCTGAATCCATGCTTGTTGCTGCGCTTACGATTACTTGGCTGATAAGTCCTTTTCATTTTACTTGATCAAAATTATTTTTTTGGGAAACTGAAAGTTCTAAAGATTTATCGGTTTAAACGGATCTTTATTCCTTTCGGGGACAAAAATAGGAAATTAGAATAAGGGTAAAAGGCTTTGTGAAAAGAAATTTAAAAATAGTTATTAACAGCTGTAAATCAATTAGTTATACCCTAAACTATTGAATTTCAAATTGTGCTGAAATTAGATTAAAGGATAATAAAGCAGCTTTTTGGTTTCAAAAAATTCCTCCTTAAAAACAGAAGACAATGGCAAAATTGTCACTTTTTTAACAAAATCTTTAATTTCCTCATTTAATTCACCGCCTTTTAGGCAGATAAGACCATTTTTTAAATCATTTTTACTTTCAAACCTTACTTTGCCATTAACCCAATCCACCAAATCTTTAAGTGGAGCAGTTGCTCGGCTGACTACAAAATCAAATTTTCCCTCATTGGCCTCTGCCCTACTTTGAACAGCATTTACATTTTTCAGACTCAAACTTTCAGCAATTGATTTAACCACCATTATTTTTTTTCCTATTGAATCAACAAGTGTAAAATTACATAGCGGAAAAAAAATGGCCAGTGGTATTCCCGGAAAACCACCTCCAGTTCCTACATCCAGAATTTTTGTGTTGGGTTGGAAAGAGATAAATCGTGCAATTGCTAATGAATGAAGCACATGATGCAACATAATATTATCGATATCTTTTCGTGAAATAACATTGATCTTGTTATTCCAATCACTATACAACTCAGGCAGCATTTCAAATTGCGCAATTTGCTCAGCAGTACATTCAGGAAAATAACTTTGAATAATTGACGCTTTCATGATGACTTGCTTCCTAACTCAAATAAAATCTGAACTAGAATTCTGCACTAAAATAGTTGATACAAACTTCAGGTTATTTTAAGTTAGAAATAATTAATTCATCCATTGGTTTTACTTTTGACCGGTATCGATGAATTAATTTTCCATTTTCATCGAACAGGAATTTCTCAAAATTCCATTTGATATCACCTGTAAAATCAGGATTTGGCTGACCAATCATCCACATAAACAATGGATCAATATCAGCACCTTTTACTGAAACTTTAGCTGCCATAGGAAAACTAACATTATAATTTTTTTTGCAGAAGCTGGCTATTTCTTCATTACTACCCGGTTCCTGTCCTCCGAAATTATTTGCCGGAAACCCAATCACCACTAAGCGGTTATTGTATTGCTTATGCAACTTTTCAAGGTCTTCGTACTGATAAGTGTAACCACATTCTGATGCTGTATTTACTATGAGTATTTTTTTGCCTTTGAAATCGGCAAGTTTAATTTCCTTTCCATCGAGTGATTTCACTTTAAAATCATAAAGGCTTTGACCTAATACAGCCTGGTTTATAGTAGTATGTGTAAAGAATGCAGAGACAATTAACGCCAATTTTTTGAACATGCGGTATAAATAAAATTAATATTAAAATTTACTTTTTTAGTCATCATTTTGAAGAGATGCTAAAATCATTTTGCAAACATTAAACAACCTGTAACCTTAAAAGTTTGCAAATATTAAACTTCGTCATCATCAGCCGCATTTCCCCTGAAATTAAGAATGCTGCTCATCATGTCCTTAAACCTGATGCTACGCTCCAAACCTTTCTTACTTATCTGAGAAAACTCAGCTAAACCATGCAGACTAAATTCCATCATCAGGGTTTGCTGATTTCCCTTTGCGTCAGGCACAAATTTTTTAACCAGGTCTTTCAAACCATGAACTGCATGAAGTGCTTTTTCATATTCCATTTCGCTGCAGCTATTCAGTAAATCAAGCTCATTGCCTTCATTAAACCAGTCGAGAATTGCCTGGTAAGGATTTTCCTTTTTTGATTTTTTTGATCTTTCAGGATCAGGAAAATAATTCAGAAACAACTTGCGAACCGACTTACCTATAAGTGTAAATGCAACAGCACTTATTCCTTCTAACTCACCTTCATATACCAATTCTACTTTACCTGTTATTGAAGGAATTATTCCATACAAATCGGCCAGCCGTATTTGAACCTTACTTTCACCATTAATCAGCATTCTCCTTTCCGCAACTGAAAATAAATTTTCGTAAGCTGAAATAGTCAACCTTGCACTCACCCCGCTTTTCTGATCAACATATTCACTTTGACGAGCTTCAAATGCTATTTGCTCAATAAGGTCTTTAATAATTTGAGGACAATTAATTTTTTGTTTTTGCTCCACAGGAATCTGTGCTTCCTGTTCAGTAATTTGTTGCGCTACTTCAATTGACTTAGGATAATGCGTAAGAATCTGGCTTCCGATACGGTCTTTCAAAGGTGTAACAATGCTTCCACGATTGGTATAATCTTCGGGGTTTGCAGTAAATACAAATTGAATATCTAAAGGCATTCGTAATTTGAATCCCCTTATTTGTATATCGCCTTCCTGTAAAATATTAAACAGTGAAACCTGAATACGCGCCTGCAAATCGGGCAGCTCATTAATAACAAAAATGGAACGGTTAGCACGCGGTATCATCCCAAAATGAATAACCCGTTCATCTGCATAGGTAAGTTTCATACTGGCTGCTTTAATGGGATCAATATCGCCAATAAGATCGCTAACAGTAACATCAGGTGTTGCCAGCTTTTCTGCAAAACGTTCATCTCGATGAAGCCATGTTATTGGGGTTTCATCACCTTCATGCAATATTTTTTCGCGCGCATAAAATGAAACAGGGTTAAAAGGATCATCATTCATTTCGGAACCCGCAACTACCGGGATATACTCATCAAGCAAATTAATCATTAATCGCGCCATGCGGGTTTTAGCCTGGCCACGCAAACCTAGAAATACAATATTGTGCCTTGAAAGTATTGCAGTTTGTAATTGAGGTATAACCGAATCTTCAAATCCCTTTATTTCACTGAAAAAATTTTTTCCGGATTTTAAAACCTGTACCAGGTTATCGCGCATTTCTTCCTTAATGCTTTTTGACTTGTAGCCTGATAATTTTAACTCACCAAGTGTTTTTATTCTTTGCATCTATTATTTATGAATTAATAGTTTAATATGCCTTTAAGTATGATTTGTAATTGAAAATAGCAGGCAACATAACTACTTTTTGTAATCGTTTAATGATTGTTGTGTTTGATTCCATCAGCAATTGCAATCATCTTACTGACTTTCTCCTGTTTTTAATATAATCCTCAAAAATATATTCTCCCAATCCTGTAAGTGAGCTGTAAAATGCCCTTCCGTTATTAATCCTTGTAAACTCCCTTACAAATTCCTGCAGGTAAGGATCACTTGCAATCATAAATGTTGTAATTGGTATGTTCAGTCTTTTACATGCCGCAGCCTGGTTATAGCAACGGTTCAATATTTTTCTGTCTAAACCAAAACTATTCTTATAGTACTTGCCACCCTGTTTCAAACAGGTAGGCTTGCCATCAGTTATCATAAAAATTTGTTTGTTGGGTGCTTTTCGTCTTCGCAACAAATCCATAGCTAATTCCAATCCTGCAACAGTATTAGTATGATAGGGGCCAACTTGCAGATAAGGCAAGTCTTTTACCTGGATAGGCCAGGCATCATCACCAAATACTATTATATCAAGTGTATCCTTAGGATATTTAATGTTGATGAGTTCAGCCAATGCCATGGCAACTTTTTTTGCCGGAGTAATTCGGTCTTCACCATATAAAATCATGCTATGTGAAATATCAATCATCAAAACTGTTGAGTTTTGTGTTTTATACTCACGCTCCTGAATTTCCAAATCACTTTCAGTAAGCTTAAATTCGTCAATGCCATGATTAATATGTGCATTCCTTATTGAATCAGCATAATTGATGGTATCCATCGAATCACCAAAACGGTAAGGTCTTACATCGCTGCTCAGTTCATCACCCTGGCCTGTGTATGTTGTCTTGTGATTACCTCGGGTTGATTTTTTTAGCTTACCGAAAATTTCATCAAGTGATTTTTTGCGAATTGTTTGTTCACTTTTTGCAGTAAGCTGCATTACTTCATCATTACCTTCGTTTTTTATATAACCGTTATCCTTTAAATCCTTAATAAAATCGGCCATACCATATTCCGGTGTGGTAAATTGGTACTTCCTGTCAAGCTCATTCATCCAGCTCAATACTTCATCAACATCTCCCGCAGTGTATTGAAGTAATTCAAAAAAAAGCTTGAGCATCCGTTCAAACGGTGTTCCCTCTTCACCGGGGATATATTTTGTAAAACGTAATCCTAACATTGTTGTATTAGTTATGGACTTAATTACCGATCAGAAAACTTTGGTGATGTTGTACGTAAATAAAATGCATAAGTTACAGCAGCATCCTTAATAACAAATTTAAAACTATTTAGTTTTAACCAGCTCTTTGCAGATAGTTTTCGCTAATGCGGGACCCTCATAAATAAATCCGGTATAAACCTGAACCAAATCAGCTCCGGCCTTCAGTTTATCAATGGCATCTTTCGAACTATGAATCCCTCCTACTCCTATTATTACAAATCTTTTGTCGCTTTTGTTGCTTATATATTTTATAACCTCAGTTGAACGCTGGGTTAACGGCTTACCGCTCAAACCTCCAGCTCCAATGGTATTAATTTTATTTTTATCAGTTGCCAGTTGCGATCGCTCTATAGTGGTATTGGTGGCAACTATTCCGGCAAGTTTTGTTTGGAGAACAATTTCAACAATTTCATCTAATTGTTCGTTTGTTAAATCAGGAGCAATCTTTAGCAAGATGGGTTTAGGATTTACTTTTTGCTGATTCAATTTTTGAAGATGCATCAGCAAGTTGGTAAGCGGCTCCTTATCCTGCAGGGCCCGCAAACCCGGAGTATTGGGCGAGCTAACATTTACAACAAAATAATCCACAACATCAAACAGAACCATAAAACAGGTTTCATAATCATTTATGGCATTTTCATTAGCAGTTGCTTTATTCTTACCGATATTACCTCCGATTATCAGTTGCTTACTGCGTTTACGTAACCGGTTAGCGGCAGCTACTACACCTTCGTTGTTAAAGCCCATCCGGTTAATCAATGCCTCATCAGCAGGCAATCGAAACATCCGCGGTTTTTCATTGCCGGGCTGGGCCACCGGAGTTACTGTTCCTATTTCTATAAATCCGAATCCAAATGCTTCCAGTTCATGAAACAACTTCGCATCCTTATCAAATCCTGCTGCAAGGCCAACCGGATTTTTAAATTTTAATCCAAGCACTTCGCGCTCAAGCTGTTTATTTTTAAAGGTAAATACAAGCGATACCAATTGCTTTACAAACGGAATTTTAAAAATTACTTTAAGAATGCTGAACGTGAAATGATGCGCAGTTTCGGGATTTAACTTAAACAGCAATGGTTTTAGTATCGCCTTATAGATCATGTGGCAATATTAATTCAAAATATCTATCAGGAAATAGCGGCTAAGCTTATTTGAAAAAAAGTTTGCGCATAATTTAACGCCAATGTAATTATGAATTCCAATACAAAAAATAGTTGCTTGGAAAAATGTATTATTAGGATAACTAATTACCAGGTATAAATCTGAATTCAAAAAATATTACAACAGTGTAAGCTGGCGCTTTTTAAAATAGTCAGCAGCTTTAAGTTCTTTGCTGCCTTCAATATATTTATAAAAACCTTCGCCTGTTTTTTTACCAAGGTTACCTGAAGCAACCATGTTAACCAATAGCGGACAAGGAGCATATTTAGGGT
>JBGARN010000087.1:0-20237 GCA_044230205.1 Bacteroidia bacterium
CTGTATGGTAACGTGCCACCGCTTACTATTACACCGGCCACTCCATTGCTCTGTCCGCAGGTACTGTTCGTTACACTTCCCCCCAACTGCAATAACAATGGACTCTGTACACTGTAATTCCCTTCAACCGTGCATCCGTATACATCCGTAACTGTTACCGTATAGGTGCCGGCAGTTAAGCCCGTACGATCTTCATTGGTTGATCCGTCTGACCATTGGTAACTCATCGGGTTATTACCGCTTAACGTTAAGCTTATGCTTCCATTGCTACCGCCAAAACAACTTACACCGGTAACCTGGCCCGTGGTAATTACCGGTAATACACTGCCCTGTACGGCCTGGGCTGTACTGGTGGTACAACCGTTCGCATCTGTAACCGTTACTGTATAGGTGCCCGGGAAAAGATTGCTGATCGTAGCAGCGGTACTTCCGGTACTCCATTGATAACTCAATACCCCTGTGCCGCCTGTGGCTGTAGCTGTGGCACTGCCAATACTGCCATTGCAGGCTGCTATCGTACTGCTGGTGTTGATGGTGATGGCCTGAGGCTCTGTTATTGTTACCGTAGTAGTGGCCTGGCATAAGTTGGCATCTGTTACCGTTAACGTGTAGTTGCCGGCCGGAAGATTTGCATTAAGCAATGTGGTGGCTCCATTACTCCACTGGTAACTTAGCGGGGGAGTACCTCCGCTGGTGCTTATGTTTACCGATCCATCATTGCCACCATGGCAGCTTACATTAACAACATTGCTATTTAATATGCCAGGACCCGTTTGGTTGCTGATGCCTGCATTGCCGGTTTTGGTGCAGCCGTTGCCGTCTGTAACTGTTACCGTATAGGTGCCGGCCGGAAGGTTATTGATGACTGTTCCGGTGGCGCCAGTATTCCACTGGTAACTGAGCGTGCCCGTGCCGCCTGTGGCTGTTACACTTACACTGCCGTTATTCTGGTTGCAACTGGCCGGGGTAGAACCCGTGTTCAAGGTAATAGCTGAAGGTTCGCTTACCGTATAGCTTTGTGTGGCTGTACAATTATTTGCATCCGTTACGGTTATTGTATAAACACCTCCTGTTACTCCCGATATGTCCTCGGTGGTGCTACCGTTACTCCATTGGTAACTCAGCGGCAAGGTGCCTCCGCTTACCGTTATATTGATGCCTCCGTTTATACCTCCGTTACAACTCACGCCCGTTACAATGCTGCCCGTCACTACAGCTCCCGGTGCATTACCTATAGTAATCATCATACTGGTGGTACACCCGTTCCCATCCGTTACCGTTACCGTATAACTGCCCGGTGACATATTCGTTACCGCACCTGTCGTGGCTCCGTTATTCCACTGGTAGTTGTAACTGCCCGTGCCGCCTGTGGCCGTGGCTGTAGCCGTACCATTTGTTTGTCCGCAGGTGGTGGTGGTGGTTTGCACACTTAACCCAAGTATCGCTGGCTGGGTGACTACCTGGGTAATGCTCTGGCTGCAACTGTTAGCATCTGTAACTGTTACCGTATAGGTGCCTGCAACCAGGCTGTTCTGGTTCTGCTGTGTACTCCCGTTATTCCATTGGTAGCTTAACGGGGCCGTTCCTCCTGCTATTGTGATACTTATTCCTCCGTTGCTCCCTCCGTTGCATGTTACATTACTGGTTGTTACTCCGCTGATTACCGGTCCGGCTGCATTCAATACTGTTGCTGATCCACTTTGCGTGCAGCCGTTACCGTCTGTAACTGTTACCGTATAGATGCCCGGGGCCAGCCCGCCTATCGTGCCTGTCGTATTCCCGTTATTCCATAAATAACCATAAACACCTGTGCCTCCGGTTACATTGGCCGTTACCGTGCCATTGCCCTGACCACATGTACTGTTGTTCGCAGTGGTGCTTATCGTTAGTATTGCCGGCTCAGTGATCACTTCACTTACTGTGGCCGTGCAGCCGTTGGCATCTGTTATTGTTAAACTGTAACTCCCCGAACCCAGGTTGCTTTGGTTTTGCTGCGTGCTGCCATTGCTCCATTGATAGCTTAACGGTAAACTGCCTCCTGCTACTGTTATCGTTATGCTGCCGTTACTGCCTCCGTTGCAACTTACATTTACCGTGCTTACACCCGTCACCAACGGGCCGCTTTCATCCTGAACCACTACCGTTATGCTGCCCGTGCATCCGTTCCCATCGCTTACCGTTACCTGGTAACTCCCCGCAGATAAATTGCTGTTGCTCTGCTGGCTGCTGCCCGTGTTCCATAAATAACTGTATGGTAACGTGCCACCGCTTACTATTACACCGGCCACTCCATTGCTCTGTCCGCAGGTACTGTTCGTTACACTTCCCCCCAACTGCAATAACAATGGACTCTGTACACTGTAATTCCCTTCAACCGTGCATCCGTACTGAAATTGAACCATCATTACCACCGAAGCAGGTTACATCTGTTAGTTGTATTAATGAAAGTTGAAGAGCAGGTGATACATCAACTAAAAAGGAATCTGTTTGACTACAAAAATTTGCATCAGTAACCGTTACTGTATAGGTTGATCCGGAAAGATTGGAAATTGATGCGTTAGTTGAACCATTATTCCACTGATAGCTAAAAGGCGCTGTTCCACCCCCAACTATCACGTTTATAGCTCCCTTACTTTCAGTGCAACTATCAATTGCAATTATTGCCTGTATGTTAATCAATGAAGGTTCAGTAATGGCCTCGGTAATACCTGTTTGACAATTATTCTGATCTGTAACAACTAGTGTGTAGGTACCCGCTGAAAGCAAACTAATATCTTCAGTGGTAGCACCGTTTGACCATAAATATTGCAAAGTTCCGGTTCCTCCAAATACAGTAATATTAATTGAACCATCTGTATCACCAAAACAATTAACATTAGTTGCATTTACATTAGTAATAACCGGACCAGATGCATTACTTACGTTTACAACTTCTGACTGGGTACAACTATTAGCATCTGTAACCGTTACCGTATAGGTACCGGCAAAAATGTTGCTTAAAATTGAAGCTGTTGAAGCATCATTCCACAGAAAGCTATAGCCACTATTTCCACCAGAAACGGAGAGTGTAATACTTCCGTTGTTTTGATTGCAGGTTGCATCTGAAGGTATGGCGGTAATTGCTATAGCCTGTGGCTGGTTAATCGCATATGCCTGAGAAACTGTGCAGCCCGCATCATTAGTTACTGTTACCTCGTAAATTCCGGATGGCAAACCTGTTAAATCTTCAACAGTATCTCCATTTGACCATTGAAAATTAAAACTATTACCCCCAGTAACAGCGATCAAAATGCTGCCTGTACTATCTCCGTTACATAGAACATCAGTTACCTGATTAGTCGCTATAACAGGTGTTAGTGTGGAATCTATAAAAACAGAATCAGAAATGCTGCAAGCATTAATATCGGTAATAGTTACAGTATAATATCCGGATGATAAATTATTTATCACGGCATTGGTTCCGCCATTACTCCATTGATAAGCATATGGCAATGTACCTCCAGCAACAAGTACACCGGCAACACCTGACTGATGATTGCATCCATCATCAATACTGTTGAACTGTAGCTGCAGCGAATCTGGGCCAATGATAACCTGAGTTAATACTGACTGACAACTGACAGAATCTGAAACTGTAACTGTATAAGTTCCAGCATTAATTTCCAATATATTCTGTAAAGTACTTCCATTACTCCATAAATAATTATAAGGAGGAATTCCACCATTAACTGTAATGTTTATATAACCATCGCTGCTATTGTAACAGGTTTCATTATCATATGAACCCAAAGTTATTAATGGTCCAGGCAAATTGCTTAAGTTAACAGATGCAGTTGAGGTGCATGAGTTCTGGTCTGTAACTATTACCGTATAGGTACCAGAAGACAGGTTACTTATATTGGCATCAGTACTGCCAGTACTCCATAAAAACTGCAATATCCCTGTTCCACCGCTTGCTGTTAAATCAATTGCACCATCATTCAAACCACAGTGCTCATTAATTGCATCTAAGGTTATAGCAATAGGGTTTGCAGTACCAACCACAAATGGAGCTGACTTAGTACATCCAAATTGATTAGTTACAGTAACGGTATAGCTGCCAGAAAATAAACTTATAGCATCCTCAGTGGTTTGTCCATCCGACCATTGAAAAATAAAAGATCCACCTCCGGCAACATTAATATCAATTGCACCTGTAGCATTCCCGAAACAATTAACATCAGTTACAGAATTAACAAGAATTGTCGGCTGAACTGCATCAAACACAACAATACTATCAGATGCAATACACCCTTTAGCATCTGTTACTGTTACTGTATATATGCCTGCCGGAAGATTTGCATCACTTGATGTGGCAGCCCCTGTATTCCATAGATAACCAAGAGCACCTGTGCCACCAGAGGCAATCACTTCCACATATCCGTTAGCCTGACCACACCAGGCCGTATCCGAACTTAGCAATAGCTGAAGCGAATCGGGTTCGTTAATAGTATAATTAAGCTGATCATTACACCCATTCGCATCAATTACTGTTACAGTATAAGTTCCGGCAACTAAAGTTGATAAATCCTCTGTTGTTAAACCATTACTCCATTGAAATGAAAAAGGCAACACACCTCCACCAGCATTAATATCAATAAAAGCATTGCTATCACCATGACAGAGGACATCCTGAAATCCATTTATATTAATTGCAATTTGAGGTGGCTCAGTTAAAATAATATCGATTGAATCAATATCACCAATATTATCAGTTACAATAACCTTGTAGTAACCAGCAGTTAAATTGCTTATTGTTTGAGCAGATGATCCATTATTCCATTGATATATAAATGGCGCTGTACCACCGTTTACATTTACAGTTATTTGTCCATTTGCCAGGCCATTGCAGCTAATTGAATATCCATTATAGTCCGAGGTGGTGAGTGATAGTGAAAATGCAGCCGGATAACTGTTGGAAATGCTTGCGTTAACATTATTAAACACTACAAATGGGCTGACTGCAGACATTAACAGTAGCAAAATAGGAAAGCGTTTTGTAATGATTGTAAAGCTCAATTGCATATTAACTAATTTCATCACATGATGAAGGGTGTACCGGTTAGTGACAAACTTACCAAATAAAACAAAAATAACGCTACTGCAATGTTAATGCCTAATGTGTTTATTGAGCGGTATAAATTGTATAGATAATTGCATAAACATATATATACCGATGGTTGTAAATATTTGATTGGAAGTTTAAAGTGGCTCTTATAACAAATCGAAAATAAGCTGAGGGGCAAACCCAATAATGAATATCATCAGCACAATAAGCCCCATAAAAAACAGTGTAAATGGAGGTAACATTACCGGACTTTCGTCTTTAGATGGTTGAAACATGGTAAATACCGGTCTCAGATAATAGTAAACGCCAATAAGTGAGCTTACAACTGCAAGAATAACCAAACCGATATGGCCTTGCTCCATTACCGCATAAAAAATATAGTATTTACCAAAAAATCCGGCCAGTGGCGGGATACCTGCCAGGCTTAGCAGAATTATAGAAAGAAAAATTCCAAGTAATGGATTGCGGGTACCAAGTCCCTGCATGCTATCAATGGTTTCATTCTTTAACTGATCACTCATAACATATAAAAATGCAAAAGCTCCTAAACTGGCGGCAGCATAAGCATAGGTATAAATTAATAAACCACGCGCGCCCATCGTATTGCATGCCACTATAGCCATAAGCATATATCCTGCATGAGCTATACCAGAGTAAGCCAGCATTCTTTTAAAGCTATTTTGACTAACGGCAAGAACATTTCCAATTATCATGGTTAAGGCAGATATTGCCATTAGTATATCAACCCATGACGTGATAATTGTAGCAAAACATATGTAAAACAACCTGAAGAAGCCCGCAAATGCTGCAGCTTTTACAATGGTTGCCATAAATGCAGTGACCTGTGTTGGCGATCCTTCATAAACATCGGGAGTCCAGAAATGAAATGGAACAGCAGAAACTTTAAACAACAAGCCTGAGGTAAGTAATATAAGGCCTGCATAAAAAGCTGTAGGAAGATTTGTTGAATTTTCTGTAACGAAGTTAGCTATTGCAGTCAGGTTAAAAGTTCCGCAAACTCCGTAAATTAAGGCCATGCCAAACAATATAAACCCGGTTGCAAAAGAGCCTAAAAGGAAATATTTCAAACCTGCTTCGTTTGACAACACATTGCCTTTATTGCTTGCAGCCATCACATACATACTTATGGATAAAGTTTCAAGTCCCACAAATAAAAGCATAAGATTAGTGAAGCCGGTCATAGTAACACCACCAACTATTGCAAATAGCATAACTGCATAATGATCAGTAAGGCTTGTTTCATTTTTAAAGAATCCCTGTGATATTAAAAACCAAATTATTCCAATTTCAATTATCAGGGTTGAAAAGAGAATTGAATAATTATCAAACCTAAACATATCGTTGAAGTACGATATACTTTGTCCCCACTCTTTAAAATTAAAATACAGCGCCAACAATAATCCTGCAAACACCAATAAAGGCAACAACTTTTTGAAGCTGAAAATTTCGGCTAACATTGCCAGAATACCTATTGATGATATGGTGATTAGTGTATTCACTTTTTTATTTTTTGAAATTTATTGTGCCTTTGATTTAAGTGTAATTATTTAGCCAATTCAATAATTGTTTTGAGAGATGGTTCAGCCAGCTTAAGTAATGGTGTCGGATAAATACCTGTTACTATTACAACTACAACAATCACCACTAAAACAATCTGTTCGTTATATAATAATGGAATAAATTTTCGGGCAATACCAGTTTCCTCTCCCAACATAATGGATTGGTAACTTCTTAGCATATAAACCGCACCAAGTATTACAGTTAATCCCGCAAAGGCAGTAAGAACAGTATTAAACGAGTAAAGACTGTTGAGCAATAGAAACTCACCAACAAAACCATTGGTAAGTGGCAAGGCAACACTGCCAAGCATGATTACTGCAAACGAAATAGTGAATAATCGCTGGGAATGAGCAATGCCTCCTAATTCATCAAGCATGCGTGTTCCGGTTTTGGCAGTCAAAATATCAACAACCAGGAACAGCCCTACTACATTTATTCCGTGAGCAAACATCTGTATTGCTGCTCCCTGCACCCCTGCCAGGTTCATTGATAATACACCGGCAGTTATTAGACCAACGTGAGCAATAGACGAATAGGCAATTAGTCTCTTAAAATCTTTTTGAATTAATGCAACACAACTTGCATAAACAATACCTATAACGCATAAGGTTATTGCAAAATACTGCCATTCCGCGATACCTTGTGGTATAACAGGCAGCATCCATCTGATTATACCATAAATACCCATTTTAAGCATGATACCACTAAGCATCATTGTACCCGGTGTAGGTGCATCTGTATAGGTATCGGGCTGCCATGAATGAAAAGGCCAAACAGGTATTTTAATTGCGAATGCAATAAAGAAAGCCCAAAACAGCCAGCTTTGCTCTTCATTGGTAAGATTTAATGCATAAAATGCATTGATGTTAAATGAATGCATACCCGGAGTTTGAAGATACAGGTAAATTATGCCAATAAGCATAAATAAACTACCGGTAAGTGTGTAAATAAAGAACTTTAAAGTAATGCTTACACGGGATTTTCCACCCCAAAGCAGACAAATAAAGTATATTGGTATTAAAGCTAATTCCCAGAAAATATAAAACAGAAATGCGTCATAGGTTGTAAATACACCAATGAGTGCAAACTGCATCATAAACATCAGGCTATAAAATGCATTCGGATTAGGTATGCTTCGGTTTACTGCACTAAGAATAATAAGTGGAACCAAGAAATTAGTAAGCAACACCAACAACAGAGATAATCCATCAAGTCCGAAATAAAAACTTATGCCAAGGCTTTCAATCCACGGTTGATTAAAAACATGCTGTATACCGCCATCAGGATTAAAGTTTATAAATACGTAAATGGTATAAAGAAGCGGAATAAGAGAAATAGCCATAGCCCCGCGCGACACCATGCTCTTTTCACCATTAAAAAAAATGGTTAAAAACATGCATGCCAGCGGCATTAAAACTAGTATAAGGCTTTCAGACATAACTTATTTAACCGATATAATACTTATAAATAAAAATAAGGATGATGCCAATAACCATAGCAAACACATAGAAGCCAACATTGCCGGTTTGTGTCAGGCGCAAGGTGGCGCTTCCATTACGTACCATCCAGTTAATTCCGTTTACAGCTCCATCTATAACATATTTCTCAACAAAATTGCCCAGCATGCGTGATATCAACTGCAATGGTTTTACAATAAGTGCATCATAAATTTCATCAACATAATATTTATGTGCCAGCAGTTTGGCAAACCCTTTTTCCTCAACATCGTCTTCAGGAACTACTTTCTTGGTAACATAGCTATTATACGTTCCTGCAATAATTATTGCAAGCAAAACAATGGAAGAAAGGATTAATGAAATTTCAAATACCTCGGAAGCATGATGTGTATGCAAGCCTGCAAAAGCAATAACGGGCTGTAAGAATTCATTGAGATAATGAGGTGCATGAAACAACTCTGGCATTCCAATAAAGCCACCAACAGCTGAAAACAATGCAAGTATCATTAATGGCCCGGTAATACTAATTGGCGACTCATGCAAATGTTCTTCCTGGTGACGGCTTCCACGAAAATCGCCCCAAAAAGTTAACCAGTATAACCTGAACATATAAACCGCTGTTAATACCGAAGTAATGCATAGTAACATGAATAATATCAAACCACCTGTTTCATACCCATAAACCATTGCTAATATTTCATCTTTTGAAAAGAAGCCTGCAAATGGCGGCACACCAGATATTGCCAGGGTTCCGATAAGAAATGTTGCGTGTGTAACTGGCAGTTTTTTACGCAAGCCGCCCATTTTACGAATATCCTGCTCACCACTCATGGCATGTATTACGCTACCTGCACAAAGGAATAACAAGGCCTTAAAAAATGCATGTGTTACCACATGAAACATACCTGTAGTGTAAGCACCAACACCAAGAGCAGCAAACATAAAACCCAACTGTGAAACAGTTGAATACGCCAACACTTTCTTAATATCGTTTTGCTTTAAACCTATGGTTGCAGCAAATATGGCTGTAAGCACACCTATAATTGCGATAAGCTCACCTGCTACAGGG
The DNA here is from genome assembly GCA_044230205.1 of Bacteroidia bacterium. Classification (GTDB taxonomy): domain Bacteria; phylum Bacteroidota; class Bacteroidia; order AKYH767-A; family OLB10; genus JAEUTH01. Next base: position 9,215 of record JBGARN010000087.1, read on the forward strand.
CTTAGTGTATAAAGTATATTTGAACGTACCACCATATAAATGCCTGCAGTAACCATGGTGGCAGCATGGATAAGTGCTGAAACAGGTGTAGGTCCTGCCATTGCATCAGGGAGCCATGTATACAAAGGAATTTGTGCACTCTTGCCCATAGCACCAATAAACAGTAGTATGCATATTGTTGTTATTGTGATGTCACCCGTGCTGACATTGCGGGCTAAGTCAAAAACTTTATCATAACTGAGCGATCCGAATTGCTGAAAAATAAGAAACATGCCCAGCAAAAAACCCAGGTCGCCAATACGGTTCATTATAAAGGCCTTTTTTGCGGCATCATTATAGGCAGTATTATTAAACCAAAATCCTATCAGAAGGTATGAACATAAGCCAACGCCTTCCCATCCGGCAAACATTACCACAAAGTTGTTTCCCAGAACCAGCAACAGCATAAAAAACACGAAAAGGTTGAGGTATGAAAAATAACGGGCATAATCATCGTCATGATGCATATAACCTGTACTGTAAACATGTATTAAGAATCCAACACCTGTAATTACCAATAACATTATTGCCGAAAGACGATCAACAACAAAACTGAGGTCTATCTGAAGGTTTCCTGCCGAAATCCAGCTAAAAGCAGTTGCTTCAATTTTATCTGTGCTACCATTGGCAATTTGCATAACAAGAAAAGCTGAGATTACGAATGACAGGAAAACTGATCCGCAAGCTACAGCACCCACCACACTTTTAGTCAGGTTTTTATTCAGCAAACCATTGAAGGCGAAACCCATCAAAGGCAAGAGAGGAATTAAAAAAACCAAAAGTGATTGCTGATTCATCGAATTGCTTATTTAATCTGTGGCTGACTAGCTTACCATTTAAGTCTGTTAAAGAAATTGATATCAACCGAAGTAATGTTCCTGTACATCAAAACTAAAATTGCAAGACCAACTGCAACTTCAGCAGCTGCAACAGCCATAATAAAAAATACCATAACCTGCCCTGATGCATCTCCATGCATAACTGAAAATGCAGCCATCAACAGATTTACTGCATTAAGCATGAGCTCGACACACATAAGAATAATAATAGCATTGCGTCTGAACAAAACGCCCATAACTCCTATGCTGAACAATATTGCTGCCAGCATCAGGTAATTATTTATGCCTATTTCATTAATTATACTCATCGCTTAATTTCAATAGCAATTTTATTTATTGTATTTCTTTCTTACCAAGCATTACCGCTCCAATCATTGCTGAAAGAAACAAGATACTCAGCAATTCGAAAGGCAACATATATTCACGGTATAATACTAAACCAAGGTTATGCACCATACCCATCTGACTGTCAACCTCAGAAACAGATAACTGTGTATTTTGAAATGCACTAACCAATACCAGCAGCAGCAAACCACCGCACACCACTGCCGATAATTTTAGCAGGTTGGGTTTATGGGGCTCTATTTCAGCATTAAGATTAAGAAACATTATAGTAAACAAAAACAAAACCATTATAGCACCTGCATAAACTATAATATGCACTATGGCCAGGAATTGAGCATTAAGCAATATATAATGGCCTGCTATGGTAAAAAAACAAAAGATAAGATATAGCACACTATGAACCGGCTTTTTTGAAAAGACAACCATCATTGCACTGAAAATGGACAGCGTAGCAAGTATATAGAAGGCTATGAGGTTCATACTACAATTTGAAGTAAAGGTTTGGAATGAGTAATTCTTAGCATTGAACTTCTAAAATCAAACCTAAACGATTCTAAACAGTGCGCGAAAATATAGTTTAGGGGATAAGAATGAAACTTTTTATCACAGTTTTTTCAACGCTGAATTTTAATTTGAATTTCTTTTATAATTATTGTTTAAACTCTCTTACTAATTTAGTCTGGAAGCAATTAAAACTACAACCATGCTTTTTTATTAATCTTTGATGCAGAGCGTTTTTTTTTAAAATTTACGATGTGCACCTCCACGTTTACCAACATCAATTCGTTTATCTGCTTCCACCCCTTCTACCAATTTATCTTTGCCATAAATAAATCCATCGCGTAATGTTCCAACGTTTACAGTTCTGTCAGTAAGAAAAATTGCCTCTTTAGGGCATGCTTCTTCACATAAACCACAAAATATACAACGCAACATATTTATTTCATACACTGCAGCATATTTTTCTTCGCGGTATAATTTCTCTTCACCGGGTTTTCGCTCGGCAGCTGTCATTGTAATTGCTTCGGCAGGGCATGCCACAGCACACAGTCCGCAAGCCGTGCAATTTTCCCGTCCCTGCTCATCGCGCTTCAACACATGTTGTCCGCGAAAAACTGGCGCAAACGGCCGTTTTTCTTCAGGATAATTTATAGTAGGCTTCTTTTTAAAGAAATGACTTAACGTAATGCGTAAACCACCTGCAATAGCAGGAAGGTAAAGCCTTTCTGCCAATGTCATTTCCTTTTGAACAACTACTTTTGATCTGTTAGTTAATTGCATTTTGTCTATTTAACTTATTTGTTCATCGTGTTGGCACAATGAAATAACTAATTGTGTTTACCAGGTTAATAATCCATTTCTCCATAATGAAACCAATCCTGTAATTACAATATTCAATATTGATAGCGGAAGTAATATACCCCAGCCAAGTTTCATCAATTGATCGTAACGGAAGCGAGGCAGTGTCCAACGCACCCACATGAAGAAGAAAATAAAGAAGGTGATTTTTAGGAACAATATCCCGGTGCCTATAAGTGCTATAACGTTATGGGGTGCATCAATGCTGCTGATAAATGGAAAGTTATAACCACCAAAATAAAGCGAAGCAATAATTGCTGATGAAATAAACATGTTTATATACTCAGCAAAAAGATAAAAACCCAGTTTCATAGATGAATACTCGGTATGATAACCACCAACAAGTTCAGTTTCACATTCGGGCAAATCGAATGGAGCACGATTGGTTTCAGCAAATGCACAAATAACAAACAGCAGGCATCCTAATGGTTGATAGAGAACATTCCAGTGCCAACCTTCCTGGCCGGCAACAATATCGCGTAAGCTCAATGAACCGGTTGTCATTACCAATGCTATAATTGACATGCCCATAGCAAGTTCATAGCTGATCATTTGCGAAGAAGCTCTTAAGGCCCCCAATAAAGAGTATTTATTGTTAGATGCCCAGCCGCCAATCATAATTCCATAAACACCAATTGAAACCACTGCAAAAGCATAGAGTATACCGACATTGATATCCGTAACCTGCATGATATACTCTTTACCGTCTATAACCAACGAACTGCCCCAAGGAATAACCACACCGGTCATACAAGCCGTCATCATGGCAATGCAAGGACCGAGAATAAACAAGAACTTATCGGCTTTATCCGGAATAATTTCTTCTTTCATAAACATTTTAGCCCCATCAGCAAGTGGCTGGAATATACCAAATGGTCCTGCCCGGTTTGGCCCAAGCCTGTCCTGTAAAAAAGCTGCAACCTTACGTTCAGTATAGGTGGAATACATAGCAACGAGCAATGCAACTAAAAACACCGCCAGTACTAAAATAAGTTTAACTATTAAGTCTAATTGTTCCATTTATAATTTTAAGATTTTGCAACTATTGTTATCAAGTAGCTGCCGACCTTTTATCAGTTTTTATTTATTTCATTTTGATGAGCAACTTCCAGTAATTTTTTCTGATTACTGATATCAATCTTCAATTGCTTTAACGATTCATAATGATTCTGTGAAATAACAGAATGGCGATTTATTTTTCGCGGCCCTTCAATAACCCAGTCTGATTTTTGCTTTCGCTCAAATCTGCATTCATTACAAATCCAGCCCGGTTTTCCTTCAGGCGTATCTTCCAATTCACCATACTTATCTTTACGACCTGTTACACGCAATACTTCATCACCGCTTAGCCATACCACCGCTCTGCCAGAACATTTGGTACAGTTTCGATGAGCATCTACAGGCTTGGTAAACCATACCCTCGATTTAAAACGAAATGTTTTATCAGTTAAGGCCCCCACAGGGCATACATCAATTACATTCCCTGAAAAATCATTATCAATTGCCTGATGAATATAGGTGCTTATTTCAGCATGATCTCCACGGCTAATCACACCATGTACACGACCATCTGTAATTTGTTCTGCAGTTTTTACGCAGCGATAACAAAGAATACACCTGTTCATGTGCAGCTTTATTTTATCGCCAATATCTATCTGGGGAAAAGTTCTGCGTTCAAATTCATAACGTGTTGCTGCTTTGCCATTTTCATAACTTAAATTCTGCAAATCACATTCGCCAGCCTGGTCACATATCGGGCAATCTAACGGATGATTAATTAATAGGAATTCAACAACTCCTGCACGTGCTTCTAAAATTTCAGGCGATGTTATGTTCTGCACTTCCATGCCATCCATAACTGTCTGACGGCAACTCGGTACCGGCTTAGGCATTGGTCTTGGATCCTTTTCAGAACCTTTACTAACCTTTACTATACATGTACGGCAATATCCGCCAGTAGTTTTCAACTTGCTGTAATAGCACATTGCAGGCGGTACAATATTTCCGCCAATCATACGTGCTGCCTGCAGTATGGTTGTTCCTTCAGGAACTTCTATAGAATGACCATCTATGGTTACTTTTGGCATATAACGCGTGTTTGAATTTCGTTTCTATTTTATCTCGCTTGTATTAAGGCTTACCGATTATGCTAATTCGGGCTCAATGTTGTTTAGCCTGTAATAATGTTTCACATCTTTTATTGTTGAAGGATTACTAACATACTCTTCAAATTCTTTTCTGAAATGCCGTATGGCCGCTGCCACAGGCCATGCAGCGGCTTCGCCAAGCGGGCATATGGTTTTGCCTTCTATCTTACTTTGAATATCCCAAAGCAAATCGATATCATTTAGTGTACCGTGCCCGTCTAAAATGCGATGAACTATTTTTTCCATCCAACCGGTTCCTTCCCGGCAAGGCGAGCATTGTCCGCAACTTTCATGGTGATAGAAACGAGTAAACGTGTACAGATTTTTAACAATACTGGTATCTTCATCCATTACAATAAATCCACCTGAGCCCAACATGGTTCCTGAAACGAAACCCCCATCTCCCAGTGATTCATAGGTCATAAGGCGTGGTTCGCCTGCAGCAGTTTTTAAAATTAAATCAGCAGGAAGTATTGGCACTGATGAACCACCGGCCACCACTGCCTTTAATTTTTTGTTGTTGCGAATGCCACCGCAAAAATCATCACTGTAAATAAATTCTTCAACAGAAATGCCTAATTCTATTTCGTAAACTCCGGGTTTATTGATGTGCCCTGAGGCTGAAATTAATTTTGTTCCGGTTGATTTTCCAATTCCAATGGCTGCATAGGCAGCACCACCATCATTTACAATAGGTACAACAGCAGCAATTGTTTCTACATTATTTACAACCGTTGGACAACCCCATAATCCTGCAACAGCCGGAAAAGGTGGCTTCAGTCGAGGATTTCCCCGCTTACCTTCCAGTGATTCGAGTAAAGCTGTTTCCTCACCACATATATATGCGCCTGCTCCAACCTGAACATACAGGTCTAGCGAATAATCAGTACCAAGAATATTCTTACCAAGTAGTCCGGCAGCATAGGCTTCATCAATTGCTTTTTCCAGAATTCGCGAAACATAAAAATATTCACCCCTGATATAAATATAGGACGTAGCACAGCCGAGGGCATAGCTTGATGTGATCATTCCTTCAATCAACAGGTGTGGAATTTTTTCCATCAGGTACCTGTCTTTGAATGTACCCGGTTCAGACTCGTCAGCATTGCAAACAATGTAACGCGGCACCCCCGGTGGCTTTGCCAGAAAACTCCATTTCATTCCTGTAGGAAAACCTGCACCACCACGTCCGCGCAAACCGCTAATTTTAACTTCCTCCACAATGGCTTCCGGAGTCATTGTCTTTAATGCCTTTTCAACTGAACGATAACCTCCGGCATTTCGATAACCTTCAAGTGTTTGTATGTTGGGAGCGTCAATCTGCCCGAGCAATAATTTCCTTTTCATAATTAAATTGATTCAGTATAGGTTCTGCGTTTTCCGGCAGTTCTTAAATCATCGATCAAACTATCTACCTTTTCAAGTGTAAGATTTTCGTGATACGCGGCACCGCATTGCAACATGGGTGCTGTTCCGCATGAACCGAGACATTCAACTGTTTTTAATGTAAACATTCCGTCAGGCGTTGTTTCACCGTCCTTTATATTTAACCTCTTCTCTATATGTCGAACAATATCTTCAGCACCAAGCAGCCAGCATGAACTGGTGCGACAAACTTCAAGTGTGCACTTGCCAACAGGCTTTAGGTTATACATGCTGTAAAACGAAGCCACTTCATAAACTTCAATAGGCTGAATTTTAAGAATAGAGGCTACATAATCCATAACCGGTACACTAAGCCAGCCGTCAAATTCAGCTTGCGCCACATGAAGGATGGGAATAAGTGCCGACTTCTGTTTTCCTTCAGGATAACGGCTGATGATTTTAGTAACCACCGCCATGCTCTCTTCTGAAAATTTAATATTTACTGAATGATCCATTAAATAAATTATATCAAAATTGTTTATGCATCCAACTCCCCTGCTATCACATTCATGCTGCTCATAGTTAATATTGCATCACTTAACATCCGACCCCTTATCATATCTGTAAATGCCTGGTAATAAATAAAACAAGGCCTGCGGAAATGCAAGCGATAAGGAGTTCTGCCTCCATCGCTAACCAGGTAAAACCCTAATTCGCCATTTCCACCTTCCACGGCATGATATACTTCTCCGACAGGGATATCAGTTTCACCCATCACTATTTTGAAATGATAGATGAGTGCTTCCATTTTAGAATAAACATCCTCTTTAGGCGGAAGATAAAAGTCAGGCACATCGGCATGATACACATCACCCGAAGGCATTTTTTCCATTGCCTGTTTAATTATACTCAGGCTTTCCCACATTTCCTGCTGACGCACCATAAAGCGATCATAAGTGTCGCCATTAGTTCCAACAGGTATAATAAAATCAAAATCCTGGTATGATGAATACGGATTCATTACTCTGACATCATAATCAACACCTGCAGCACGCAGGTTGGGCCCGGTAAAGCTGTATGAAAGAGCTTTTTCGGCACTGATAGGACCACAGTCAATAGTGCGATCCATGAAAATGCGATTGCGCACTAACAAGGCTTCAAACTCTTTTAATGCCTTTGGAAAATCTTTTAAAAAATTCTCAATTTTAGTCCATGCCGTTTGAGAAAAGTTTCTTTCAAAACCACCTATACGGCCGATGTTAGTTGTTAAACGTGCCCCACATATTTCTTCAAAAATCTCATAAATTTTTTCACGCCACTGGAAGACGTACAAAAAGCCTGTCATTGCACCACTATCAACCCCGATCACGGTATTGCAAACTATATGATCGGCAATACGGGATAACTCCATAACTATTACACGCAGGTATTCAACTCTCTTAGGCAATTCAATTTTAGCAAGTTTTTCAACAGTCATGTGCCAGCCCATATTGTTTATAGGCGATGAACAGTAATTTAATCTATCGGTAATTGGTGTTATCTGGTTAAATGGACGGTGTTCAGCCAGTTTTTCGAATGCACGATGTATATAACCGATAGTTTGCTCAGCATCCATAATCAGCTCGCCATCCATCTTCAGTACGTTCTGAAAAATACCGTGAGTTGCCGGATGTGTAGGCCCAAGATTAAGAACCGTATATTCCTTATGCTCTATTGCTGTCGTTTCTTGCATTAATTTTAATTATGAATAGTAAACATCAATATTTCGAATTTGACTTTATTATCTTCCAAACATCTTATCATCCTTGTCAAAACGTGCCTGGTCCTCAAGCGGGTATTCTTTTCTCATTGGCCAGCCTTCCATATTATCCATGTTGAGTATGCGCCTGAGGTTTTTATGCCCCGTAAAATGAAATCCAAAAAAATCATATTCCTGTCTTTCCATCCAATCGGCAGATGGATAAATATCCATTATTGAAGGAAAGGTAGGAAAATCACTTTTAGTAAAAGTTTTTAAGCTTTTAGTAAAAGTTTTTAAGCGAATGCGGAGATTCGCAACAAGGTTATGAAGGTGATAAACCATCCCGAATTTCTCTTCTGCATCGGGAAAGTGCATTCCATTACAAGTAGTAAGAAACGTATAACCTTCTTCATCATGTAAAAACTTAATCACATCCTTTATTGCATCGAGCGATACAGTTGCACAAACCATATCATATAGTAATTCAACAGATTCAATTTTGTTATGAAATTTCTCTTTTAACCTGTTTTCGAAAGTTGCTAAATCGGGTGTTTGCATATTTCATTTTTTAGGTTCGCGTATAAGGTTGAGGAAAAATGGTACATTTAACCTTAAACTCAAAACCAATATTAATTATTGAATTCCGTAACTTGCCATTAGTTCTTTATATTCAGGTGAATTTCGCCTGCGTAATGATTCATTTTGCACTAATTCCTGGATTTGCACAATTCCATCAATAATCTGCTCAGGACGTGGCGGACAACCCGGAACATAAACGTCAACTGGTATAATGCGGTCAATGCCTTGCAACACACTATAGGTATCAAATATACCACCGCTACTTGCGCAGGCACCAACAGAGAGCACCCATTTAGGCTCAGCCATTTGTTCATAAACCTGGCGTAAAACCGGTCCCATTTTTTTTGCAATTGTTCCCATTACCATAAGCATATCGGCCTGACGGGGAGAAAAACTTAAACGCTCAGAACCAAAGCGCGACAAATCATAATGTGATGCCATAGTTGCCATAAACTCAATTCCGCAACATGATGTAGCAAAAGGCAACGGCCATAATGAATTTTTACGGGCCAGGCCTATTGCATAGTCCAGCTTTGTGGCAAAGAAACCATGTCCTTCATATCCATCGGGTGCTTTTACAATGTTTGCCATTTTCCTGAATTTATAATTGAATGTTAAGTATCATCTGTTTTTTAATTGAAATTACTCCCATTTAAATGCGCCCTTTTTACGAATGTAAAAATACCCTACCAGCAATATTGCAATAAAAATGAGCATTTCAATAAAACCATATAATCCCATCTGTTTAAAATTTACGGCCCACGGATACATGAAAATTACCTCCACATCAAACAAAACAAACAGAATCGCTATTAGAAAATATTTAATTGAAAAAGGAATGCGGGCGTTACCTTGTGGCTCTATTCCACATTCAAACGTATCAAGTTTCTTAACTGATTTGCGGGTGGGGCCTAAAAAATGGGTTACAATAATAGTGGTTAAAACAAAACCGGTAGCCACCACAAACATCATGGCAATGGGAAGATAATCAGCCGGAACACTTAGTAGCATATTAATTTGATTAAGAATTACCGCAAGCAGCAATATAAATTTCAGCGCGAAATTATGTTTTATAATCAGAGGCGCAAAAAGTGCATAAAATTATCTGTTTTCTGCTACCAGATGATTAATTTATAGGCTCCTAAAATAAAACCACAGATTATAAAATTTACCAAATAAAATGATTCCAATCATTATTGAATCAAAAAGATAACAACTTCTTTGTTGTGCAAATTTTACAGTTTTAAGATTAACAGGTTGTTAAACAAAATATACATTTGTAGCCAGATGGCGGTTTTAAAAGAACTATTGACATATCTGCTCATTTTAAGCCTGGGATGTAATATCCTTGGTAGTACTGTTTGCATTACAGCTTACGAAATCAATAAAAAATACATTGCTGAAAACCTTTGCGAAAACAAATCCAGGCCTTCTATGCATTGCGAAGGGCATTGTCACCTTCAAAAAAAGCTAAAGGAGGATGAACAACAAAAAGAGGATACTCCCAATAGTTTAAAAAATGGTCCTGAACTTCTATTCCTGAATCAGCCGTTTCGTTTTGTTTTTATAGACAGCTACTTTACTTTCATAAATAAAACCTCCAATAGTAATTTGTTTTGCAAACCTTTTTTACCGGGAGTGTTTCATCCACCAGCCTGCTGATTTTTCAGTTTATTCTTCTGCGACAATAATTCGATTATCTGCTTAAATCACTTATCCGGGTGCAATCAATTGACATCCTGCGGTGTATTGAATTAGTATTCGTAATTGTAAAACAATTTTTTTGAAACGGTAAGGTTTATTCAGGCGCTTTACCGACACAGTAATACGCTATTAAAATGAACAAGTCGATATTCATATATATTATCATCATTGTATTGCCAATTCATGCATTGGCATGCGATATGTGTGGCTCGTATATGGGGATTACACCTTATGGAAATCAAAGCTCAATTGGTCTGAGTTATCGCTACAGGGCATTTAACGGGTATCATATGTCAGCTAGTCAATCTCATATGTTTCCTGACGGGCATCTTAGAAATGCCAATCAGAATAACCAATTGAATCATTATGATGAAAACACTGCTGTATTAAGCGATGAGGATTATGAGATCTACCGTTCAGTTGAATTAAGAGCCAAATATTACATTCATAAGCGCATTGAATTTAATGCAGTTGTTCCTTTAAAGTTTAACAGCATGAAAATGAATAATGAGCTATCAAAAACAGAAGGCATAGGTGATATCAGTTTATTTGCCGCGTATCACCTCATTGCTTCGGAAGGAGAAAGTAATTTTACACAGCGACTGGCTCCCGGAATTGGCATTAAACTGCCTGTAGGTAATAATAATGTATATTTTAATGAACAGCGTGCTGATGCAATGATTCAACCGGGAACAGGAACTACAGATTGGTTTTTATATGCTAACTATTTCGCAGGGAAAAACAATTTCGGAATTAATCTTACTGGTACTTATAAATTTAATGGCACCAATAATTTTAATGAAGAAATAAAAAATAGCACGGTAATTTTTACAAGCCTGTTTTACAAATTTGTTTTTTCTGAATCTGAATTTACAATTGTTCCAAAGGTCAACTGTTATTATGAG
>JBGARN010000088.1:0-19876 GCA_044230205.1 Bacteroidia bacterium
CATCATGGGCTTCAGATTTTACAGCTAATGGCATTACCTATACATCACCTGCTACTGTTACAGTTCCTGCAGGTTCCACCATTCCGGTTTCTATTAATGTAACACCCGATGCTGCAATTGGTTTAGGACAATACACCTTAACCATTACCTCGGTAACATATCCTAATTCACCGGCTATGACTATTACCGTATATGTTCTTTCAGGAGCCACTACCTTGCTCATAAATAACTCTGCAGGATTAGGTGATGGCAGTGGCGGAAGCGCAGCCAACTGGGAGCAGGATTATATTGATGGATTAACATATGCCAACTGTTCAACTTATGTTGTAACTAACGATTTAGTTGCTGCACGAATAGCAGCTGACAATGCTTTAACAGGTGTAACTAAAATATTTTATAACGTAGGCTGGACTTTCCCCGGACTTACTGATAACCTGGTAACCCAGTTTACTTCATTCTTAGATAATGGCGGACGGTTATTCATTGCCGGACAGGATATTGGCTGGGAACAATTTGATGTTGCCAACTCGCCATACTATACTCCTACCTGCCAGGCATTTTACACCAATTATTTACATGCTTCATTCCTTAATGACGGAACAACAGCTCCTAACGTTGCCTTCAATCTTAATACATCTGATGTAGTATTTGGCAGCGTGCCTAATACTACGCTGATCAATTATTATGGTAATGGTTCAGGCGGCCCGTATTTTTATCCGGAAGAAATTAGTCCATTAGGTACAGCTGCAGTAATTAATTACTACGGCACCGGCACTGCAAAAAAAGGTGGTGTACGTTTTACTGATGGTGTTTACAAAACAGTTTATTTAGGAGTAGGTATTGAAATGCTCTCAAGCCAGGCTACCAAAAATGAAATTATTAAAAAATCATACGACTGGTTTGATAACCTGCTTAGCACTGAAGAGTTTGATGCACAGATGCTGAGTTTAAGTTTAGGCCAGAATTATCCGAACCCTGGTGTGGATATGGTTTCAATTCCTGTAAGTAATCTTAAAGAAGATGCAACATTGCAGTTAAGCGATGTAACAGGACGCCTGGTAATGGAACAAAAAGTAAACAAGCTTACTGAGAACATTACCCTGAGCACCAAAAATCTTGAGTCAGGTATTTATACTTACCGCCTTGTAAGCAACAGTAAAATTACTGATGCTAAAGTGATGCAGGTTATTAAGTAAATTTAAAAAGCTGATAAAAATGAAAGCGGGGTGTATGCCCCGCTTTTTTTATGCGCTCTTGTTTTGTGCTTTCTTGAGATTGAAAAGAGCACATGTTTACTCACTTACCCGATTGAGTTAACAATCCAATTTATAACAATTATAATTGTTCTGATCTTATAAAATATGAGTAGAGCTAATCTGCATAAAAAGGTTGTATAAACGCTATAAGTTTTATATTAGTAGCGGAAATTTTATTGTTATTCCTAATACTATGACGACCATGAAACAACCAAGCTGACAGCTTACAAATGAGCAGTTGCAGACAAAAAATGACGATAGAGAATGACGAAATTTTTTACACTTTTTCTTTTAACTATTTTAGCTATCAGTCAACTTAAAGCCCAAGACTCACGACTTGACACAACAAAAACATTGCAGGAAGTAATTATAACCTACCAGGCTGACCAACTAACTCCGGTAACTTTTCAGAACATAAGTTCAAAAGAGCTAAAAGCAAAATCAACAGGACAAGAACCTTCATTCCTGCTTTCTGAAACTCCATCTATCACCAACTATTCAGACGCAGGAAATTCACAAGGGTATTCCTATTTTAGAATGAGGGGTATTGACCAGACGAGAATTAATATTACACTTAATGGAGTTCCACTAAACGAACCTGAAGACCAGGGAGCCTATTTCTCAAACTATCCTGACATCTTAAATTCAGTAAGTAAAATTCAAATTCAAAGAGGTGTTGGAACTTCTAAAAACGGGGTTGCAAGTTATGGTGGTAGTGTTCAGTTATTTTCTCCGAACCTTTATGATTCTACCAAAACAACTTTCGGTTTGAGTTATGGTTCGTTTAACAGTTTAAGAGCTTTTGTTGAATACAACAGTGGAGTTAAAAACAGAAAAGCACTTTATGTTAGAGCATCAAAAATATATTCTGACGGTTACAAATACAATTCTTCAAATAACTCACAATCAGTTTTTATTAGTAGTGGTTTGTTCTATGACAAATCAACTTGGAAAATGAATTTGCTTGCTGGACACCAACAAAACCAATTGGCCTGGCTTGGCGTTTCAGATTCTTTAATTTCAATTGACAGAAAAACAAACGCTAACAAAAATGAAAAAGACCAGTTCACTCAATGCCTGGCACAACTTCAAAACAATTGGCGACCAAATAATTCTTCAACAGTTCAATCAAGTGTTTACTATACTTTTTTGAAAGGCAACTACGATTTTAATTTGAACGGATTTTTAGGATTGCCGACAACAAGAGAACTATACAATTATGCTTTTCAATCAAACCTGATTGGCTTTTTTAGCAATTACACAAATTCAAAAAATCGAATTAACTGGACAACAGGAATTCACGGAAATACTTATGACCGCCAACACATCGGTAGCGAAAAAACTTTAGGACAGCTTTACCAAAATACTGGCTATAAAAATGAATTGAGTGTTTTTACAAAAGCAGATTACACATTCAAATGGCTTACATTCTTTGCCGACATTCAATATCGTTATTCATCCTTTGACTATAAAGGAACAGTTACTCTTGATAAAATGCAATGGCATTTTGTCAATCCAAAAGCAGGTTTGAGTGTTAAAGTAAAACCCAACACAATAATTTATTACAGCATTGGCAGCACAGGCAGAGACCCAACAACAAACGACTTGTTTGGAGGCAATGATAATTTGCTAGCCGACAGTTTAGGCAATGCAATTCTTTCAATCAAAACTCCTGAATACGTTTTAGACCATGAGTTAGGTTTCAGACATCAATCACAAAAATTGAATTTCAATTTAAATCTTTACTACATGGATTTCGAAAACGAAATTGTGCTTGACGCAAAGTTTGGACCAAATGGTTTAGCACTCACAAACAAGGTTGAGCAAAGTTTTAGAACAGGGATTGAGTTAAATGCTACTTACAATGTGAGCAAAAGTTTTTCACTTATCAACAATTCTTCCTTCAATTACAGTCGCATCAAAGAGCAAAAGGAAGTATTTACTCCCATTCTCACTCCGCCTTTAATTATCAATCAAGAAGCTGTTTATTCTTACAAAGATTTTTCGGTTGCAGTTTCTGCAAGGTATCAAGACAAGTCATTCATTGACTTTGCAAACACTTCAGCAGTGAAAAGTTATTTGCTTTTGAATGGACGAGTTAGTTTTTACATCAAAGGTTGTCAGTTTTGTGTTTTTGCAAACAACATTACCAACTCAAAATATTTCAACAATGGCTATGTAGATTTTGATGGAAGCAAAAAGTATTTTGTACAAGCACCGACAAATTTTTGTGCGTCAATAAAATATAGCTTCCAATGAACTTCTTTGAAATAGAAAATATCGCTTTTCAAATTTTGAGTTATCCTATCAGCTATGTTGAGTTGTTAGGAACTTTGTTTGGTTTATTCTCTGTGTACTTTGCTTCAAGAGCAAACATTTTGACCTGGGGAACAGGAATAGTGAATGAAATTTTCCTCTTCATTTTGTTTTTTCAAGTTCAACTTTATGCAGACATGTTTCTTCAAATTTATTTTTTCGTTGTTACGCTTTACGGTTGGTATAGGTGGAACGCAAAGACAACTGAGAATAAAATTTCTGAAACAAGTTTCAGAAACAAAATGATTCTTGCAGCAACTATTCTAATCGGAACATTGATTTCGGGTTTTCTTTTTACCAACATTCATTTGTATTTGCCATCGTATTTCAAAATACAAGCAGCGTATCCTTTCACTGATTCGTTTGTAATGGTTTCAAGCATTGTGGCGACAGTGTTGCTTGCTAAAAAGAAAATTGAGAATTGGTATTTGTGGATTGCCGTTGATTTAGTTTGTGTTGGCTTGTATTTCAAGAAGGGAGTTTATTTTCTCTCACTTGAATATTTTATTTTTCTTGGGTTAGCATCTTACGGACTTTATCATTGGAAAAAACAATTAATCAATGACTAAAGCATTTGTGTTCGGAAAGTTTTTTCCTTTTCACAAAGGACATGAAGCGATGATAAATTTCGCTTTGAGCAAGTGCGACTTTCTTACGGTTTTAATTTGTTGCAGCGAAAAAGAAAATATTCCTGACACAGTTAGAAGTTCATGGATTGAAAAGACATTTGAAAATGAGAAGAATGTTGAAGTAAGAACTTTCAACTATTTGGAAGGTGAATTACCCAACACATCAGAAACTTCTGAATCAGTTTCAAAAATTTGGGCTGACATTTTCAAAAAGCAATTGCCTGATTATTCGCTTCTGATTACATCAGAAGAATACGGCAACTTCGTTGCAGCCTTTATGAATATTCAGCACATTGCTTTTGACATTCCTAAAAAACTTTTTCCTGTTTCTGCTACTGCTGTTCGTAACGATGTATTTACAAATTGGAAATTTTTACCCGACAGTGTGAAGCCAGACTTTGCAATGAAGGTTGTGATATTGGGAACTGAATCAACAGGCAAGACAACTTTAACAGAAAAACTTGCAAAGCATTTTAATTGCAGTTTTGTTTTAGAGGCAGCAAGAGAAATTATTGCCCACTCAAACAATTTCAGTTTTGACGACTTGCATCTTGTAGCAACAGAACATGCAAAGAAAATTGACAAAACTACTTTAGCCGACAGTCCGCTTGTAATTATTGACACTGACATTCACACTACAAAATCTTATTCAAGATTCACCTTCGAAAAGGAACTTGAAATAAGTGCAGACATTTATAATTCCAATAGAGCAAATATTTATCTATACCTCAATAACGAAGTGGAATATTTGCAAGATGGAACACGACTAGGTGAAGCAGAAAGAAATTTATTAGACATTTCACACCGACAGGTTTTAAAAGACCATAATATTGACATTATAGAAATAAGAGGTTACTGGGACGAGAGATTTGAAAAAGCAGTTAAACAAATAAACAAACTAATTGCAACGAATGGACAAAAGCACTGGACTTAACAGCACCTGCAAGAAATTGATGGTTTAGTGGTTAAATGAAGCTTTGTGCTTCGAATTAAGTTCATTGTTTACAGACAATTTTGTCCTCCGAAATCGCCAAATGCATAAATACGCAAAACGTTGGCAGGCTTCAATACTAGATATTAAAAAGCCATACAATCAACCTTTAGTAAGCTCATGAAAAACTTCTTCCAGGTTGCGTTCTTCTTTTTGTAATGAGAGCACGCTGTTACCGGTATTTACTGCAAACTGAAAAACAGCATTGCGCACATCGCCTGAAGCATGTATGCGAAACTTATTTTGCCCAAGTGCGGTTACTTTAGTAACACCTTCAATCTTTTTCAAATCGTTTATGCCGGTTTCTTTTCCAAACTCTGCAAGGATAATATTTTCAGCGCCTGCCTTTTGCTGCAAAATTTCTGAAGTATCATCGGCTACAATTTTCCCTTTGTTGATAATGATAACACGGTTGCAAATGGCAGTAACTTCCTGCATGATGTGTGTAGAAAGGATAACGGTTTTTTCCTTCCCCAGGTTTTTAATTAGTGCACGTATTTCAATCAGCTGGTTGGGATCAAGCCCTGATGTTGGTTCATCAAGAATTAAAACTTTCGGATTATGAATCATGGCTTGGGCCAGTCCCACCCGCTGGCGGTAACCTTTGCTCAGTGCCCCGATCTTTTTTTTCATTTCAATGGTTAATCCGGTCAGCTCTATCATTTCATCAACACGTTTTTTAATTTGAGAGTCGGGCAAATGCAATCCGGCAACAAAACTTAAATACTCCTTTACATACATATCTAGGTAAAGCGGATTATGCTCAGGCAGGTAGCCCACCTGTTTGCGAACTTCAATGGATTGTTCAAGTGTATCAAAACCTTCAACATTAATTATTCCCTGCGTTGAAGGAATATAACAGGTAATAATTTTCATCATGGTTGATTTACCGGCACCATTCGGTCCCAGGAAACCTGTTATGTCTCCTTTGCTAACTTCAAAGCTTACGTTATCAAGTGCTCGCTGCTTGCCGTAAATTTTTGTAACGTTTGATACTTTTATCATGATGATATTTTTTCTTTTACTGTAATCCTGAAGATCGCTTATGTTTTGTTTAAAAGCACCTCTATTTTATCCTGTAAGATACGCTCCGGAAGACAAGATGCTTTTTCCTATTAAACTTATTAGGGCCAGCACACTCCTTCGACCCTGCCTTTCGTAAGAAATGGTTCGCTCAGGAGGACCCTAAGTTGTTTTTCAATTTATAAGTTTTTAAGCACTCAAACATTCTAACTTCCGATAGCCAACTCTCTACATCCACATTACGCATGTTTACCTCTTCATAATTGCGGGTCATGCTGAGCGTAGTCGAAGCAGTGCGAAAGCCTTTTCCAATACCCTAATCCCCTATACTATATGATCATTATTAAACTTTAAGTGACTTGTTTCGTTTTTACATTTCGCTAATTCACCTAATCGATTATAATTTCTTTCAATTAATGCCTCCTTCTTTTTTCTGTTCCAACCTTTAATTTGTTTTTCGAATTCAATGGCTTCTTCAGGTTGCAAAAACAATTCTGCAAAAACCAATTTTACAGGTCTTCTATTATGACAATAACTTTTAGGAAATTCATTTGAATTATGCTCGACAAGTCTTCTTTCAATATCATCAGTTATTCCAGTGTAATAGGACTTATCTGAACACTCTAAAATATAGGTGTAAAAATATTTCAGCATTTTCTTATATTCAATAAATATTGCCTCAAAAAAGGCCTCCACACTCCTTCGACCCTGCCTTTCGTGAGAAATGGTTCGCTCAGGAGGACCCAATGTATTTTTCAATTTATAAACTACTCTAATCTTTTATACTTCACAAACCAGCTTCTTACTTTAAGTTTTATCACACCGAAAAATGCTTCGCTGAAAATACCACCGCTCATTTTTGATTTACCGAGTTTACGATCAGTAAAAACAATGGGCACTTCTTCAATTTTAAAACCGAGCATCCAGGCTGTAAATTTCATTTCAATCTGAAATGCATAACCCACAAATTTTATCTTATCAAAATTAATTGACTTTAATACTTCGCGTTTGTAGCACTTAAAACCAGCTGTTGCATCATGTATGGGCATACCTGTTATAAAACGCACATACACCGAAGCATAGTAACTCATTATTACGCGGCCTATGGGCCAGTTTACCACATTTACTCCCGTTTTATAGCGCGAACCAATTGCCATATCTGCACCCTTTTCGCAGGCATCAAGCAGCTTCATCAGGTCTTTTGGACGATGGCTAAAGTCGGCATCCATTTCAAAAATATACTGGTAATCGCGCTGCAGCGCCCACTTAAAACCATGAATGTAGGCAGTGCCCAAACCCATTTTACCGGCACGTTGTTCAAGATGCAATTGACCGGGAAATTCCTTCTGAAGGTTCTTTACAATTTCTGCTGTTCCGTCTTTAGAGTTATCATCAATAATCAATACATCAAATGCCCGTGGCAAAATAAAAACTGCGCGAATTATGGCTTCGGCATTTTCGCATTCATTGTAAGTAGGGATGATTACGAGATTGGGATGCAACTGAAATTAGTGTTGTTGAATTATGTTTGATGTAATTGATGAAAAAAACTGCAACTTAAAACTACCGGCCAGGAGAATAAGCAGGTAGTAAAATTCATGGAGCGAAGTAACAATAAAGGCGCAAATACTTAAAACCGGTTACCGGTTAAATGATGTTAAACGTAGGTACAGCTACTACCATAATTATCCATACTGCTACAAGCTAAGTGCTTTTTCCAATATTACTCCAAAATGATAAACATCTTCAAATGTGTTATACATGGGTACTGGTGCCACGCGTATTACATCAGGTTCGCGCCAGTCGGCTACTACTCCCTGGTCAGTTAAATACTGGTGTACTTTTTTGCCATTTCTTTTTACCAACATAGAAAGCTGGCACCCGCGCTGATTGCTATCGCGCGGAGTTATAATTTCAATAGCATCTTTCTTATAGTTTTTCTGCAACACATCATCAATAATAAACTCAAGGTAACCGGTTAGGTTTTTTGATTTAGCCGTCAGCCGTTTCATGCCGGCTTTATCAAACAATTCGAGTGCTGCCCTGTGACAAGCCATACTCATAACAGGCGCATTGCTTAATTGCCAGCCATCAGCGCCTTCTTTTGGTACAAACTCCTTTGGCATTTCAAAACGCGTTTCAGGATCATTGCCCCACCAGCCTGCCAGCCGCGGGAGCTTAAAATTATCGGCATGATGCTGATGAACAAAACAACCGGCTACACCACCGGGGCCCGAGTTTAAATATTTGTAAGAACACCATACGGCAAAATCAACATTCCATTTATGCAGTTCCAAATCAAGGTTGCCGGCAGCATGAGCAAGATCGAAACCACATTTAGCACCTGCCTTGTGTGCTGCAAGCGTAATAGCTTTCATATCGAAAGCCTGACCGGTGTAATAATTTACACCTCCCATCATAACCAGTGCAAGCGAGTCGGCATTTTCTTCAATGGTCTTAATAATATCTTCAGTTCTTAAGGTATGTTCACCACTTCTTGGTTCAAGTTCAATCAAGGCATCATCTTTTTCGAAGCCATGTAAATAAGCATGCGATGCAAGCGCATAACGATCACTCGGAAAAGGATTGGTTTCGAAAATAATTTTGAACCGCTCTGCAGTCGGTTGATAAAATGAAATCATCATCAGGTGCAGGTTAACGGTAAGCTGATTCATTACAACCACTTCTGACGGAAGCGCTCCAACCAAATGTGCCGATGAATTCCGTAAAAACTCGTGATACGGAAACCAGGGATGACGCGCTTTAAAATGTCCTTCAACCCCAAGCCCTGCCCAGTCTTCCAACTCCTGTATCAAATAAGTGGAAGTGTTTTTTGGTTGCAACCCCAAAGAATTACCTGTGAAATAAATACATTCTTTTCCGTTATGATGCGGAATGTAATAGTGATTACGAAATTCTTTTAGCTCATCTTTTTCATCGAGCTGTTTTGCAAAATCAAGATTATTATGAAAAGTCATTGGACTAACTATTTGCTGTTTGGGTTTTAATTAAGGATGCTTTATTCTTTATTTCCAAATTAAGATTTGATTGAATGCAATCCTGCAAAAAACAACTCTTATCTATAACTAGAAATCTTAAGTTTTCAGATTCAGGTTCATCAGATTAAATTTCAAATTACAGGTTGCAAAGAAAATATTCTTAATGTAGTAATTAAAATGATTTTTGGTTTTGACTTTTTGCTGTCACAAGGTTTGTTTTTAATTCCGAACATTTATTTTCAAAACATATAGATTTTAAAAGCGATTTCCTTTTTACTTAATAAACCTGGCTATTGCTAAATCATTTTATTCTTTCATGTACAGCCAATCGCCAGCTTATCTTAATTCTGAAACTTAAGTAATCATTCCTTCTCAACCACAACTGCAGTTCCATAGGCAAGTACTTCGGTAATGCCATTCATTACTTCATTGGCATCGTAACGCATGCAAACAATGGCATTAGCTCCGCTTTGCTCGGCATGCTGCACCAGGTATTCAAACGCTTCGTGCCGGGCTTTTTCACAAAGTTCAACATAAATAGAAAGTTGACCTCCGAAGAGTGATTGCAGTCCACCGGCAAGGTTGCCAAGTACGCTCCTTGATCGCACGGTAATACCACGTACAACGCCTATATGTTTTACAATCCGGTATCCTTCAAGATTGTTTGAAGTTGTTATTAGGTTTCTGTCCATAAATAAATTAAGCTTATTGTTATTTTAAAATTGTCAATACTGTGAAGCTTGCGGCAAAACCAATTCCACCAAAAATCATTGCATTTTTTGTTTTGGTTTTTTTGGCTTTGTACTGGTAACCATCAATAAACAGATCATGATTGATGTTAGGCGGGGCATCGGGCAAACCCTGTGGCACTTTCGGATTGTGAGAACCGATTATTGCGGCATATCCAAATGGTATAACTAAACCATAAATACTTAGAAAAGCTGCGCCTGCACCAATAGCTGCACCTGTAATTCCATTCATTGGTTTTTTGTAATGCTTCATGGCATATTGCTCGCCATCAATGAAAATGCGCATTTCCTCTTTATTCAGTTCCAGGCTGTCAGTAGTATCGGGAGCGTATACAATCCGCTCACCCAAAATGCTATCGCGCACAGAATAAATCCTGTCGAGATACATTTTATGCGTGCGGCCGTTTTTGTCAGTGGGCTTGCTGTAAATAAGGTATTCGCCCTTTAAATCATATGCACGCAGTGGGTGCTCGCGACCATTAAGCAGCAAAACACTATGCTGTGCATGGCAATAAAAATTGGAGGCGAGAAAAGTCACCAAAAATAAGTTGATCAGTTTATGCATCAGTCAATTTGATTTTTCCAAACATACAGCAATATTTTTATAATGGCTACAGGTGCAAATTTTAATAAACCTTACAACTATTCAGGATGTTGAATTTATTCAACTATACCGCTTTTTCTTTCGTTTAGTTAAAATTATCGTTCGTAGAATATTCACTACAATTTTCCAGAAAAAATCAAGCTAAGATTGCACCATAATAATTGCAGGTTGTTTTTCAGCAATAAAGAAAAGCAACACACTCCTTATATAACAGCAATTACCATTACAGAAAATTCAAAATTTAAAATATGAAAAAACAAATTACTACAGTTATTTTAGTTGCTCTTTTAGGTATTCAGATATCCTATGCACAATGGAGCACTGCTTCCTTAAGTTCATCACGCCAGTACCTGGCAGCTGCATCTGCAGGCGATAAAGCACTATTTGCAGGTGGAATTGGAATGATAAGTGTTCCACCACCGGCAGTAGATATTTATAATAATACCAACGGAACATGGACGGGCGCAACACTTTCCAAAGGACGTACATCACTGGCAGGCGCTGGCTTAAACAACAAAGTATTGTTTGCAGGCGGTGCTGATGATTGGATTTTATCAATATACGACAAGGTTGATATTTATGACGCCACTACATCACTATGGACACAGGCAATCCTTTCAGCTCCACGTATTAAATTAGCAGCTGCCGGAGCCGGTAATAAAATACTCTTTGCCGGAGGTTGTGATCCAAACAATGGAACATCTTCTAACGTTGTTGATTTATATTCAACTACAACCGGTGGATGGGGAGTTTCTCAACCTTTAACTGTACCCCGGTTCAATTTATGCGGTGCCGGTGCTGGTAATAAAGTTGTATTTGCAGGGGGTACCGATTTTGGTGGCAATTTTTATGATAATGTTGAAATATATGATGTAATTACCAATATGTGGTCAACTGCAACACTAAGCCAGGCTCGATATGGTTGTGCTGCTGCGGCCTATGGTGATAAAATTTATATTGCAGGGGGCATTGCTTTAACAGGTCCGAGTAATGTTGTTGACATTTATGATGTGGTAACCAATACATGGACTGTGGATTCACTCTCGGAAGCACGTGGATTTATTATGGCAGGAACAGCTTCAAACAGGTTATTTTTTGCAGGTGGAAGCAGTGATGCCACCTATACCACTGCCAGCAAACGTGTTGACATTTTTAATGCTACAACCGGTACATGGGCTATTGATTCAATGGCTAATCCAAGAGTGTTAGGCGCTGCTACCGGTGTTGCCAATAAATTTATTGTTGCTGGCGGCTTTCCGGGTGGTTCAGGTTTCCCAACCAATTCAATAGAAATGTACACTGTAGTTAATACAGGTATTGAACATATTGTAAATGAAAACGGATTTACAGTTTCGCCAAACCCTGCATTGTCAAATGTAACCATACAGTTAAATAACGCTAACCCTTACGGTATACTGGATATCTATAACAGTACTGGTAAAAATGTACATCACCAGGTAATCAGTAACCTGTCAAAAGTTGATATTTCAGTTAATGAATTACCATCGGGAATTTACTATGTAAGATTTAATGATGGTCATTCAACGTATACCAATAAGCTGATCAGGAATTAAAGAAAATATATTATTGTTGGTTGTTAACAAGGCCTGTTTAAAAGACAGGCTTTTTTTATTTGTAAATTAAAAAATGACTAAAATCTTTTTTTGAGTCTTGTAAAATATCTTTCATTTGCATTCAGAACATTATACTATGAAACATTTAAAACTATTAACCATTGTTATTGCTTTTTCCACATTAACAAAGTTACATGCTCAGCACATAGAAATAACTCCTATTGCCGGCTATAATTTTGACGAGAGTTTTGATATTGACTATGGCGAAGCTAAAATAGGAGATGGCCTTGTTTATGGCGGTATTTTAGCTTTTAATGTTAATCCAAATTATGATGTAGAATTGCTTTACACCCATCAGGATGCTACTGGCTCCTATAGATACTATAACATTATTGAGTATTATGATAATGATATACCGGTAGGAATTAATTATATCCAGATTGGCGGAGCACGATTAAAAGATTTTAAAGGTGGCAAGGTGCAAGGATTTGGAGGAATCAACCTTGGTGCTGTTTGGATTGCTCCTGACGAAAATGGATATGATGATGAATGGCGTGCTGCCGTAGGATTTAAACTGGGAGTAAAAATATGGGCATCAGAACGAATCGGAATTCGTCTTCAAACCAACTTACAAATGCCTATACAAGCCTGGGGCGGTAGTATTTATGTCGGAACCGGTGGTTCAGGAGCAGGCGTTTCAACGTATTCAACCATTACACAATTTGGTTTTACCGGGGGTCTTACGTTTAAACTTGGTAAAAGCGCTCAATAATCAAACACTTATTAAACTATTATAAACAATGAAAGGAAAATTATTAAAGCTATTGGCCTTTGCCGGCATTTCCACTATGCTGTGGGGGTGTTATCCCAAAGGCCCCGAGTATGTTGAACAATATGATATTGTTTACACTAATTACCAGAAGGATTTTACATTTAAAGGCAAAGGAAAATATACGATGCCTGACAGTATTGTAAAAATAACAGGGGAAGCAGCATCAGGTGGTAACGTTCAGTTTATGAATCCAACCTATGCAAACATGATTACTGCAAGAATTAAGCAAAACATGGCTGCTTTAGGATATACGTATGTTCCTACTGCCGATTCTGCACAGGCTGACTTTGCAATTCTGAATGCATCTATTCAGGTGGAAAATTACTACTATAGCTACTGGTATGATTACTGGTACGGCTGGTATTATCCTCCCGGTTATTGGGGCGGATGGTATTATCCATATCCTGTGGTTACTAATTATACAACCGGGTCATTATTCATGATGATGGTTGATCGCAAAAACATTAGTGCTAATGACAAAACACCCGTAGTTTGGATTGGTGTAGTGAATGGTCTTTTAGAAGGTTCATCATCAAACATCACTTCTCGCATTAATAGTACAATTGATCAGGCTTATACTCAAACTGCTGATATTCTCAGACAATAAAACCTATAAACAAGAAAGAAATATGAAAAAGCTAAGTTTTATAATAATAACATTGATGCTGATATCATCAGTAAAACTGATGGCACAGCGAACATCTTTTGCTGCAACTTATACTGTTGGATTTGGTATAGGTGATTTGAATGAATATATCAGTAAGCCCAGTTTTAGAGGCGCAACGCTTGAATTTAGAAGTATGGTAGATGACGGTATCGGAGTAGGTGCTGAAGTAGGCTGGAGTGCATTTTACGAAGAGCCCGGTTATGTTACAGCCTATGATGGAACACAGGCATTATCAGGAACTCAATATCGCTATTGCAGTACTGTACCAATTCTTGCCGATTTGAATTATTACCTCAAGCCCGATGAAAAAATTAACCCGTTTGTTGGTATAGGAATAGGCACTGAGTACAGCAGGACTGATTTGGATATTGGCCAATTCAGATTCAGAGATGAAACATGGCATTTTTTAATTAAGCCTGAGTTAGGCATTATTGCTGAAGTGAGTCCCGGAACAGGAATTATTCTTTCGGCAAAGTATTACAATGCATTTAAAACCGAAGATCTTGGTGAAAGCCGCAGTTATATTGCTGCTAATCTTGGATTTATCTGGTATTATTAATAATTAAACTATTCTCAATTGCAATTTACCATGCATAAAAAAATAATTATTCTATTCAGTATCTTCCTGGTTGCATGCTTTAATACAAAAGGCCAAATCAGCTATGCCGAAGAAGTGGATGCTATACAAGCTGTGTTTGGTAAAGAGAAAAAACAATTGATTACCGATTTGATAAAGCTTACTCCTGAAGAAGCTGAAAAATTCTGGCCGGTGTATGATAGCTATGAAACTGAACGCAAAAAGTTAGGTAAGCAGCGTATTGAAATGCTGGAAAGCTTAGCTGATGCTTATAAGGAAATGACTCCTGCCAAAGCTGATCTGGTTTCGAAGCAAACTATCAAACTTGCAAAGGAAACAGACGAGTTACTTGAAAAATATCATACTAAGGTAAGAAGTGCAGTTAATGGAACGGTTGCATTTGAATTTTTACAGGCCGAGATTTATATTGTTACTGCTGTTAGAGCAGCTTTAATGGATAAAATTCCTATGTACAGCACAATTAAAGACAGCAAATAAAATTTCCATAAGTTTTAAGCAGTCAAGAGGCACATCCTAACAGTTGTGCCTCTTGCATTTTGTATCCGGTTTTAACTTTTGATAATATAATTTAAAGGTGCTATCAAAAAACAAACTTAGTATTGGAATAATAGTTTTATTTGAACTAAAATTGTTGCATTGATAATTTAAAAATAAATCCGTGATCAAATTAGAGTCTTATGAAAATTAAATTCGGTAGTCTAGTCATACTTTTATTTTTTATCAGCTCAGTAGCCCGTTCGCAGGTTGAGTTAACTCCATTTGGCGGATATATTTTTGACGCTACATTTTCAGTTACTAATGGTAAAGGAACATTTCTTGCATCGCCTGCATACGGCTTAAATGTACTGGTTCCGTTTAAGTATAATGAAGGTGCTATTGACATTACCTATCAAAGACAAGATACCAAAATTGCTGTGCGTGCTAATGACAATATCAATGTATCCAATTACCTGGATACTATTGAAACAGCTATTAATTATATACTGGTAGGTGGTGTATATGAATTTGGTAAATCTAAAAAAGTAGTTCCCTACGGAGGCATTAATGTTGGTTTGGGAATAATTGCCAATAAGGAGGAAACAGGAAGCATCAATCCTTTTACTTTCGGATTTAAGGCCGGACTAAAACTTTTTGCATCTGACCGGATAGGGT
Source organism: Bacteroidia bacterium (assembly GCA_044230205.1). GTDB lineage: Bacteria > Bacteroidota > Bacteroidia > AKYH767-A > OLB10 > JAEUTH01. The sequence goes on from JBGARN010000088.1 coordinate 15,391, forward strand.
TCCGCTTACAAAGCGAATTGAATATAGCTATGTTGCTTGAAGGTTCAGGATTTGGATGTGCCATTAGTACTTCAGGTAACAGTTGTGGTTTTGTTGTTTATTCTACAACTTCAGTCGGTCAGTTTGGATTAACAGGCGGATTAATTTTTAAATTACAGAAACAAAAGAAAGAGGATAAACAACAAATTGGTCTTTAATGCCTATACGGTTGTTGTTACATCACATTATAATTTAATATTATTAGAAATTTTTATTTAGCATACAGTAACAATCAAAAAACTAAAAACACTTTAACTATGAAAAAAGTACTGATACAACTTATAGTAACGGCAGCCGTATTAACTTCAATATCATGCAGCGACTATACAACAGGAGGTGATGTAATTAAGAAAGTGGATTTTAAAAAATTTAAAACCTATGCATGGTTACCGTATATAGATTCAATAACGATTCCAAATATTGACCAGGAACAGTTAAAAACCTATGTGTTTACAGCTATAGACGCACAAATGCAAAAACGTAATCTGAAAATAGACACCATAAAACCGGATGTTTTGGTTCGGTTTGGAATAAACTTAAATAACAGTAATGCAATGGTGAGCACGCCTATTTATGAAAATCGTCCAGCGGTTGGTTATTCATATGGCTACTATGGCAGTTCCATGTATTATTATAACCAACCTGTTCAGGTAGGAGTACAAACTCAGATGGTAACCTACCGTAACGGTAGTCTTATTATTGACCTCATTGACCATTCAACCAATGAACTGGTTTGGAGAGGTTACGCCTATCAATCAAAAGAAGAAACCATGAAGGCACCGGAATTAAGCAAAATGAAAAGTAACATCAACCAGATCGTGAGTGATATTTTCTGGAGGTGTCCAATTAAAAAGTAATTCTATTGTTTGAGCCGTTACTGAACCAGGATTTTCTTTAGTTCAGTTTTATTGCCTTTAAAAACATTTACATCAAAGTTTGATGATGAATTGAGCAGGTGTGCTTTATCATGATGTTGCCAGAATAACCAATTGATGTCATTCGATATTTTTAATTCATCAACATAAAAATGAGCAACCCAAAAACTGTAACTGCCAAAATCATCAGCCAGGTAATCTTCAATAAAACTAATGTTGGAATAAATAATAGGCTTCACCTTATAGTGCTCTTCAATTGCTAATACAAACTGTTTAAGTGAATTTACGAGTTCTTTCTTGCTCCTGCCCTGCGTTTCTTCAATATCTACTACAGGCGGTAAGTCGCCTCGTTTCAAATCAACACTGTTTATAAAGTTAATCGCCTGCATTTTTGGGCTGGATGCGGGCTTAAAATAATGATAAGCACCCCTGATGATATGATGCTCCTGAGCATTATCCCAGTTATCTTTAAAAAGAGGGTCTTCCCAGAAAATACCCTCTGTGGCTTTTATAAATGTAAATTGAAAAGTTATGGTATCCTTATCTACATCTACAGCTTTGAGCTTATTCCAGTTTACATCAGGCTGATAGCGCGAAATATCAATGCCATGTACTTTATAGTTTTCAGGAAAATTAAGCTGGTTGGCCAGGTTACGGTGACTGCTTGTTTGCTGGTAGCGGTAAACTTTATATCCAAAACGAATGAGTGCCTTATGCCAATATAAAGCACAGGTAATCAGAAAAATAAAAATCATCCAGCGGATAACAATTTTCTTTAGCTTTTTGCGCGCCATTCAAACAGTATAGTAAAGGTTATTATTAACTGAATCATGAAAGATGTATTGTTATTACCATGGAAAATAAAATCAGAACTTCTCACCAGCTCCACCGCCTCCAAATTTACCATCGCCAAACATTGATTCATCAGCAGGCTTTATTGCAGCCTGATGGGCCGCAGCCTGTGCAATTATAATTGCTTCAACATCTTTGCTAAACCATGGTGCTGAAGATGTATCCTCTGCAGTTGTTATTCCATTGACAGGAACTTTTAATACCCGGTATGTTAAACCGGTAATAACTAAAAGAAGCACTCCACCTGCAATAAGTGCAATTTCAATTGGTGCAATAGAGAAATAATACCTGAAGGTGGCAATACTTGCTGCAGCAGCAAGCAAACCACAATTTAACAAGGTGTAATTCTTTTTAACAATTCCACTATAGATATAAACGACAGGTATTACTGCTGTAAATACATAGAAAAAAATACTAAGCGGAATATCCTGGCCGGGTAGAATCTGCATGTCAAAAAATTCAATCCCAGCTTCGCGAACAATGAAATAGTTTCCTGATGCATAAAAACAAATGAGTGAAAAAAATTTAACCACAGAAAAGCAATTTTCCCAAATCCAATAGTTGTGGTTGCGGGTAAAAACTAAACAGAAGTAATAAATTAAACCTGAAAGCAGCATCATTACAAACGGCATAATTAACTTTGAAATGGGCCCGGTTTGAATGGTGAAAAAAAATACAGTTGCCAGCAAGGTAAATAAACTTATAGTAGTTGTAACAGCATCGGCATAGCGTATGGTAAGGGCTGATGAAAATAAAAAAATAGAAAAATAGAAAAACATCAGCTCAAAAGATGAATCAACACCAATTAAAAAACCAATGAATGTCATAAAGGCTCCAAGGGCAAAGTACAATAAGCCATCATCTATACCCGATGCAAATTGATTTTTTTTACGGATGAAATGTTCCAGCAGAAGAATAGACAATGCAGTGAAAAAAAGCAGGGCGCCTTTAAACGCAAACTCAGAATCAAGGTGAAAAAAAAGTGTAATTAATCCACAACTGCAGAAAGCAAGAATTACAGTGAGCGCCAGAACACCTGCACGAATAAAAATATTGGTGCGATGATAAGAAGGCTGGTTAGCAACAGCTATTGCACCAAGTTCCTGCTCCGAAATCAAATTAAGCCTTTTATATTTTTTAGCCTGTTCGGTTACCAGCAAATGTTTGAGTTTAATGCTATCGTAGGCTATCATAAATTGTGAATTTCTTTTTTAAACTGGCGCAGATATTTGATAAGCATTATCGCTGAAAGTATATAGTAAAACAGTAAAAAATAAATTGCGCTGACACCTGAAAAATTATCATCAATCACCAGTCGGGTAATAAGGTAACTCAAAGCAATGTAACTGTAAAGGCCTGATACCAGCAATATGTAAAATGATTTTTGCTGCATGGCATATTTGTAACAACTATAAAACATCATACCTATGACAGGGGTCCAGAGCCACCACATATCCATTGTAAAAAGGCCACACAATGCTGCTACAAACCCAATGTGAACAGCAAAATTGAGGTATGTAAAATAAAAGTGCTTTTTTATTTGCTTAAGGTGAGTAAGGTAAGAGGCAACACCTAGTATAATTGCAAGTAAAAAAGCGGTGTAAATAAACCGGCTGCTGCTAAAATCATTTTGTTGAAATAAATCAACCGGGGCAACTGCAATACCCATCCACGAACCCAACAAAACAATGGCCATGCTCAGCACACCTAAATGATCAAAATAATATGCGGCAGTAAATAAAATAACACATGGAATAAATGTTGCTAACCCATACCGCTCGCCAAAAAATTTAAACTCAAATTGAAGATAACCGATAAAGGTTACGAGCAGCAATGAGCCCAGCAAGAGAATGTAATCAAACCAAACCGATGGATGCACTGTTTTTTCAAAAGTAAACGGCTTGCTTTGCAGCAAACAATAAACAAAGCATGCCAATGATAAAATGCCGGTAGCACTTACAACAGTAATATGTCCTATGTTACTGATGTTTTTATAAATGAGCAATCCTAAACCAGCAGCTAAAAAAGTTACTCCCAAATAAAGCGCAATCTGTAAATGTTGGTGTACTGAAAAGGGATTTAATTTAATATGCTCATTCAATTTGTTGAAAGAATCTTCAGCAATAAGTCCTTCCTTCAACCATTGATTAGCCAGTTCTTTTTCATTCATTTTAAAAAAATACTTGATAATAAAAGTGCATAAAAGTAATTTTTATTTATTGCAGAAGCATAGCTGCTTAATTTGTTATCATTATTCTGTTAACCTGAATTGAAAGCTGCAGTGCTATTAAGCACAACAAAAAATTGTACTATTGTTAGTTTAAAGCAAGATTCGTTTATGATAGTTTATAATGTAACAATTAATATAGATGATGAGGTGCATGATGAATGGGTAGCATGGATGAAAAAAGAACATATTCCGGCTGTAATGCAATGCGGATTGTTTACGCAGGCCAGGATGAGCAAAATGCTTGTTGATGAAGAAAGCGGGACTACTTATAGTATACAATATGTTGCAAACACAATGCTTGATTACGAAAAATACGTCAAAGATTTTGCACCTGCACTCCAGGCAGAAACCCAATCAAGATTCAAGGATAAATTTGTAGCCTACAGGTCGATAATGGAGGTAATCGGGCAGTTTTAACAGCGGGTAATAAATGTTGAGGTAATCAAACTTCTATTATGCTGAGTTTAACTGGTAAGACAATATGCTGAAG
>JBGARN010000194.1:0-2440 GCA_044230205.1 Bacteroidia bacterium
CAGTTAGCCGTTTACGTGGAGTTTCATTTAAGGTTGGCTGAGCTATTCCGCATCCAAACTGTAAGGCCATTAGCAAAACAATTGCTATTCGTTTCATAATCTTATTTTATACTTAAAAGTGAATAAAATTACACCCACCTTGCTTAAAGAAGCTTATCATCCATTTGCAGTTAATAACAATATGATGTTAGCAACGTTAACAGTGTGAAGAATATAGCCCCGGCTTAATATTGATGATTATATAATTTAGCCATTTTCTGTTCTCAAGTTTATAGCTGCTTAATAGTGAAACTTTAGAGGACCTTGGCTTATTGTGTGAAATTATGAAGGATTGGTTATACCGGATTTTAAGGATAATTAGAAAAATCATTATATGGTTTATAATAATAAGTATTATAACTGTAATTGCATACAGATGGATACCTGTTCCGGTTACTCCATTAATGTTAATTCGATGCACTGAACAACTTGCCGACAATAAATCACTGAAGCTAAAAAAGGATTGGATTCCGCTTGAAAAAATTTCGGAAAGGCTACCTGAGGCTGTTATTGCCAGTGAAGATCAGCGGTTTGAAGATCATTATGGTTTTGATTTGGAAGCAATTGAAAAAGCGCAAAAGTATAATGAACGTATGAAAGGAAAGAAAATACGAGGTGCGAGTACAATTTCTCAGCAAACTGCAAAAAATGTATTTCTGTCCCCTTCGAGGAGCTATCTTCGTAAAGGCTTTGAAGTTTATTTTACTTTCCTTATTGAGCTTTTCTGGAGCAAAGAACGCATCATGGAGGTATATTTAAATGTTATAGAAATGGGCGATGGTATTTATGGTGCGGAAGCTGCTGCTCAACACTATTTCAAAAAGCCAGCTTCAAAACTAAGTGCAAAAGAAGCATCATTGATTGCGGCCTGTCTGCCTAACCCTATTATATATCATCCTGATATACCAAGCCCTTATATCCAGCGTAAATCTGTTTGGATTTTAAGAGCTATGAAAAAGCTTGACTATAAAGAGTTTTAAATGATTGCTAAATTTTCTATTAAACTTTTTCTTTAATAAGTATTTGCAGTTTCTTTGCGCAAAACCATTAATAACCATTATAAAATAAAAACCATATGGATAGACAAAACAAGAGAATTGTATTGGTAACCGGTGCCACCGGTGGCTTGGGCACAGCTATGTGCAAAGAATTGTATAAAGATGGATTTCATGTTGTTGGCAACTATCGTAATAAGCAAAAAGCAGATGAATGGAGTGCTATGATGAATGAAGCGGGGTTTAACATTGATTTGTATGAAGCAGACGTAACTGACTTTGATTCCGTGGGATTGATGATTCAGAAAATTGAATCGGAAATCGGTCCTATTGACACTCTGGTTAATAATGCAGGGATTACAAGGGACGGGCGCTTTTCCAAAATGAGCCGAGATGACTGGGATGCAGTTATTTCATCAAATCTTACCAGTGTTTTCAATTGTACGCGCCACGTAATTAATGGAATGATGGAACGAAAGTTCTGAAGGATAATAAACATATCAACTGTAAATGGCCAACGCGGACAATTCGGGCAAGCAAATTACAGTGCTGCTAAAGCCGGAATGCATGGTTTTACAAAAACACTTGCAATGGAGGTAGCCAAATATGGTGTTACTGTTAATACCATTTCGCCAGGTTACATTGGAACTGATATGGTAATGGCTGTTCCTGAAAAAGTACGCGAACAAATTGTATCTCAGATACCAATGGGCAGATTAGGTGGCACACATGAAGTTGCTCATTTGGTTTCCTTCCTTGCTTCTGAAAAAACTGATTTTATAACCGGAGCAAACTATAGTATTAATGGTGGTCAGCATGTTTATTAGATAATTGCAATCTATATTTTAAAAATAAATGCCGTTTTTAACCAAGCGGCATTTTTTATTATAGAGCTATTAAGAGCAATCCTATCTTTGCCACCACAATACAAATTATATGAATTACTTTATTGCCCCCTCAGTTTTATCGGCTGACTTCGGAAATCTTGAACGTGATTGCAAAATGATAAACAACAGCCAGGCTGACTGGTTTCATGTCGATATAATGGATGGCATGTTTGTACCTAATTATTCATTTGGATTTCCTGTATTGAATGCAATCCAAAAAGTGGCCCAAAAACCATTAGATGTTCACTTGATGATTGTTGATCCCGACAGATATATTAAACAATTTGCCGAACATGGTGCCAGCGTAATTTCTGTTCATTATGAAGCATGCACACATTTACACCGCTCAATTCAGAACATTAAATCTTATAATGTGAAAGCTGGAGTTGCGATAAATCCACACACCTCCATAAACCTTCTTGAAGATGTTATAAATGATATTGATTTGGTTTGTATGATGAGCGTAAATCCGGGGTTTGGCGGTCAGAAATTCATAAATAATACCTATAGAAAAATTTC
>JBGARN010000089.1:0-19927 GCA_044230205.1 Bacteroidia bacterium
TAAACTCTTGTGGATTATTAATTGGACGGGAGACCAGTTACACACTTAATAATCACTTTCAGTCTGCCAAATCTTTTGAGCCGATGGAGGGATTCGAACCCCCGACCCACTGATTACAAATCAGTAGCTCTGGCCAACTGAGCTACATCGGCATTATTTTCCTACTATTTCAATGAACTTGAAGAATATACCTTTTTTTTGGGCTCGCAAATGTAGGAACAATAATATTAGTTGCAAATGTTAATGAAAAAATATTTTAACGGGTATTTTTGCTTGATTTTATTGCTTCTCCGAGGGAATGAAATTGCTTTGGAGTCTTTGCTGACAATGTTCTCTCGCAAATCAAAATTAATTCAGCAGTTTTTAAATTCATTTAATAAAATTCTCCATTTGTTAATAAATCTAATGGTCCCATTTTCTAACTGGAATTTCATCCTGTTTTAGACTTAAAAAAACAGGCTGATTTGAACAAATTGAATAAAATTAGCTTAAAACCACTGACTCATTCCCTTGCGAAAAATCAAAATCAACGTGTTCTTTAAGGGTTGTAGAGAGTTTAAATCCAACAAAATCAGCAATCACAGGGTATCGCTTATGGTCACGATCAACCAGTAATACGGTTCGGATTTTTTTAACGTCAGCATCTAAAAATGGCAACAAGGCATAGGTTAGCGTCTTACCTGAATTGAGTACATCATCAATAAGTATAACCACTTTGTTTTTCAATTCGGTCTTACTGGCAGGTAGTTGTATGTTTTGACCAGCCTGGTTGTTTTTATCAACTTTTACTTCTATAAGATGAATTTTAATATTGGTAATTTTTTCCAGCACACCCTTAATTCGAACAGCTAATTCATATCCACCCTTTACTATTCCCGCCAGTACAATTTCTTTTTCTTCAAAATTATCCTCATAAATCTGGTAAGCTATGCGATTGATACGTTGTTCAATCTGCACTTTATTAAGCAATAATGTAGGCATCTTTAAGGATAATTGATATGATGGCGCAAATAAACTAAAAGGTCAAAACAAAAACTAATGACTAAGTTTGCCGCCTTTTTTAACATGCTTTTATGCAGGTTAGTGCAAGTTACAAGGATATCTTCAGAATTGCTGCCCCTATTATGCTGGGTAGTATTGCGCAAACTGTTTTGAATGTAACTGATACTGCATTCCTGGCCAGGGTTGGTGAAGCTGAACTTGGAGGTTCAGCCATTGGCGGAGTTCTCTATTTTATTGTGGTGATGATAGGCATTGCCTTTTCAACTGGCGCACAAATACTAATGTCTCGCAGAGCCGGTGAGGGCAATAAATCTTCTGTTGGCAGTTTATTTGACGATACGATTTTACTTCTTTGTTTTATTACGCTTATACTTTTTTCAATCACACACTGGCTTGCACCGGTATTATATACTTTAATACTCAAGGATGCTGATGTGGTTCACACCAGCATAACATTTATTTACTATCGCAGCTTTGGAATTTTATTTACTATACCTGCACTAGCAATAAGGTCACTCTTTATCAGTATCGGGCAAACCAGGTTAATAACCTATCAATCGTTATTAATGGCTGGCTTAAATATTCTCTTCGATTATACTTTAATTTTTGGAAATTTTGGATTCGAACCAATGGGAATTAAAGGAGCAGGCATTGCTACTGCTTCGGCTGAAACTATAGGAGCTTTATATGCATTTGCCTGGTCATTCTATAAACAAAAATCAATGCATCTGGCCATTTTCAGATTTATAAGCATAAAATGGGAAAGTATCCGGCAGATTATAAATATATCACTCCCAATTGTTATTCAGAACATTATTTCAATGGGGGCATGGTTTGTGTTTTTTGTAATTATCGAAAAGCTCGGAACACATGAACTTGCTATTTCAAATATCATTAGGGCTTGTTATATGATAATGATGACACCTGTTTGGGGTTTTGCAAGTGCAAGCAACAGTATGGTTAGTAACTTAATAGGACAACAACGACACAATGATGTTTATCTGCTCATGAAAAAAATAATAATTATGAGTGCTGCAATACTGTTTATGCCTTTAATGCTGCTGGCAATTTTTCCAAAATTATTATTACAGCTAACAGCTTCCGACCCCATTTTAATTGTTGATTCGCTAAATAGTTTTTATGTGGTTTTAATTGCTGCCGCAGTTTTCAGTGTTTCTATTAACCTGTTAAGTGCTGTTTCAGGCACTGGTGCTACCCGTATTGCATTAATTATTGAAATCACCAACATCATCATTTACTTTGCATACATTATTGTAGTAGTGTTGTGGTTTAATGCATCTGTTGAGGTGGTTTGGATGAGTGAAATAATATACTGGTTTTCGATGGGCATTTGGAGCTATGCATATTTAATAAAAGGAAAGTGGAAACTGATTACTGCTTAACGAAATGGAAAAAGAAAAAAGTAAGAGCAAATTGCGCATTATATTTCTAGGCACACCGGAATTTGCAGTGGAATCATTAAAAATACTTATTGAAAATAATTACAATGTTGTTGCTGTGATTACAGCACCAGACCAGCCGGCAGGACGCGGATTAAAGTTAACACATTCAGCAGTAAAAGAATTTGCTTTGCAGCATCAAATCAGAATTATGCAACCGGTAAAGCTTACTGACAGTATTTTTCTTGATGAAGTAAAACAACTTAATGCTGACTTGCAGATAGTAGTTGCATTCAGAATGTTGCCCGAAGTATTATGGAAAATGCCTCCATTAGGAACATTTAATCTTCACGCATCTTTATTGCCGCAATACAGAGGTGCAGCTCCTATAAACAGAGCAATAATGAATGGTGAAACTGTAACGGGAGTAACAACCTTTTTTCTGAAACATCAAATAGACACCGGCAATATTCTCTTTTCAGAAAAGGTATTGATTGGTGATGATGAAACAGCAGGGCAACTTCACGACAGGCTTAAAACAACTGGGGCGCAATTAGTTTTAAAAACTGTAAATGCAATTGAGGCCGGAACATGCAAAGAAACACCACAGGACCAACTAACAATGAGCGAAACAGAATTAAAAAATGCTCCGAAAATTTATAAAAATGACTGCATCATAAACTGGCAAAACAGTATAGACACAATTTATAACCAGGTACGTGGTCTTTCACCCTACCCTGCTGCTTTTTTCACAATAAGATATCCCGATGGAAGAACAGAAAATATTAAGATTTACAAGGCATCTAAAATAATTGACTTATCAAGAACATTTACAGGAGACATTTTCAGTAACGACAAATCATACATTACAATACAATGCAATGGCGGATATCTTTCAATTGAAGAACTACAATTGCCTGGCAAAAAACGCATGAAATCAGAAGAATTCCTTAGGGGGCATGCTATTGATGACTGTACGGTAGTCCATCAAATCAAAACCTTATCGTGAATTGCAATGACAAATTAAATTAAACTCAAAATCAAGAATTTACCCGACCCCAAAATGAACATAGTGGTATTTACAGGAGCCGGAATAAGTGCTGAAAGCGGAATAAAAACATTCCGTGACAGTGGAGGATTGTGGGAAGAACACCGAATTGAAGATGTTGCCTCTCCCGAAGGATGGAGCCGTAATCCGGAACTGGTGCTTGACTTTTACAACAAAAGGAGGAAACAAGTTCTTGAAGCGCAACCCAATGCCGCTCATCTTGCAATAGCTAAATTGCAAAATAAGTATAATGTACAGGTTATTACCCAGAACATTGACGATTTACATGAGCGCGCAGGTAGTGAACATGTAGTACACCTTCATGGTGAAATTCTAAAATCGCGCAGTACCAAAAACCCTGACCTAGTTTATTCCGTTAATGGAGATACTATAAAACTGGGAGACAAATGTGAACTGGGATCACAGTTACGTCCGCATATTGTTTGGTTTGGTGAAATGGTTCCAATGCTCGAAACCGCCATAAGTTTAACTCACCTTGCTGATTTATTTATCGTTATCGGAAGTTCTCTACAGGTATACCCGGCTGCAAGTCTTATTGAATATGCCCCTGAAGATTCAGATAAATATCTTGTAGACCCAAAAGCAATTAATTTAAGGCATATTACCAATCTTCAGATAATCAGGGAACGTGCTACAATTGGTGTTCCTCTTCTTATTGAAAAATTACTTGTGCAATAATCAAACAGTTAAAATATAAAATGTTTAGCCAGGAATTTATAAACAGCAATACGTTTCATTGGGTTGTAATGCCCTTTATTATCTTTTTGTGTAGAGTAAGTGATGTGACACTAGCAACACTCCGTAATCTTTTTTTAGCCAAAGGAATTAAATCGTTAGTTCCAGTTGTTGGATTTTTTGAAGTAATGATTTGGCTAATTGCAGTTAACCAGGTTCTAAAACATATGGATAACATCATGTGTTATGCAGGCTGGGGTTTAGGTTTTGCTACAGGAATTATTATCGGAATTAAAATTGATGAGCGTCTTGGCCTTGGCTTACAAATGCTTCGCTTAATTACAAACCAGGATTGCACTAATCTTGTTGCAGCACTTAACCGTGAAAATCTTGGTGCTACCATAATAGATGGTAAAGGCGCTAAGGGACCAATACAAATGGTTTACCTGATTATAAAACGTACCGACTTTAAAAAGGTGGCAACATATATCCAATTACATAATCCGGATGCATTTTACACTGTTGAAGATGTGAAAGAAGCAAGGCATGGGGTATTTCCAATAACAGGAGGAAATCAGACAATATTCTATTTAAGGAGACTTATCCCATTAAGCAAGAAATAACTATTGATATATAGGTAAATGAATCATACACTGAAGCAACTATCCATTGGATTTTCTCCATGTCCAAACGATACATTTATGTTTGATGCTTTGATTAATGGTAAACTTATTCAGGAGGATTTCACTTTAAAACCCGTAATTGAAGATGTTGAACAATTAAACCTTCATGCATTTAATGCCGATCTGGACGTAACTAAAATGAGTTTCTTTGCTTACGCACGTGCCTCGCAATTCTATAAAATACTGAATGCTGGGAGTGCATTAGGAAAAAACTGCGGTCCGCTATTGATTTCGAAAAGGCCGATTGACACTAATAAATTAAGCGAATTAAAGATTGCTATTCCAGGTAAAAACACTACTGCAAATTTATTGCTATCCGTTTTTTATCCAGAAATAGTTAACAAAACCGAATTGCTTTTTTCAGAAATTGAAAATGCGCTTTTAAAAGAAGAATTTGATGCAGGCTTAATCATACACGAAAATCGTTTTACATACGAAGCAAAAGGGTTGAAAAAGATTGCTGACTTAGGACAATTATGGGAACAAACAACTGGCCACCCTATTCCCCTTGGATGTATTGCCATTAAAAGGAGCTTGAATATCGACAGTGTTAAAAAAATAGACCAGCTTTTGAAATCAAGTATTGAATTTGCATTTGAATATCCTGAAAAAGTAATGCCATTTGTAAAGCTGCATGCACAGGAAATGGACGAAAATGTTATGCAACAGCATATAAATCTTTATGTGAATGAATTTTCAAAAGACCTGGGCGTTCAAGGCAAAGCTGCAATTAATCTGCTGTTTGAAAAAGCCAAATCACTTGGTTTAATTGATCAAATTAACAGTGATATATTTGCGTAATTATTACACTTAACAAAAACTGAATTATGATAATTGTTACAGGTGCTGCAGGTTTTATTGGCAGTTGTATGGTAAGTAAACTAAATACTTCCGGATTTAATGAAATTGTAATTGCTGACGACTTCAGCAATGAAAATAAAAACAAGAATTTAGATGGTAAAAAATACACTCAGAAAGTACATCGTGATGTATTAATGCAATTTGTAAAAGATAATCATGACAAAATTGATTTTATTTTTCATATAGGTGCACGTACAGATACCACCGAGTTTAATGTAGAAATATTCAACAGGCTTAACCTGCACTATACCCAGGATGTGTGGAAGCTATGTGTTGAGTTTCAGATTCCTTTGGTGTATGCTTCATCTGCAGCAACATATGGTGCTGGCGAATTTGGCTATACCGATGATGATAAATTAATTCCGAAATTAAAACCATTGAATCCTTACGGTGATTCTAAGAATGAATTTGACAAATGGGTTCTGAAACAAAATAATTTTCCGCCTTATTGGTACGGCTTAAAATTTTTCAATGTTTATGGCCCTAATGAATATCATAAGGGCCGCATGGCTTCGGTAATATGGCATTCATATAACCAGATAAAAGCTAACGGCAAAGTAAAACTATTCCGCTCACACCGGCCTGATTTTGAAAACGGAATGCAATTACGCGACTTTGTTTATGTAAAAGATGTTTGTGAAGTGTGCATGTTTTTAATGAATAAAAAACCGGTTTCAGCAATTTATAATCTTGGTACAGGTAAGGCACGTGCTTTTCTTGATTTGGCAACAGCAACATTTAATGCTATGAATATTCCAGTTGCAATTGAATGGATTGATATACCAGGAGATATTCGGGACAAGTATCAATATTTTACGGAAGCAAATATGACCAAACTTTTAAATGCAGGTTACAGTAATAAATTTTACTCATTAGAAGATGGTGTAACTGATTATGTTCAGAAATACCTTATAGAAATGAAGTATTATTAATTGCAACCATCAAATTAATCCTTACGCTTTTACACATTTAAGCATTTTGATTGCATTCTCTAACTGTAAAATAAATATCGGGCTTAACATCATCAGTAAGCGCAATGATGGATTTCACAATATTGAATCAGTGCTTTATCCTGTAAATCTATGTGATATATTGGAAATAAATTTACGCAGCAACCTGAAAGATGACAGTTATAACTTTCAAAACGTTATAGCATTAATTACAAGCGGCAATTCAGTTGATTGCAGCATGGAAGAAAATTTATGCTACAAAGCGTTTCAACTGATTAAGAATGATTACCGGGTTAGTGATGTGGTTTTACATCTGCATAAAATAGCTCCAATGGGTGCCGGGCTTGGTGGTGGCTCAGCTAATGCTGCTTACACGCTTAAACTACTCAACCAGATATTTAATCTCAACATTGAAACAACTCAACTTCACAACTATGCATCGCAGCTTGGAAGCGATTGCTCATTTTTTATAAATAATCAACCTGCATATGCTACTGGTAAAGGTGACCTATTACATCCTGTTGATGCGTTTTTGAAAAATTATCACATCACATTGGTTAAGCCACCTATCCATATTTCAACAGCCGAAGCTTATAAATCAGTTACACCTGTTCAACCCACAGTTTCATTATTGAATCTAATTGCAATGGCACCCGATTCATGGCGCGATGTACTATTTAACGATTTTGAAAAGCCTGTTTTTAAAAATCATCCACAACTACAAGAAATTAAGAACAGCCTGTATGATGCAGGTTGCCTTTATGCAAGCATGAGTGGAAGCGGTAGTTGTATTTATGGAATAAGCCAACACAGTATCAATATTTCAGGCATGTTCGAAAATTGCTTTACATGGCAGGGAATACTTTCATGAAAAACATGCCGCAGAAAATTATACTTTAACCGATCAAAATATTTTCGAGTTAATGCAAAGCTTTACAGACATAATAACCAGCAGGATTTTTGTCATTGATGCTATTGCTGTTATACTCTACTCCACGGCCATTTATGTTTCTATCAAAATCCTGCTTGAAAACCGTAATCCTCAAAAAACAGTATCCTACATACTTCTTATAATGTTTCTTCCATTTATCGGTATACCGGTTTACTATTTTTTCGGTGTAAACATTAGAACGAGCAAAAAATATAATATCAAAAAGCTGAATGATGCAGTATATTTTGATAAAATGAAACATGAAATTACTGCCCAGGCTGAATCAGTTATTGAACATCAGAAAATACTTCTGGCAGGCCAGGATGAACTGGCCAGGTTACTTATAAAAGATTCGCTTTCGCAACTTACCACAGATAATAAAATACAACTGCTTATTAATGGGGAAGCCAAATTTGAGGCAGTTTTCCACGCTATTGAAAATGCAAAGCATCACATACATATTGAATATTACATTTATGAAAATGATAACATTGGTAACCGGCTGAAACAATTATTAATTAAAAAATGCAAGGAAGGTGTAAAGGTGCG
This sequence comes from Bacteroidia bacterium, assembly GCA_044230205.1. Lineage (GTDB taxonomy): Bacteria > Bacteroidota > Bacteroidia > AKYH767-A > OLB10 > JAEUTH01. The sequence continues at coordinate 8,121 of JBGARN010000089.1, forward strand.
TTTCATTTATGATGATTTTGGTTCGCGGCATATCAGGAAACAATTTAGCCATGAAATGCATCAGGCGGGTATTGAAATTTTCCCCTTTTACAAAACCTATTTTACAGGGCTTGCCAGCAGGTGGAATTATCGTAACCACAGGAAAATAATTATAGTTGATGGTTGTATTGGGTTTACAGGTGGTATAAATGTTGCAGATTATTATATCAATCAACCCGGACAACAACATCAATATTGGCGTGACACACATTTACAAATAACCGGTAGTGCAGTTCATACGCTTCAGCTTATTTTTATTTCCGACTGGAATTTCTGCTCACATAAAAAACTCGATTTGTCTGATAAATATTTCCCGTCAGTAAATAATGATAACCACAGTCTAGTACAAATTGCATCCAGCGGCCCCGATTCAGAGCGGGCCACTATTATGCTTGCATTTTTCACTGCTATCGTTTGCGCTACCGAAAAAATTTACATCACCACGCCCTACCTTATCCCTAATGAAAGTATTTTAACTGCATTAAAACAGGCGGCATTAAGCGGAATAGATGTACGTATGTTGTTACCTGAAAAAGGAGATTCGCGATTGGTTAATGCAGCATCACAAAGTTTTTTTTCAGAATTATTGGATGCAGGGGTAAGAATATTTCTTTATCAAAAAGGATTTGTTCATGCCAAAACAATGGTAATTGATGATAACCTGGCTGTGGTTGGAACTGCTAATATGGATATGCGCAGTTTTGATATGAACTTTGAGGTAAATGCTTTTATATATGACAAGCTGGTAAACAAAGAGCTTGAAAAAAATTTCAATGCTGATTTAAATGAAAGTGTAGAAGTGAACATTACTCAATGGCTACAGCGAAGTAAATGGAGAGTCATTGGAGAATCATTTGTGCGTTTATTCACTCCCGTACTTTAACCTGCTAGCAGCAGAATTAATTATAGAATGAAAATCATTAGCGTATTTGATCAGCTGGGCAGATGCATTGAGGTTATTGAAAAACCAAAACGCATTATTTCATTAGTGCCATCACAAACTGAATTACTATATGATTTAGGGCTGGATGAAGAAGTGGTTGGAATTACAAAGTTTTGCATTCATCCTGAAAAATGGCATAAAACAAAAACCCGGATTGGAGGGACAAAGAATCCTGACTTCGAAAAAATACGGAAACTAAATCCTGATTTTATCCTTTGCAACAAAGAAGAAAATCAGCAGGAACATATCAATCAACTTGCTGCTGAATTTCCTGTATGGATAAGTGATATCAAAAATTTGAATGATGCCTGTGCAATGATTAAAGCAATTGGAGAAGTTACATTCCCAATCCGTGCACAAGAAATTATAGACAGTATCAATTCCAATTTTCATTATTTGAATAGACATCTGCCAAAACATCTGCCAGGTAAGTCTAAAAAGATACTTTACCTTATCTGGCACAATCCAATTATGGTTGCGGGTGGTGATACATTTATTAATGCAATGGTGCAGCAATGTGGCTTCCTGAATATTGTTGAAAGTAAATTACGCTATCCTGTAATTGAATTAAATCAATTAAAAGAAATTAATGCCGATTATTTGTTTTTATCAAGCGAGCCTTTTCCATTTAAGCAGAAGCATGCTGACGAATTACAAGAGTATTGCCCGGGCAGTAAAATAGTTTTTGTTAATGGTGAGTTTTTTTCCTGGTATGGTTCAAGGCTAATGCATGCTCCAACGTATTTTTTGCAGTTGATTAATTCACTTGAAGAATCAGATAGAAAATAACCCAATAGGATTTAGAATAATAATTGGTTTAGCGAATGATTCGCTTTTTACCTATAAGAATTTTTCTTGCAGCTCATCAAATGCAAATCTTGTTTCAGATACAAGTTCGTCAACTATCTCATGGCATGATTTAATTTCATCAATCAGCTCAACCGATTGGCCTGCACACCAAAGGTTGTTATAATTGCCCGGTTTTACGGCTGCTTCTAATCGTTTCAGCCCACGCATTTGAACAAGCATTTTAAAATACTTTTTAGTGGTAGCGTTATTGTTCAGTAATTTTTCAAAGAAATTCTGCCTGTAGCCGATGCGCTTAGCATAAGGAGTGTCAATAATGGTGCATGGTGTGCCTGATATGCGCTCTGTCAATACAATATCTTTCATGTGCGATTCAACTACGGCATTCTTGTATTCATTACTTACTGCGGCTTCGTGCGATGCAATAAATCTCGTTCCTATTGAAACACCTGCAGCGCCCATGGCAAGCATGCTGCAAATGGAATAACCATTTGCAATACCACCGGCCGCAATAACCGGCTTACCCGGAAAATTCTTGCGAAGACTAGGAACCAATATACTAAGCGGATAAGGACCCGCATGTCCACCTGCGCCCTGCCCTACTGCAACAAAACCATCACAACCCAGTTTATAAACTTTTTCGGCATGATCCATATTTACCACATCACAAAAAACTTTGGCGCCATAGGCATGTGCAGCTTCAATAACCAATTCTGGATTACCCAATGAGGTAATGTAGGACATCACTTTACGCTCCACACAAATTTTTAGATGCTCTTCAAAATAAGGATTGGTTTTCTGGGCAATTAAATTAACACCAAAATTACCATCAGTTATTGCATGCGTTTCTTTAAACTCCTGCAGCACTTCTATTACATTTTCAAGTTCTCCGCTTATCCTGAAATTAAGTGTTGGAAACATTCCTAATATTCCGGCTTGCATTGCCGCTTTCATCATGGCTATGTTGCTAACCAAAAACATAGGTGCCATTATAATGGGATACTTGATACCGGTAAGTTTTGTTAATTCTGTTTGCATAAAAAATGGAATATCCGAATTGCTGCTAAAGTAGTATTAACTTCTGATGCAAACTGATTTTCATTATTTATCACTCTCAAAATTGCTGACGCATTGTGTTTATTATTGAAAAGAAAAAAAACTATCAATTATATTAAATGTTGTTACTGAAAAGTGCCAACTTCCATTTTGATAAATGCGCTGTTAATAAGTCGGCAGTTATCAAGGCTAAATTCATTCAATTCAATAGTCATAATTCTGCTCCTTGGTTTACTTTAATTCTTAAAATTTTTTCATATTGCATAAAAATCCCCCATAAAGCAATATGAGTATAACCCGCATATTTGACATTGTACCGCACCAGGTAAAAAATTATTCCAAACAAATTGCTTTAGCCGGCAAAGAGTCAGGCGAATGGAAAACCTTTTCATCTGAACAGTTTCAGCAATATGCTGACTATGTTAGTTTAGGGTTGCTGGCAATGGGATTTGGTAAAAACGACAAAATTGCCACCATAAGCAATAACCGCCCTGAGTGGAACATGGTAGATATGGGCATTTTGCAAATTGGTGCAGTGCAGGTTGCCATTTATCCCACTATAAGTGAAAATGATTACCGCTATATATTAAATGATGCAGAAGTAAAGCTAATACTTGTTAGTGATTCTGAATTGTACAATAAAATAAATGGCCTTGTAAAAGATGTGCCTTCTGTGCAACATCTATTTTCATTTGATAGAATTGAGGAAAAACCCAACTGGATGGATATTGTTGAGAAAGGTCGCAACAACTCTGATATTGGAAAACTCAATCAATTCAAATCAAGAGTAGAACCAACTGATCTTGCAACTTTAATTTACACTTCAGGCACAACAGGAAATCCAAAAGGTGTTATGTTAACACATGATAACCTGGTAAGTAATTTTCTTGCCTGTGAAGATTTACCCCCGGTAAATTATTCTCACATAGCATTAAGTTTTCTTCCGCTTTGCCATGTATATGAACGTATGCTAACCTACCTGTATATGTATCTTGGGTTGACAATATATTATGCAGAAAGCATTGAAAAAATAGGTGACAACATTCGCGAAGTAAAGCCACATGTTTTTTCAGCTGTCCCTCGATTAATTGAAAAAGTATATAACCGAATTATTAATAAAGGTAAAGAGCTAACGGGCATTAAACGTAGTTTGTTTTTCTGGGCTGTGGATTTAGGCTTGCGGTATGAAATGAATGGCGCAAACGGAATATTTTATGAAATGCAATTAAAGATTGCCGATAAGCTGATTTTTAAAAAATGGCGTGAAGCATTAGGTGGCAACACCAAGGTTATTGTATCTGGTGGTGCAGCATTGCAGCCCCGGTTAGCCCGTGCATTTTGGGCAGCAGGAATTTTTGTACTGGAAGGTTACGGGCTTACAGAAACTAGTCCGGTAATAGCTGTAAATTATCTTGAAGAAGGTAAAGCAAAGTTCGGTACAGTGGGTCCGGTAATAAAAGGTGTTCAGGTAAAATTTGATGTTGATGGAGAAATACTGGTGAAAGGCCCTAATGTAATGAAAGGATACTATAACCGCCCCGACCTTACTGCCGATGTTTTTACTGAAGATGGCTGGTTCAGAACAGGGGACATAGGAATAAGGGAAGATGGAAAATATTTAAAGATTACCGATCGTAAAAAAGAAATCTTTAAAACAAGTGGTGGGAAATTTATTGCACCACAACCAATGGAAAATAAGTTTAAAGAATCACCATTCATCGAAAACATTATGGTAATTGGTGAAGGACATAAGTATGCAGCAGCACTTGTGTATCCCGCTTTCGACTATCTGAAAAGCTGGTGCAAAATAAAGGGCATCAATTTTACTACTCCTGAAGATATGATTTCGCATGCAGAAGTTAAGAACAGGGTAATGCAGGAGATTAATCTATACAATAAAGAATACGGCAAAACCGAACAGGTAAAAGATATTGAATTGGTTTCAAAAGAATGGACAGTGGCAACCAATGAACTAACACCCACTCTTAAATTGAAACGCAAAAATATTTTAGCGAATAATGCTGAATTAGTCAATAAAATTTACGCTAACGAAAATAACGAAGCTTAATTTCTCTTGTTAGCGACAAACCAACTCATTCAAAACAATTTTCAAATAATTTATAACAGTGCCAGGAATTAATATGGCTGGCTATTAAACTATTTAACCAACAATAGAATTTAAGTACAAGTGTTAAAATTCCTTTTCTGTTTTATGATCTTGTAAATGGCAGTTATGAAATTGAGCTTTATGAAAATAATAATCTTCAATGCAAATCCGGATACTTAATAACGGCTACAAAAAAAGCGGGACGGTTACCAAACCGTCCCGTACCTAAACCAACCTAAAAAAACTTTCTTTATCTCATGCTTTAAGCTCGAGCAAAATTATAATTTTAATTGTGTATAAAATACACCAAGCAATAAATTTTACAGATAAAATTATATACAATTGTAGTTTTCTGAACAGCTCTTTAATTAATAAAAACGCATATCAACTGTATCTGTATTGAATTTTGGCCTGATGCTGAAAACAGGAATTTTTGAATGATTAACTACCTGCTGTACAAACGGACCTATAAAATATTCGGTGAGACTGTCACGATCCATATCAGCCATAACTACAAGAAGATCTGCTCCTATTTCATCAGCGTATTTCAAAACCATATCGGAACGATAATCAGACATAGTAACTTTCAGATTGCCCTTCAAACCATACTCTTTTATAATTCTTATAATTTGCTCACCTTCAAGTTCAATTCGTCTTTTGGTTTCTTCACTCTGAAATGTATCTACGCCTAAAACATATAATTCTGCATTATAAAGTTTTGCAAGGTCGATAGCATAATTTACTTTTTCACGGGAGTGAGGCTTATCTCTGAATGGAACAAGTATTTTTTTAAAGCCTTCCGTTGATGCATTGTGTTGAACAGATAGTACAGGACATAATGAATCACTTACAACACGAAAAGTGTTGCTTCCTGCTATAAACTCCCTGAAGCCTGAAACACCATGCGTTCCCATTACAATTAAACTGGCTTTAATTTTCTGGCTAAAGTCAATGATCTCGCGGTGGGTACGCCCTGAAAGTGAAACTGCATTAATTTGCACGCCATACTTACTTGAATACTCCGAAGCCACCTGCTTCAGATGCATGGTACTTGTACCTAAAATAATGCTATCATATGACTGTATTTCAGGATTAGAAAATCTGAAAGGGTCTGATGTAACAGGCATTGTTTCAACAATGTGTACCAAAACAATTTCAGCTTTGGTTAGCCGGGCCATAGCACCAGCCGCATCTAATGCAATTAATGAATTGTCCGAGAAATCAATCGGAACTAATATTTTATCTACTGTTAATGTGTCCATAAGATTTAATTAAAATGGTTTTTATTTAAATTGAATGAGATATCAAAAGTATAAAGTTGTTGAATATAAGAACTGAACTTTTCTCATTTGATAAATTGAAAATTTTGTTATTGATGTTTCTGCAAGCCAATCTACAATTATACCTTTAAAAATTGCCCGATAGCTTCAGCACATTTTTCTCCGTCCATGGCTGCACTAACAATCCCACCTGCATATCCCGCTCCTTCACCGCATGGAAAAAGTCCCATAACCTGCGGGTGCATAAGTGTATGGGCATCACGCGGAATTCTTACCGGGCTTGATGTTCGTGATTCAGTTGCAACCAATACTGCCTCATTGGTATAATATCCTTTTAATTTTTTTCCGAATACTTTAAATGATTCCTGCAAAGGCTTACAAATTTCTGCAGGTAAAACTTCATGAAGCTGCACACTATTTAAGCCCGGAATATAAGAGCAGGAAGGAAGTGTATCAGAATGTGTGTTCGTTACAAAATCTACTAATCGCTGTGCTGGTGCTTTCAATTTACCACCCCCGGCAATAAAAGAATCCGCTTCAACCTTTCGTTGATATTTTAAGGCAGCTAAAGGACTGTTACCAAATTGCTTATAATCTGACGCTTCAACAGACACAACCATTCCGCTGTTTGCAAAAGGATTATTTCTGCGTGATGGCGACCAACCATTAACAACAATTTCACCGGGAGCTGTGGCCGCAGGGGCAATAATTCCACCGGGGCACATACAAAATGAATAAACTCCTTTGCCAAATGACTGGTTAACCAGGCTGTAAGATGAGGGAGGTAAAAACTCGCTTCGCACTTTACAGTGATATTGCGCTGCATCTATTATTTGTTGCGGATGCTCAACGCGCACACCTAATGCAAAAGGCTTCGATTCAATCAACAGCTTTTGTTGTTCGAAATATTCAAAAACATTATGAGCTGAGTGACCGGTAGCCAGCAGGCAAGCCTCAACACTTATATGTGATACAGACTGTGAAGGATTTAATACACTTGAAATATATATGCCTTGTATTTTTCCGGAAACAGTATTGAACCCTTCAAACCTTGTATTAAAAATTATTTCGCCACCACAACTCAAAATAGCTTCCCGCATTTTTTCAATAATCGCAGGTAGCTTATTAGTACCTATGTGCGGATGCGCATCAACAGCAATATCAGGAGATGCACCAAACTGTATAAACGTATTCAATATACGTTGAATACTGCCCCTTTTGTTACTGCGCGTATAAAGCTTTCCATCAGAATAGGTACCAGCTCCGCCCTCACCAAAACAGTAGTTTGAATCACTGTTTACAATTCCCTGCTTGTTTATAATTGCAAGATCACGTCTGCGGTCGCGTACATTTTTACCACGCTCTATGATTACCGGGTTTAATCCCAGTTCAATTAACCTTAAAGCTGCAAACAGGCCGGCAGGTCCGCATCCAATAATGGCAACTGGTCTTGAATCATGAACTTGTTTTAACTTACGCTCTTCAGAAGGTGGCTCAGGCAACAATTCATTTACTGTGTAATTAATTAGCAACCTGATTTTCACCGATCGCCCACGGGCATCTATCGATCGCCTTTGAATAGAAAAATAAATTTTATCAGTAGCTCCAAGGCCAACCAGTTTTTTTAACCTTTTAATAATAATTTCATTGCTGGCTGCCTCTTCGGGCTGCAAAACAATTTCAATACTTTTCATTTATTTAGGATTACTAACATGCTGATAAATCTTTACATTATAACAATCAGATTTAGAATAAAAAAGTTAGAGAAATTAAAATCAATCACTCGAAAAGCAACGAAACCATAAAGATTTTTGATTTAAGCCCTGACAGTGATTGTGCGAAAATGGTATTATCAGGAACCAAAAGATTATTCAATCCATTATACATTTTTACTTCAGTTGAAAACTTGAATAATTCCATATAAAAATCAAAACCTACACCTATGGTATAGCCATAATCCTTACGTTCAAGTTTAACAAACTGCTTGTCTTCATTTTCCACCTTGGCCTGCGAAACCATGTCAATACTATACTGACCACCTGCTATTACATAAGCTCTGAAATTGTTGATGCGTTCCGATTTAAATTTTAAATAAAATGGGAAATCAAGCCAGGTTGATTCAATTTTTTTTAGCGTAGTGGGTTTCTGCATTTTGCCATTAACATAAAAAGTATATTCCAGATCGCGCTCGCCAAAAGCAAGATCAGGAATAAATCGCAAATCAAAATGCTCGCCTAATCTCATGTTCATGACAATACCAAGATTAAAACCTGTTTGCTTAAGGTTATCAACGTTATACAATGAATCGAACTGAAATAATTGGGGGCTTTTGGTAACCTTAAAGTTGCCCGTATTAAACCCAAGAGAAAATCCAAAGTGAAGTAATTGCTTATCATACTTGGGCAGATTCTGCACTTTGGTTCGCTGACCTAAAGCAGCGCTAAAAACAAACAGAAATAAAATAACAGTTAATATACGTTGCATTTATTTTTTATATCCTTTATAAACAGTTGCAATTCCAAACGTTAACGGCTTGAAAATATTATCAGTAAACCCGGCTTTACTCATTTCGGATAGAAACTTATAGCCTGAAGGAAACTTCTCTATTGATTCCGGCAAATACGTGTATGCACGGCTGTTATTGGCAAAAATCTTACCGGAAAGCGGCATAATTGTTTTGCTGTATATGGCATATATTACTTTAACAAGCAGATTGCGCGGCCTTGAAAATTCAAGGATTACAATACAACCCTTAGGTTTTAATACACGGTGAATTTCTTTTAAGCCTTTTTGGAGATGTTCAAAATTACGCACACCAAATGCAACCGTAGCTGCATCATACGTATTATCTTCAAATGGCAAAGACTCTGAATCTGCCTTCATCAATTGAATTTTATTTTCAAGATTTCGCTGACGAAGCTTTTCAATTCCAATTCTCAGCATATTTTCTGAAATGTCAACCCCAACAATTTTTGTCGGATGCAGCCTTACTGTGGCAATTGCAAAGTCAGCTGTACCGGTTGCAACATCAAGAATAACTTTTGGCTTATCAGTGGAGAGCATGTTAATGGCAGTTTTTCTCCATCCCCTGTCAATACCGAAAGAAAGAAAATGATTCAGAAAATCATAATTAGGAGCAATTTGATTGAACATTTTTTCAACCTGTTCAGTTTTGCTTTTACTGCTCGAATGATATGGAGTTACATCTGCCAACCTGTTTATATATTTACTTAAGTTAAGAATCAACTCAGAATTTTTTCTTTTGCAATTTCTTCCATCAATTGCTTTTTATCAATAGGTACAACGCCCACTTTTTCGCAAACCAGGCCACCTGCAAGGTTTGAAATTATTGCTGTATTATGAGGACTTAATCCGGCAGCCATACAACAAGATGCTACACTAATCACTGTATCTCCTGCACCCGAAACGTCACTTATATTTCTGATATGAGCAGGGATTATTGCTGCAGATTTATTATCAGCATAAAATACTCCATGTTCCGACAAGGTTACCATCAGCATTTCAAATTGCTGTTTCTTGCGGAAAGATGTTGTTGCAGCTAATATCGAATTCAAATCTGTTTTATCAATATCTACCTTTAATCCTGCTTTTAACTCGCCAAGATTAGGCTTAAATAAATTAACCTGCTGATATGCAGAAAAATTCTTTTTCTTAGGATCCACTGCAATTTTGATTCGCTTTTTATTGGCAGCCTTAATAACCTCTTCAATAACCGTTTTATTCAAAGCTCCTTTATCATAATCTTCAAATATCAGCACATCAATTTTATGCTTGTTAAGCAATGAAATTATTTTTGCGGCAAACTGCTTCGATTCCTTTTCGTTCATTTCATTTAAAGTCTCAGCATCTATACGTAACAGTTGATGTTTATTACCTATAATTCTGATTTTTACGGTTGTTCTTCTTCCCGGCAGTTTTAATATTCCATCAGTATTCATGCCCAGTTTTTTCATCATACTGATGAGTTCTTCACCATCAGCATCTTTGCCAACAATACCGCATAAGAACGGTTTAGCATCAAGTGCCTGAATATTGATTGCAACATTAGCTGCTCCGCCTAAACGATTCTCTCTTTTTTCAACTGCAACAACAGGAACAGGGGCTTCAGGCGATATGCGATCAACCTTTCCCCAAACGTATGAGTCTATCATAACATCTCCTACAATGAGAACCCGCAAATCAGAGATGGTATTGAATAAATTCTTTATTGCTTCATTAGTCATAACAACTGTACTGTTATTTAAGTTTTGAAAGCGATTCTTTTAACCTGCTGCAAGCATCAACAAGCAGGTGATCTGATGTGGCATAGGAAAGGCGAATGCATCTTGAATTACCAAATGCATTTCCGGAAACTACAGCAACCTTGGCATCCCTTATCAGGTACATAGCCAATTCATCAGCATTATTTATCGTTTCTGCACCATTTGCTTTGCCGAAGAAATAACTTACATCAGGAAAAACATAAAATGCGCCCTGGGGTTGATTAACTTTTAAACCCTTAATATCCTTAAGGTTGGCAATAATGAGGTCACGTCTTCTTTTAAAGGAATGTATCATTTCAGATAACTGATCAGGAGTGCTGTTTAGCGCTGCAATTGCGGCCTTTTGCGAAATTGCACAAATTCCGGATGTAATTTGTCCCTGCATTTTTTCGCATGCCTTGGCAACTGTAATATTAGATGCAGTGTATCCCATCCTCCATCCTGTCATTGCATAGGCTTTTGAAACCCCGTTAACCAGGATAACCTGCTCCTTTATATTTTCAAATTGAGCAATGCTTTCATGCTTACCGTCAAAATTGATATGCTCATATATTTCATCACTGATTATTGCAATATTAGGATAACCGGAAAGTAAATCAGCAATGTCTTTTAATTCATCCCTGCTGAAAATTGAACCTGAAGGATTGCAGGGAGATGAAAAAATAACAAGTGAAGTACGTGGAGTTATAGCAGCTTTAATATCATTAGCATTAACCTTAAAATCTGTTTCTATCTGAGCATCAATAAAAACAGGAATTCCACCTGCAAGCTGAACCAATTGCGAATAGGTTACAAAATATGGAGTTGGAATGATTACTTCATCACCCGGATTCACCAGGCACATCATTGCATTAGCAATTGCCTGTTTAGCCCCATTGGTAACAACAATCTGCTCCGGTGCATATTGCAAATTGTTTTCCCTGAGTAATTTTTCAGAAATTGTTTTCCTCAGGTCATTGAATCCAGCAACAGGCGGATAAAAGGTAAAACCATCATCTAATGCTACTTTGGCTGCATTTCGGATATAGTCTGCGGTCACAAAATCTGGTTCGCCAAGGCTAAGGCTGATAATATCATGTCCTTGCTCCTTCAGCTCACGGCTCAATTTAGCCATCATTAAAGTTTGTGATTCACTTAACTCGATAATGCGATCAGATAATTTCATCAGGGTAGTTTTTACTCAATTACCATTAAGGGCACAAAGCTAAAATTTGTTTTTGTTTTACCTTTTCAAAGGATTTGAGAACTTTGGCACCCATATATAATATAACATAAGCACCTGCTATGCAATA
>JBGARN010000090.1:0-3256 GCA_044230205.1 Bacteroidia bacterium
GGTTATACCATGAGTTTCAATTCAGACAGTGTTGATTATTATGTAATCAAAACCGACTCTAACGGATTTAGTGGTTGTAATGAGGAGCGTGCTTATCCAAATGTTGATAGTCCGCCTACTTCAGTATCGGCAACAACTGCACAGGTAATTTCGGGATTATCAGTTTCTGATATTACACCGTTTCAATTTACCTTATCCACCTTTAATCAATTTGTACAATGTTTCGTTGTGCTTACATCACAACCGGAATTACCTGTTTATGAATCAGAAATTAGTTTGTTACCCAACCCATGTGCCTCATATGTCACCATCAGGCTACCCAAGAACAGTCCAGAAAAATTTTATGGGAAGATTGTTGATATAACCGGAAGAAAAGTAAAACAATTTTTAATTGATAACATTAGTGAAACAAAAATTGATGTTACCGGTTTAGCACAAGGTTTATACCAGGTTAGCATTATTTCTGAATCCGGCTCTCTTTGTTTTAATAAAGTACTTGTTAAAGGATTATAGCTAAAATCAATTGCCAGAAGCTTCATTGGTTAAATTGCCACACGGTATTAGAAAATTCTTTAAGCTAATATATTTCAGGAAGCTCATATATCACATTATCTTTTAAAAGGCCTGATGATTATTCGAATAGCTCGCTGATAGGAAAAATAATTCCACATCCAGTTTACAAAAACAATAATTCGGCTTCGAAATCCAACCAACAACATCAAGTGCAAAAACATCCATGCTAACCATGCAATGTATCCAGTTAACCTGATTCCGAATGATTGAAAAACAGCTTTGTGTCTTCCTATGGTTGCCATAGAGCCTTTATCGAAATAGCTAAATTTTATTAATGGCTGATTATGTTGCATGCGGATAAGGTTACCTGCAAACAATGATGCCTGTTGAATGGCAACCGGTGCTACCTGTGGATGACCCTTTGGAAAATTACTATCAGTTGTAACCAAGGCAACATCACCAATTGCAAAAATATTATCATATCCCAGTACTTTATTAAACGAATCTGTCTTATATCGATTACCGGGTCCAATTGAATTTTCATCTAATCCATCAATCAGCTTTCCCTTAACACCCGCGCTCCATATTACAGTTTCAGAGTATAACCGCTCTCCATTTTGCAACTGCAATACCTTACCATCATAATTTTCAACACGAGTATTCAGCCAAACCTTAACACCCAGTTTATGTAACGATTCAATTGCATTTGCTGAAAGTTTCTTATCAAACATTGAAAGAATAGTGCTGCCTGATTCAATTAAATGAACCTGCATTTTCTGAAATTGAATTTCAGGATAATCTTTTGGCAATACATTCAATTTCATTTCGGCAATAGCTCCTGCAGTTTCAACACCTGTTGGTCCGCCACCTACTATTACAAAATTTAAAATCCGCTCCACTTCACTTTCATTATTATACAAAATGGATTTTTCAAACTCTTGTAAAATATCACTTCGCAAATCCAATGCATCAGGTATCGACTTTAATTGCATGCAATATTTTTCAAGCTGCTGGTTGCCGTAAAAATTGGTTGTACTTCCTGTGGCAATCAATAAATAATCATAGCTGATTGCACCAATTGTAGTTTCTACCAGGTTTTTTGCAGGGTCAACTTTCAAAACCTCTGCAAATCTGAACACAACATTTTTTATTTTACCAGAAATTCTGCGCAATGGATAAGCAATAGCATCCGGCCCCAGGCCACCGCTTGCTATCTGGTAAAGTAAAGGCTGAAAGGTGTGGTAGTTATTCTTGTCAATCCACGTGATATTGATTGGCTTGTTCCTTAGTTTTTTAACTGCCTGCAATCCTCCAAATCCTCCTCCTATAATTACTAAGTGAGTAAGCTTATTTTTTAAATCCGGCTGTTGCATTCTGATAGTAACTTTTGAATCAAGTGAAATTAAATCTAAAAAAAGCCTGTGCAAAATAGCTTGATTTACCAAGGTTATTTACACAGGCCTTAATTGCTATACGCCTTTTGATTGAGCACTATTGCTTTATCATCAAAGTGCGCTTAACTTCTTTATCGGTTTTTATCGAAACAGAGTAAATTCCTGAGGGCAAACTACCGCAATTGATTGTTTTGTCTATTTCATTTCCTGTTGAGGTTATTTGCTCAATCATATAAACCTGTCCTGCTGCATTGGCTATTTCAAGTGTTGCTTTGGCAGCATCAGTTTGATATCTGACATTTACTATACCTGTTGAAGGATTTGGATAAACAGTAAGAAGCTGATCTTCTTCGCTCATCGCATTATCAAGCCTGCAATTATTAATAACCCTTGTAATTTTTGATGTCTTACTGCAACCGGTTGCAGTATAGGTAACGGTAACCTTATAACTTCCTGCAGCTTTTGTTTTATGTGTAGGTCCGGTTGCACCGGCAATAGCAGTTCCATTTTTGAACCATTGATAAGTAACAGTCCCGGTGGTTGTTGCATTAAGTGTAACAGAATCAGCTGCACATTTAAATACTGTATCATTTCCTGCAATTACTGCAGTTGGTAGTGGGTTAGCTGTAACTTTAATAACATTGGTAGTAAAAGTTGAACCACAGTTATTAGAAACAATTACGCGATAATTACCACTGGTTTTGGCAACATATGAAGAGCCTGTGCCCCCTGTTAGAATGTTGCTGCCATTACGTTGCCATTGTATAACTGCACCTGCAGTAACAAAGGCATTTAGGGTAACTGAACCCGGTTTGCAAAAAGTGGTAGGTCCTGATGCACTAATCTGGCCGCTAACCGGGGGGCAACCAGCTACGGTAAACATTCCCATCATTGTAGGATGAAAATTACAAACATAATTATACGTGCCTGTAACAGTTGGCACATAGGTAAAACTAGTTGTTGTATTATTCAGTGGCGCATTCCATGCAGCTGCACCGGCCGGTACCGTCATTGATGAAGTGGTATGTGTACCACTCACCCATATCCATTTAACTGTATCGCCCAGGGTCACATTTATTGAAGGGGGCGAAAAGGAAAAATTCTGCGTAGTAATAATGTGAGTTGTTGCACGGCTGCTAAAGCAAGCCAATAACAATAATGAAATAATTAGTACATTCTTTTTCATAGCTATTTAGTTTTGGTGTAATGATTATTTGATAAAAGTAACATTTTTGTTTAAAAGATTGCGCTCATTTGCATTACCTTTTTATTGTTTTTGATTTATTTAATTTCGTGCAAAAAATTACATGATGAAATTTAATTATGGCTTTGTTATAGTATTGATAGCC
>JBGARN010000090.1:3300-19672 GCA_044230205.1 Bacteroidia bacterium
AGAACCGTAACTTTTACAATAACCCAACCGGCTTCAATTTCTTTACCAACTGATGTTAAATCAATTTTATTGATTGACCGGACCAAACCCAGTAATGAAGTATTAAATGCACTTGAAGGTATTTTAACCGGAGAATTACCTGCTGACGATAAAGCTGCTGCGCAACATGCTTTAAGCAGACTTAAGCAGCAAATGGATTTTTCTCCGCGATATTCTGTAAAAATTCTGCCGGACAGATTTATAGGCAACAGTATGAATGCAACTTTCCCTAAACCACTCGACTGGCAATTTATAAACCAATTGTGTACGCAGCATCAAACTGAGCTTGTTGTTGCACTGGAAGTATTCGACTCTAATTTTATCATTACCAATGGAAGCCGCACCAAAAAGAAAACAGAAGGTGAAGCCCCCAACCAACGTGAGGTAGAATACACTGAGTATTATGCCCAGGGTGTTGGCAATGTTAAAATTGGAATTCGTGCATATTACAATAACAATAAAACCATTGTTGATGAACAGTTATGTAATGAACGAAATACATGGGAAGCAACCGGCCGCACACCAATGGATGCTGCCAATGTGCTTATCTCAAAATCAGAAGCTAATAAATTTCTTGCAGGCCAGGTAGGTAACTCATATGCGTATAAAATTTCACCAATGCCTGTAAGTGTTTCGAGGCCATTCTACAGCAAATCAAAACACCTGCCTGAAGTTGCACAGGGAGCACGCTATGCCGACATAAACAAATGGGAAGAAGCTATTGATACCTGGAAGCGCGGACTTGCAAAAGCCGAGGCGAAAGAGGCAGGCTACCTTGCCTATAACATTGCAATTGGATATGAAGTATTAGGCGAATATGGGAATGCACTTACCTGGGCACAGGATTCATATTCAAAATATAATAACAAAAAAGGCCGCGATTATGTATACATTTTACAAAACCGTATTGATGAAGAATCAAGACTGAAAAATCAAATGGCAAAATAAGATTCCTTGTTTTAATTACTAATTACATTCAACTGTTACCAATTGGTCAACCTGAAAAAAAATAGAAAGCCGGATTTAATTCATAGCTTGACACTCCTGAATATATAATCTAAAAATTTTAATTCGATGATTAATCCCCATAATTAAACCTTATAAAGCAAATCCTATGAAATATCCTTCACATTATTGTTTAAAATTTATAAATAGTTGTTCAATCATTATAGTGATGAGTTTAATTGTCTCATCTGAATTATATGCACAGAGTTCGGTAATAGGCTTACGTGTAAATAATCAAAATGTAAATTCGGCAAAAGTCAGCGTTTTAATGCCCGGCCAGGGCGGCAATAAAGGCACACTTAATGTTGGCGATAAACTTGTATCAGGAACGCGATTAATTATTCAGGCTAATACAATTGTATTACTTCAATCAACAGGCGGCAAACAAAAGATTCAGTCGGTGAGTGGCAAGCCAATTGAATACTCAGTTGAAACAAATTCAAAAGGCGAAAACCATACCGTTAAAGGAAATGGCGCACAATTAGAAAATACCGTTAATAAAATAGTTGGCCATAGTTATAAAGCCAATAATGGCAGGGGGTCTACTGCTTCCAGCCATGGAACTATATTTACTTTTACTGATTATTCAGACAATAATAAGGAGGCAGCTAAAATTAAAACTGACGAAGGAAGCATTACTATAACAGATGCAGTTCCGGTTGAAGTTAAAGGAACACCTCAAAATGATAATAAACGCAACCGGGAAATCACTCAATCAGTTTCTAAAAATCAGAATGCAGGCGATGCAGAATATACTACTTCCGACCAGGCAATTGAGTATTCAAGTTTTGAACAGGCATTGCAGGCAGTTAGCAAGGATATCGATTATGAAAATATTGATGAAGAAACTGCAGATGATTTAACCTGTATCGGAGATTTATATATGGATATGAATCAACCTGAAAAAGCTGTAATACCATACCAAAAAGCATTTGATTTTTATAATAATTACTATGGTAATGAAGATCTGACAACCCTGGAAACCCAAATCTCTCTTGCCGATGCGCTTCTGAATATTCCTGACGATAAAACTAAAGCTGATGGACATTCACTGGTTAGCCAAGCCTTAAATACCCTGCAGGATGAACTGGCCATAACCCTGGATGATTACAGTTTTATGCGTGAAGAACAGGATGAAGAAGGATTAGCTTTAATTTGTGATGATGTTATTGAACTTTACAGCTTGCTGGGATATGCTTATGCTGTTGAAGGAAGTGAAGCTAAAAGTAATGAGTATTACGAAAAAATGGAAAAAGGTTGCGAGTAACCTGAAGTTATATGCTTACATTAAAACGTTTAGCAGTTTATTTAGCTACTTTTTTAATCACAACAGTAATTGTAATTGTTGTTATTGAATGGAGACGTTTTGATAATTTAATTTTAAGCTTTTCAAACAAGCCGGCTGCAAATGAAGAAATTGTAAACAAGGAGTTGGTTTTTATTCAACTGGATAACCATCCGGAAGCCACAAGCGAATGTGAATCGTTTGTACTTTACCGTCAAAGTATTATAAAACTGCTAAACACCATTGCAGCTGAATCCAAAAACAACAATGGCCCAAAAGGAATCGTGCTGGATATATGGTTCAGTAAAGATATTACTGAACTGGATAACCTTATGGCAGCCATGCAGCAGATTAATGATTTAAAAATTCCATTATATGCTTCATACAATGTGATTGCCGGCAGCGAAACTGTTGACATCAGCAGCATTGATTTTGATGAAATCGAAGAAAAACATGCAGTGGACCTGTATAACACCTGCATTGTAAAATCAAAAAACAACAAGACTTCAGGTAATGGCCGATACCATACTTTTTTTTATGCAGAGAAGGATATGGCCAGTTATGAAAATGACATTTACCTGTATTCCTCATTGTTTGAAGATTCAGCTCTTATTGAATCGCTGCCACTAAGGGTAGTAAGCGATTTGAATGATTCAAAAAGTATGCTGCATAACAACAAGCGTATAGGTTCTATTGTTCCTTATGGTAATCTTTCTGAAATGAAAAAACTTACCTGCACGTTTGTTGCTGATACCAGCCCGACCGGTTTCTTTATAAATGATAAAGGCGTAAATACAGCAATAAACATGGATGAGAAAATTGTTATTGTTGGCGATGCTGTTAATGACCTTATTGATATTGATAATGGCTATATACCTGGTCCTTATATTTTAACCTGGGCTATGAGCGATTTGTTAGACAATAACAACAGGCTTAAACTGCCACTCGAAAATCTTTACCTGATCATCGGCCAAATGCTATTCTTTGCATTGACAGTATCATTGTTTTATGCTTTAATTTTTAAATATCTTAAAGTATTGCAAACCAAACCGGCTGTAATTGCTGTATTATCTTTTTTGCTTTCCATTGCGTTACTCTTCATTTACTACAAACTTATTTTAGTTTTTAAAGCGGTTATTCCTGTCGGGCAAACTATTGCCGCAATTACAGTAGCAGCATTTTTAAGCTGGCGTTTTGCCCATAAATTCCTGGTAACCGGGGTTGCAGAAGGCGCTCAAAAATATGATGTATTTATCAGCTACTCAAGGAGTAAAAGCGACTGGGTTTATAAAAATGTCTATGAACCACTTAGTGAATTCAGAAAACCTAACGGTGATAAACTCAATATATTTTTTGATAAAAAAAGTATAGGCATAGGCGAAGCATTTACTGCCAAGTACATGTGGGCCATCGTTGACACGAAATGTTTTATTCCGGTAATTTCAGAAGACTACTATGGTAAAAACCACTGCCGCAATGAACTTGACCTGGCAATGAAACGTTATGTAGAAAAAATGTTAACCATTAAGGCAATTGCATTTTCATTTAAAGCAGTGCCTGAAGCCTACAACAGCATTAATTTTGTTGACATAACAGCAAATCCTGAATTTATTGAAATAATTAAATCAGAACTATCCAAATCCTGAAACTGATTTAGGGTACTTTTTAAATTATCGTTAAATGATAATCACATTAGCTGATGTACTCTAACAGCCATCAAGTAATAGTAAATATTAATCAGGAAGTAATATCAGTGCTGATTTCATATTTATCAAAATAGATTACATTCGCGCCTCGAAAAAAAATCTAAAAACTGTTTCAATCAAATGGGTAACATCACATTTACAATGCTAAAGCCCGATGCCATAGCCAATGGACACATGGGTAATATTTTAAACGATATAATTAAAGGAGGCTTTAAAGTAAAAGCCATGAAATATATCTGGCTTACCAAAGACCAGGCTGCACGTTTTTATGCTATACACAGCGAGCGTCCGTTTTTTAACGATCTTATTACCTATATGAGTTCAGGACCGATTGTTGCTGCTATACTTGAAAAAGAAAACGCAGTGGAAGCATTCAGAAAACTAATTGGAGCTACTGATCCTACTAAAGCTGAACAAGGTACTATTCGCCAGAAATATGCAAAATCAATTGAAGCTAATGCTGTACATGGCAGCGATAGTGATGCCAATGCTCTAATTGAAGCCGGGTTCTTCTTCTCGCAATTCGAACGTTTCTGAGATTATCAATCAGCAAAATAAAATAGTATCACTGTAATATTTAGCGTACAATAAGTACAGGAATATTAACAGCATGCCTTACGGCATCAACTGTTGTTCCGAATAAAAGGTCTTTAAATCCTTTATGGCCGTGCGCACCCATTACTAATAAATCGGCATTGAATGATTGTACAAACTGAGGTATTACCTTTTTAGGATTGCCGTAGCCAATGGTTGCTTCACAATTATAACCCTTATGCAACAGGTATTCTGAATATTTATTGATATTCAATTTATCCATAGCAGTTTCCATATCCTCTATTTCTTTTCCGAATACCATTGCTCCTACAGTTTCTACCGCATGTATTAAAAGGTAGTGTGCATTCTTACCGCCTGTAGCCAGGGCATGTTCAATGGTTTTTTCATCGGCCGAACTGAAATCAATAGCTATAGCTATGCGTTTATAAGATAGGTTAATAATCAAATCGAACTCTTTAAATCCACCATGTGGCACGGCACTTCGCTTTTGTTTAGCTTTCGAAATAAAAGGTTTAAAGGTTATCACCAACAACATAAAAAATGAAAACAATAATGCCGGGATTACTAAAAACTGCACAAGACTTTTGTACTCACCGGCAGAACTCAGCCATTCAACTGCCTGCCCATAAACCAGTTTTACATTTAAGGCAACAATAATTGAAGCGCTTATCCAGGCAAGAATTTTTAGCAAAGGACCGATTTTAAATTCGCCCATTTTTTCCTTATCGCTTACAAAGTGTATGAGCGGAATTACTGCAAAACCCAATTGCATACTTAATAATACCTGTGAAAATATAAGCAGCTTGCCTGTATAGCTTTCACCAAAATAATTAATACAAATAAGAGCCGGCACAATGGCAATCAATCGGGTGAGCAATCTGCGAATCCAAGGTTGTATGCGCAGGTTAAGGTAACCTTCCATAACAATTTGTCCGGCAAGTGTTCCGGTTATGGTTGAACTTTGCCCTGCTGCTATAAGAGCAACAGCAAATAAAACAGGAGCCAAATCAACTCCAAGCAAAGGCGCCAGCAATTGATGAGCATCCTGAATTTCGGCTACCTCATATAAACCTTTTGTAAAAAAGGTTGATGCTGCAAGAATAAGGATGGCTGCATTTACAAACAAAGCCAGGTTGAGCGCAATGGCAGAGTCAATAATATTGAACTTAATTGCATTGCGCAATGAACCTGGAGTTCGATCGAATATGCGCGTTTGCACAAGTGATGAGTGCAGGTATAAGTTATGCGGCATAACTGTAGCACCTATTATTCCTATAGCAATGTACAATGCCTCATCATTCGGCAGTGACGGCACAAATCCCTTAACAACATCTCCAAGCACAGGTTTTGCAAACCACAATTCGGCAAGAAATGAGATACCTATTATTGAAATCAGTCCAATAATAAAAGCCTCCATCTTTCTTATTCCAAAATTAAGCAGAAACAATAGCAGGAATGTATCCAGCACTGATATGCATACACCCCATGTGAGCGGAATTCCAAATAACAGCTGCAAGCCAATTGCCATTCCAAGTACTTCTGCCAGGTCGCAAGCAGCAATTGCAATTTCTGCAAGTATGTATAAAAAAATATTGGTGAAACGCGGATACAACTCCCGTGAGGCCTGCGCCAGATCACGACCGCGAACAATACCAAGTCTTGCACTGAAGCTTTGCAGCAACAAAGCCATAAGATTTGACATTAATAAAACCCATAACAAAGTATATCCAAACTTACTGCCCCCTGCAAGGTCGGTAGCCCAGTTACCGGGATCCATATACCCAACACTAACTAAGTAAGCAGGACCAAAAAATGCAAATATCCGTTTCCACTTACTTCCTTTTAATTTGGTATCAACTGAGGCATTTACCTCTGCAAGTGAAATTGATTTCTGTTCTGTTGCCATGTTAACTTATTTTAATAAGAAGGTTATCGGCAACATTACTGCTCACCTGTATCATTTGATTATTTTTTATTTTAAGCTGAAGTGAACGATCGTAATCAATAATATCCACCACCGTAACTTTATTGCCAATATTTAAGCTGAACTTTTCAAGGTATCTTAAAAACTGCTCCGAGTGATCAACAACTCCATTAATTATACCTCCCTCACCAATTTTTAAATCGCTAAGGGCTTTAAGAGGCACTTTCTGTATCTTACCATTATGATCGGGTATGGGGTCACCATGCGGATCAAATTTAGGGAAGCCTAAAAATTGATCAAGCCTGTTTACAAGCTCATCAGATGCTACATGCTCCAGTTGCTCGGCAATAATATGCACTTCATCCCATCTGAAATTAAGAACCTTTACCAGGAATAGCTCCCATAAACGGTGTTTACGGATTACTTTTAATGCTGCTTTTACTCCTTTGTCAGTTATTTCAACCCCCTTATATTTCTGATGCCTTGTATATTTTTTGGCCGATAATTTCCTTATCATGTCATTGGCAGATGACGGCTTAGTATTTAAGGCAGCAGCTATTTCATTTGTTGTAACAGCACCTGAGGACTTTTCAGAAAGTTTATAAACTGCTTTCAGGTAATTTTCAAGAGCATGAGAATTATCACCAATCATCTTAATTTTTTTACAAAGGTAAATTTATTTTTAGACTCAACTAAAATTAAATGTTAATGTTTAGGCTGATGATTAATCCCGATATTGCAATAGGTGGCCCAATCAGGTTAAATAAAAGCTGTGAAAAAGCTCATAGACCTCTGCTTAAATTGCAGTTATAGAATATATACAACGTGTTTGTACAGTGACAGTTTATTTATAATTTTCACATCCAAAACTTAAAAAATTAAACACAAAATCTTATGAAAAAACTACTTAAAATTCTATTAGGCCTGATATTGGTTGTGTTGCTTTTAGCAGGATTAGGTGCTGCTACTATTGCAATAAGAGGCATTCCGGATTATGAACCTCAAAAGGTTGATTTAAAAGTTGAAGTAACACCTGCTCGTGTAGAACATGGATTAAAACTTGCTACCAGCCTTTGTATCATTTGTCACACACCAAATAACGGCAATCAGTTAAGCGGAAGAGAACTTAATGAATTACCCAAAGAGTTTGGCAAAGTATATTCAGCTAACATTACTAAAGACCCGGTGCATGGAATTGGAAAGTGGACCGATGGCGAATTAGTTTACTTTCTAAGAACAGGAGTTAAGCCAAGTGGAAAATATGCACCAATATGGATGCCGAAGTTTAAATATATGAGTGATGAAGACTTACATTCGATAGTTGCCTATCTCAGATCTGATCATCCAACAGTGCAACCTTCAAGTGCTGTTACCATTCCCTGCGAACCCTCATTCCTAACAAAATTCTTATGCCAGTTTGCCTTTAAACCGCTGGAGTATCCAAAAGGCCCGGTAAATGCTCCGGATACTAATGATCTTGTTGCTTATGGTAAATATATGGTAGCAGGCCGATATGATTGTTTTCCCTGTCACAGTGCAGACTTTAAGACAGTTAATATTGATGAACCCGAAAAAACTCCGGGCTACCTTGGTGGAGGCAATACATTGCTAACTATGGAAGGAAGAAAAATTCATTCAGCTAATATTACCCCGGATGATGAAACCGGAATAGGCAAATGGGACTTTGAACAGTTTTCTGATGCTGTTCGGTACGGAAAGAAAGGAGAGACCGGATTGCGCTTTCCTATGCCTCCATTTTCGCGCATGGATGATTTAGAGATAAAGGCTATCTGGGCTTACCTGCATACTGTTCCAAAAATTTCAAATAAAGTTGATCGCAACCTGTTCGATTAATTGAACAGTTAAGCATGGCTATTTTATTTATTCCGTCTAATACGTGTATATAGCGCCTTGTGAAAAAACAACCATTGGTAGTTATTTGTGGACCCACTGCTGTTGGAAAAACAGCTGTTGCCATAGATATTGCGCGGAATTTAAATGCCGAAATTATTTCCTTTGATTCAAGACAGTTTTTTATTGAAACCAATATCGGTACCGCCAAACCAGGCGAGGATCAGTTGAAGGCTATAAAACACCATTTTGTGAACAGCCATCATGTATGGGAAAATTTTAGTGCCGGTGATTTTGCGGAGCAATGCAATGCATTGCTTAACCAGCCGGAAAATGCAGATAAAAAATATGTGCTCGTTGGCGGATCAGGATTATATATTGATGCATTAATAACCGGCATGGATGATTTGCCCGGTTATTCATTACCTATACGCCAGAAGTTAGATGTTATTTATGAAACAAATGGAATAAGTGCGTTGCAACAATTACTAAAGGAAAAGGATGAGGTGTATTACCATAAAGTTGACATCAACAACAAGCAACGCCTGATGCGGGCATTGGAAGTAATTGAACTTAGCGGACAACCTTATTCCGCTTTACTGGGAAAGAAAAAAAGCGCTTTTGATTTTCCTGTAATTTATATAGGCCTGAACATAGACAGGCAATTGCTGTATGAAAGAATTGATGCACGTGTGGACGAAATGATTGCATTGGGTTTAAAAAACGAATGCATTAGTTTGCTGAATTACAAAGGAATTAATGCTTTGAAAACTGTTGGCTATAAAGAAATGTTTGAATGCCTTGAAGGAAAGAAAAGCATGAGCGAAACTATTGCATTAATCAAACAACATACCCGCAATTATGCTAAGCGGCAATTAACGTGGTTCAGAAAAAACAAGAACATTATTTGGTTTAGTCCATTTGAACTAAAAAACATTCAAATGCATATTGATAAGGAGATGCAAAAGCTGCAGCAGTAACTATAACTAATTTGACTTAACCGGTTGCACAGCATAAAACTGTTCCGTTTTAAGAAACAATTTTTCAAATAAACCATATTGGGTTGTAACAAGGGCTGTATCATTATCAATACGGGTAAGCATTCTGTCCAAATCGTATTTAGGAGGATTTCCTTCTTTATCAAATTCAGAAAGTGTTCTGCGGTCAACAGGTTTACGTATAAACTCCACATGCTTTGTTTTACCATTCCTATCTTTTACATCAATATACAAAAAGCTGCCAGCTACAGCCAGTGAATCAGCTTTTCTGCGATCAAGTTTTTCGGCAACCCCTTCGTAAGATAGTTCATTGTAAAAATCCAGATAAGCAGAAATTCTATCAGGCATAGCCTGAGATATTACTTTTCCTGCTGCATCATAAAGTTCATAACGGTTCTGTTCATTGTTATACTTAATTGCAAATGTTCCATCAACAAATTCTTTGTCGGTTACTTTTACCTCAGCTATGCTGCCTTTAGGATATTTGAAAACATACCTTTCTTTCCAATTGTGGTAATTTGTAAAATAGCGGGGAGTAAGAAAGCCGTTGAAACCGGGAATATGCATAACAAAAGGCACAGTTGAATTTTCGAGATACATATAGGTTCCGAGATGATCCTGTGTTGATCCGCCAACGTAATAGGTTTTTACAAGTTCGCCATGCTGATATATTTCAACCTTTACACCATTGGACGCAAGTTGCTTAATAATCTGGTTAAATGTGAATCGTCCAACCGGGCTTCGCACCTCAATTTCCTTCATGGTAGCAAGCAATAACTCCACTGCACTTTGTCTTGCAGGCTCCTTGCCATTTAACATCCATTGGTCGGCAGACACACGTGTTAATGTAATTGAGTTGTTCTGTTTATCTGCTAAAAAAATTTTGTCAATAGCTGCTGTATCCGCTACTGCAAAATCACTAAGCTCTTCACTAAGTGTTGATGATCGCTGCGTAAAATAAAAATATGCGACAGCAGCAAGTAGTAAAAGTAGTATGAACAGCAGCAGTTTATTCCGTTT
Organism: Bacteroidia bacterium; assembly: GCA_044230205.1. Lineage (GTDB taxonomy): Bacteria > Bacteroidota > Bacteroidia > AKYH767-A > OLB10 > JAEUTH01. Next base: position 13,684 of record JBGARN010000090.1, read on the forward strand.
CATTACAAATTAGAAAGTTATAGTTTTAGTCAGAAGCATAATCCACAAATTTATCTGGCAAGAATTTACACCAGTTAGCTATCACGATGCGTATCGTTTTCTCCGAATAAATGATTTTAATAAACCAAAAATTACAATTATCAATAATGGAATGCCAATGTTAAGCGATTTGATCAGCAGTTCATTCTCCTGAATTAAAGTTTTGTTTAACAATCGTAATTTAATTTGTTTTGAACGTAATGCCATCAGTCCTGAATCATCAAGCATATAATCGATCATATTTAACAGCAGGTTCTTATTACCATAAAACTGATCAGTGTATCGGTCATAACCCAATGGATATACGTTACCATTTTTGCTCACCGTGTTTTTTATAATATCACCATCGCTTATAACCACCATTTTTGTTGGCTTGCTGCTTTCCTGAAATTTTAACAAGGTATCAGTTGTCAAAGCAGGTGGAATACGATTTTTATATAACGATGTAAATGTTCCTTCCAGTAAAACTGCAATAGGAACATAAGGAGCATTATAATCTCTGAAATCAGGTTTCGCACCTAATATATCAAGGCTGATGCGTGCCGGCAATTGCACCTTACGGGAATATTTTGAAGTAGCAAGCAAAACAGTTTTTTGAACACCTGACACCCGGATGGTGTCCATTGAACTTGCGAATTCAGTCTTAACCGCATTAAGATTATCCACTATCGGATGCTGGCTTGTAGGAAACACCATTGGGAAATAGGGCCATGGGAACATTTTCTGCACAGGCTGATTGCCCATATAACCACCTGTCATTACAGGAATAGGAATGGCTTGCAAATCCATAAGCAAATCAGGATTTATGCGAACACCATAATGAAACAACATATCATCAAGATTCAGGTCTTTGGCTATTGCCATATCTTCGGGGCGGCCGGCCAGGCTGTCCATTGTTGCTGTTGAGGCATCAATGCACCATAAAACCTTACCACCTTTCATTATAAACTGATCAATAATGTATTTGTCCTTTTCAGTAAATGCAGTATCAGGTTTTGCTACAATAAGTAAATTACAATATCGCAGTGCACTTAATTGTCCGTTAATGATAACTGAATCAACACCGTAATATTGGCCAAGAGTTCTTACAATATCGGCTGTCTGATTTCTGCCTAGTTCACCCTGCCCTTCCAGGAAAGCTATTTGAGGAGGAAATTTCGCTGTAATTTTTCTGATGGTTGCCGCTATTTCGTATTCAAGTCCACGAATTGAATTATTCAGCATTTCTTCCGGTGGTGTTCCAAACTGATCTTTTAGCAGTTGTAATGGAATCTCCTGTGTATTATATGAAACCAGTGCACCGGGAAAAATTATTTTTTGAGAAGACTCATCTGCACTTTGCTCTTCCAGTGTTGTAGGAAATAAACCCTTTAATGATAATTGCTTATAAAGCTCTTTACGCTGCTCTTCATTGGCAAAAGACGAAGGGTCAATAAATTCGTATTCCAGGTTTCCTTTTGCATAAATGCGCATTTCGTTAAGTAACTCCCGTGTTTCATTTCGCAACCGCCTGAAGCCCGGTGGAAAATCACCCTCTAAATATACTTTAAAGAAAACCACATCTTTTAATTCACCCAGAAGTTTCTTGGAGGCAGGGCTAAGCGTATAGCGTTTATCAGCAGTGAGGTCAATACGTGCAGAAACATAATAGCTCAACACATTGGCTATAGCAATTATTCCAATTGTTATAATCAATGTTATAATGTTTTGAACCTTATGACTTCGCTTTGCCAAACCTTACTGTTTTATTTCTTTATTTTTTACGCAAATGTGTATTTACCAGTTTACTTTAAAAACAATTAATAATATGCTTACTTACCATTTTCTGCTTTCTATTATAGTGCGTGTTATAACTATAAAGAATATTATGATGCTGAAAAAATAAACAAGGTCAGATGTATCAACCACACCACGGCTCATGCTCAAATAGTGAGCATTAATGCCAAGACTATCGATCAAACTGCTGAATTTTCCCAATTGAAAAAGTGCTGCAATTTTTTCAAATCCTATATAAGTGAATAAGCACATGAATAAGGCCACAATGAATGCAACAACCTGGTTATCGGTTAGCGAAGATGCAAATACTCCAATTGCAACATATGCTGCGCCTAGCAATAATAAACCGATATAACTTCCCCATATCGCACCACTATCAAGGTTTCCGGGAGTAAGCCCAAGAACATAAACTGTAACATAGTAAACCAACGTTGGTGCAATGCTTAAAATAACAATTACTACCCCGGCTAAATATTTTGCAACTATTATCTGAAGTTCGGTAAGTGGTTTTGTAACCAGCAATTCAAGTGTGCCCGTTTTTTTTTCCTCGGCAAATAGCCGCATGGTTACAGCTGGTATAAGAAAAAGATAAACCCAGGGAGTAATAATGAATAACGGATCGAGGTTAGCATAGCCATTTTGAAGTATGTTTAAATCACTATCAGTAAAAACCCATAAGAATAAGCTTATGGTAAGTAAAAACACAATCAGAACGATATAGCCTATGAGGGAATTAAAAAAACTGTTGATTTCCTTTTTGATTAACGCGAACATATTAACAGAAGATACTGTATGCCATGGTCAACAGGCAGTGCTCAGTCGTTTTATTATAGAGCGGGGCGAAAATAGTAAAATATGAATAGCCCTTTGGCATTGACAAAACCATAACATAAACAATGAAATTTTTGCAATCATCAATCTATCATTAACCCTATTTCGCATTGGTTATGATCAAAATCAGTCATGTTTATTATCGCATTAATATCAGGCATAGCGATAAAAAAAATTATTTGACTAAATTTGTAAAACCAAATTATGTAAAATATGAGTATAATAAGTAGTATTGATAAAAGGACAAATATTTCGAAAAAGGAGTTTGTAAATGAATATGTAAGGAAGAGTATTCCGGTGGTGATTACTGATTTAACTAAAAACTGGCCTGGAATGGGAAAACTAACTCCCGAGTTTTTCAAAAATAAATACGGCCACATGGAGAAAGAAGTGGAAGGTGTAAAAATCAAGATGGCTGATTATATTGATATGATGCTAAAATCAACCCCAGAAAACCCTTCGCCTTATCCTTATGCCTTTAATGTTGAATATGACTTTCCTGAACTGATGAGCTGGCTAAAGCCTGAATTGCATTATGGTAAAAGCGACCGCGTAAATCATCCCCTGTTGCCCAAATCATTTTTAAAGGGAACACAGGTACATGAATTCTTTTTTGGTGGCAAAGGTTCTGGATTTCCTTTTGTTCATATAGATGTAATGTGCTTGCATACACAGATTACTCAACTTTATGGTGAAAAAGAGTTTTTCCTTTTCCCTCCTGATCAGACACCGTATATGTATCCACGTGAAGACCGTCCAAAAATTTCTTCAGTTCGCAATATCTTTAACCCAGATCTCGAAAAATATCCCTTGTTTAAGAATGCGAAGCCATTAAGCATTATGGTACACGAAGGCGAAACAGTTTTTTTCCCTACAGGATGGTGGCATACCACTTTAATGCACAGCCCGAGTATTTCTTATGGAAGAGTTCATCTGAACCATGAAAACTGGCCACTATTTGTTGAGGATAACTACCAGCTATGGAAGAGATATCATCCAACAATGTCACATGTGGCAAGAGCCTATGCCAATTTCGTAGGTAAGGTTATGGATATTCAGGAAAGTTTTGCATGAAATTAGTTAACAGTCATCTATGAATGACATAACAGCTCCCTTGGTTTCCATTAAAATCAATCGGTTTTTCGTAACGCAATCCCAATTTTAGCAAAACTGCTATTGAAGCTTTATTTTCATTCATTGCCCGGCCAACAATCCGTGTTAGCCCTAATTTTAAAAAGCCATAATTAATGCACCCTTGTGCTGCTTCAGTTGCATAACCATTGTTCCAGTATTTCTTAAAAAGCCTGAACCCTAAATCAACTTCATCAAGCTCGGGATTGTACTTTAAGCCGCACCAGCCTATAAACTCATTACTATCCTTAAGAATTACAGCCCATCTGCCAAAACCATACTGACGATAATGATTGTAATTATTAATGAAATCAGAGGCTTGCTCTATCGAAGCGAAGGCACTATCTCCTGTAAATCGAATAACTTCTTCATCGCTATTCAGATCGAATAAGTGAATTTTGTCCTCATTTATAAACTGCCGAAACCACAACCTGTTAGTTTCAAATAAACTTTTCCTCATTGGTATGTTAAAAACTCACAATTGACCTTATCGTCTCAAGTGTTAAACTGTATAGTTTTGAGCCAATTAAATCAATATTCATTATTTATAATAACGTAATTGTTAAAAATCAAAATTATGAGAAAATCACTTATTTTAATTTCAATGGTAGCATTATCATCTGTTGCCATGGCTCAATCAGGCAGTTGGTATGCAGGCGGTGTAGTAGGTTTTGCATCATCAACCAGTAAAGATGCTAATGATAAGAAAGACGTTACAACTAGTTGGGCGTTCGGCCCTGAGGTTGGCACTTTTATTAAAGATGATATCCAGGTGGGTATTGTATTAGGCTTAGGCGGTAGTAAGTCTAAATATGACGGAACTGAATATGAAAGCAATTCAAGTTTTAGTCCAACTATTTATGGACGTAAGTTCTTTAAAATAACGGATAACTTTAGTGCTTTTGGTGGCCTATACTTAAATGTGATTACAGGCAAAATGACTGATACAGATGAAAACACAGGTGACAAAACTGAATATAAGCAGTCAGGATTTGGGGCACGGGTTGGAATTGGTGTTGCTTATGCTTTATCACCAAAGTTTACAGCTGTTGGTCAGTATGGTTTATTGGGCTTCCAGTCAGTTAACAACAAAGTAGGTGGTAATGATGCCGGCTCTGATTCAAGTTTTGATTTTGGTGTAAATACAGTTGGTAGCAGTGCTCTAAGCCAGGGTAATGGTTCTGGTGCTGTATTTAATGTAGGCATCTACTACACATTTATGAGTAAGTAATTTTCTTAGCATCTATTATTCAATAAAAAACCCGGCAATGCCGGGTTTTTTATTTTTCAATACCTGTCAACAAAGCTTAACCAATCATAACCGGCATAACCAGCATTAATATATCTTCATTAGGATTAACTTCTCCTGCTGGTGTTAATAATCCAGCCCGGTTAGGCAATGACATATTTAAGTTCACATCCTCTGTATCCAAATTCGAGAGCATTTCTACGAGGAAACGTGAGTTAAAAGCTATTTCAATATCCTCACCCTCATAGCTGCATGGCAAAGTTTCGTTGCCTTCATTGGAAAAGTCAATGTCTTCAGCCGAAATCTGAACCTGGCTGCCTGCAATTTTAAACTTAACCTGGTAGGTAGTCTTATTCGAAAAAATACTTACCCTGCGTATAGAATTCAGGAATTGCAAACGGTTAATGGTTAATTTATTGGGGTTTTCCTTGGGTATTACAGCCTCATAGTTTGGATATCTTCCATCTATTAACCGGCATATCAACTTAATATTCGCAAATGTGAAAAAGGCATTGGCATCATTATATTCAATCTGAACCTTAGTATCATCTCCCGGCAATGCATTTTTTAAAAGGTTAAGTGGCTTTTTGGGCATAATAAACGAAACCGTGTTTTGAGCCCTGGCATCAGTGCGCCTGTACCGCACCAACCTGTGCGCATCAGTAGCCACAAATGTTATATCCTGTGGACTTAAAATACAATAAACACCTGACATAACAGGTCGCAAGTCATCCGTGCCGGTAGCAAAAAGAGTCTTATTAATTGCTTCGCTTAATACTGCTGAGGGCAGATCTACAAAATTGGCTTTTTCTACAACAGGAATTTTAGGAAACTCATTGCCATCCATTGATCCTAACTTAAACTTACCCTGCCCTGAGCTTATTTCAATTGTATTTTTTTTGCTATCAATTGTAAAGGTTAAAGGCTCGTCACCAAAGGTCTTCAACATGTCAATTAACAGGC
>JBGARN010000091.1:0-19073 GCA_044230205.1 Bacteroidia bacterium
TATGAATGGGATACGGTGGCAACATTTAACTCACCACTACTCTATTATGCATCAACAGGAACCACTTCGCAGGTTAATGCTGCTAACCTTAGGTTTGGCTCAACGTATTACTGGCGCATAAGAGCAAGGCATGCTGCAGATACAACACAATGGTCTGCCGTTTGGAATTTTACAACTGTTGAATACCTAACACTGGTTAGCCCTGCCAACAATTCAACAGGAATAAATTTAAATCCGTTGATTGACTGGTCAGGCATTTCCGGAATCAACGGATATGAGTACCGTTACAGCACTGATATTAATTTCTCAAACCCAAGTTCATTTATTACCGGCACCACTTCGCAAGCCAACCTGTCAAACCTATCCTATGGCACTCAATATTACTGGCAGGTACGCACCTTTCATACTACCGATACCTCTGAATGGAGTTTGCCATGGTCGTTTACAACTCTCTACCAGATAACTTCAGCACCATCGCTCATCAGTCCCGCTGATGGCAGTGTTAATATACCAGTAACAGGAACTGGACTTCAATGGTCATCAGTAAGTGGTGCAACACTTTACGAATACCAGTATGATGATGATGCATCATTTGCCAGCCCTGTAATTAATACTACAGCAGCACTTAATGATGTGACAGGTTCATTAAGCGCAGGCACCACGTATTACTGGAGAGTAAGAGCCGGTAATGGATCAGGTTTTTCGCCATGGTCGGTTACCTGGTCGTTTACTACTACCTTCCAGCTTACTGCTGCGCCAACATTAATCAGCCCTGCAAATGGAACGGTTAATATTCCTGTTACCGGTACAGCATTGCAATGGTCATCAGTTAACCTTGCTACATTTTATGAATATGAATATGATGACGATTCAACATTTGCAAGCCCTTCAACAAATTCTACGGCAGCATTAAGTGATGTAACAGGACCTTTAACAGCAGGCACCACCTATTACTGGAGAGTAAGAGCGCTTAATGGTTCAGGATTTTCACCATGGTCGGTTACATGGTCGTTTACAACTGAAACGGCTTCAGGAATTATTAACCAGGTTAAAGATGAACTTATTTCTGTTTACCCCAATCCTGCTTCGGATAAAATTTACATTGTTACCGGTGTAAAACAATTTAATGTTACACTATCAAATAGCTTGGGACAAATTATTTTGCAATGCAGCAACAGTTACACAATTGATATCAGTAATTTAAAAAAGGGGTACTACGTGCTAAATGTAACGTATGATAACAATGCATCATTCCGGCAAAAATTGCTTTTATACTAATGGCTGCAGCAGAATAAATTTTATCAGGGTAAACTTGTTATCAATAGAAACAACTTCCGTATAGTGTATACGTTCAGTTGTTTAGTTTTGTCAAATTAGCTTTAAATAAAAACCATTGAATCAATAGTTTATTAATTCTAAAAACCTGTATATGACCGAAGATAACAAGTACAATCAAAAATCGGAATCATTAAGAGTTGAAGCCTTTAGTGATGGTGTATTCGCAATTGCCATTACACTGCTGGTGTTAGAATTAATTCAAATATTACACATTGAATCAGATGGTGATTTGATAGCTACCTGCCTGAACAACTGGCAATCGTTTCTTGCATTTTTTATCGGCTTTACTACCATACTCGTATGCTGGATCAATCATCATGTAGCTTTTGAATTTATCGAGAAAGTAGATACGAGGTTTTTGTGGGTTAATGGCTTTTTACTCTTTATTGTAACGCTTACTCCATTTCCAACAGCCATACTGGCTGAATACCTTGAAAAGGAGAGTGCTATTGCAATGGCTTTTTTCGGGTTTAATTATATTCTCATTTCAATTGCAGCATATGGTATTTGTTCCTATGCATATCGACATCATTTAATTGCTGACCAAAAGCGTGCATTCTATCATTCCTATACGCTAACTTATAAGCTGGCCATTTACTACACTACCCTAACATTTTTTCTTTGCTTTATCCTGCCCTGGGTTTCAATGTTTTTATATGTCATACTTTTTATACTCTTTGCAGCGCCAAAAGAATTAACCCACAGGCTGGAGAAATTAAGAACGAGGAAGAAAGACAAATCTTAATCAGGAGTAAGCACTGATGACGATTATAAAGCATGATGACGAATAAAAATTCCGATTTATCTTTAAGTCATGGTTTAAAAACCGACTCACCCAACTATTCAATTTACTGATTAAATTCAGAATGACTAACTTTATCGGGAAGATAATTAGAGGAGATGAGAGAGCTACTAAAAACAGAATTATATTCTACCGGTTCTTATGTATTTACAGTAGGTGACATAATGAATGCCTTACTGATTGTTGGTGCATCATTTATTATCATCAGATTAATTTCTTTTTTCAGCATAAAATTATTAAAGAAAAATGCGAAGTACGATGGCCGCCACTCTTCAGTTATCAAACTCATCAGATATTTTATCTGGACGCTATGTATAATTTTTATTCTTCAGAATTTCGGAGTTAACATTACATTTCTTATTGCCAGCTCAGCAGCATTGCTCGTTGGAATAGGATTAGGATTGCAAAATGTATTTAAAGATTTTATTGCAGGAATTATCCTGTTGATTGACGGATCAATAAAAGTGGATGATATTGTAGAAGTAGACGGTTTGGTTGTTAAAGTGAATGAAATTACCTTACGCACTTCTAAGGTTACAACCCGGGATGATAATGTGGTTATTATACCCAACCATAAATTTATTGAAGATAAAATTGTTAATTGGACCAACAACATGCTTCCCACCAGGTTTATGATTGAGGTGGGAGTAGATTATTCATCCGATCCCCGGCTGGTGGAGAAGATTTTGAATGAATGCGCAATAAGCCATAGTGATGTATTGAATAATGAAAACTATCGACCTTTGGTAAGATTTATGGACTTTGGCGACTCATCTATTGATTTCCAGCTGATATTTTTCAGCTATAATCTTTTCAGGATAGAAAATGTAAGAAGTGAATTAAGATTCAAAATATTTGAAGAGTTCAGAAAAAATAACATTATTATACCTTTCCCGCAAAGAGTTGTTCATTACCCGGACAATAAATAATGAAATGATTATGTTGGACACATTATCAATACTGCAAAGTGAAAATTCGCCATTCTGCGAATTCAGCAATGATTTTTTTGCAGAGCTTAATGGACAACTGAAAGAATTCAGGTTCAGAAAAAAGCAATTCATTTACCGGGAAGGATTTCCACCAACAGGATTCTTCCTGGTATTAAAAGGCAAGGTTAAAGTAGTTAAAGGTTCTGCAAGCGGCAAAGAGGTTATAGTATTTATTGCCCGCGATAATGATTTGCTTGGGTATCACAGCTTAATAAGCGAAACAGATTATATAACTTCAGCCTGCGCCATTGAGGAAACTGAAGTATTATTTTTTCCAAAAGAGCTCTTCAATACATTGTATGATAAATACCCTGAATTTTCAAAAATGATTTCAAGGAAAATAATTACAGAATTTGAAAGAGTAGTAGAAAAGCTAATTGATGTTACCTCCAAACAGGTAAGAAAGCGGGTTGCCGAGATGATTTTAAGAATGATGGATAAGCATGGTACAGAAAAAGATAAGAAAACATTAAGTATAATTTTGCTTCGTGAAGATATGGCTCACCTTGTATCTACAACCACCGAAACGCTAGTGCGTATTCTTTCCGATATGAAAAAAGATAAGTTGATTGATTTTAACGGAAAAAAAATATCTGTAATCAACAAAAAGGAATTATTAAAGGTTTCTTCACGCTACTAACCAACTGATTTTCGGCCTTCCATCCGAATAATATTGACCACCGTCAAGTTTTTTCTTGAGCAGAATCTCTCTTTAGTTTGACCCTACGCATTGTTCTCAGGTGCCATTGAGTATAGTTTTGCCGAGGATTTAATTGATTGTTTAACTATTTAAAAATATAAAATATGGAAAATTTAAAATTTGTAAAAGAGGTAATCTCAGATCTTGAAAGAAGAAACTGGGACAAAGTGGAAAACAATTTATCAAATGATTTCACATTTACGGGGGCTGTTAGTCAGCCAATTAACAAGAAGCAATGGGTTGGAGTTCATCGTGCCCTGCAAACCGGAATGCCTGATTTGAAGTTTAACTTACAGCAGGTGCGGGTTGTTGGAGATAATAAGGTAGCAGCTAAGGTAAAGCTCACAGGCACGCACACTGCAGAAATGCCAGCAACACTTCCAGGAACAAAACCAATACCTGCTACCGGCAGAAAAATTGCTCTTCCTGAAGAAGATATTGAATTTACACTGAAAGGTGATAAAATTTCTAGCCTGTACGTAAAACCAGTTGACCATGGCGGGGTCAAGGGGATCCTTGATCAACTGGAAGCTGTTCATGTGGAAAGTTAAAGTTTCTAACTGGTGAGTTAAAAAGACTTTCCAAAGTGTCAGCTCACTAAATCCTGCCCTAAAAAGCAGGATTTTTTTTTCTTTTCTTCGGGTATTTATAAAATATGATTTCGAAAGAAAGAATTAACAGTGCTCTTGACAGGTTTCACTTTTACTCGCGAATCAATTTCGAGACACTGGAAGAAAGTGAGCGAAAGGAACTTTTCTCAGCTTCACGAACCATAGCCCTTGGAAAGAAAGATGTTCTGTTCAGGCAGGGAAGCTATCCTAATGGCATTTATATTTTACAAAAAGGTATGCTTAAAGTATATCAGTTAAACTATGATGGCTCCATACAGATTTTGTTTTTGTACTCACCAGGCGAGGTGTTCGGGCACCGGCCCATTCTTAGTAGTGAATATCATCCTGTAACAGTAGCTGCTCTTGAAGATTGCGAACTTCTATTCATTGATAGAAAGATATTTCTTGATACTCTTCAAAAATCCTTGTCGCTCTCCAATCAATTGCTTGTTAGCTTAAGCCATGAGTTTACAGTATTTACCAACCGCCTGAATGTTTTTGCTCAGCGAGGCATTAAAGAACGATTAGCGCTTGCATTGTTAATATTAAATGAAAAGTTCAAATCTGATAAGGACATTAATGGTGTTTCAGAAATAATTTTATCACGATCAGACCTGGCTAATTTTGTTGGCACCTCACTCGAAAACCTGGTGCGCACTATAAATTATTTTAAAGAAAAGAAGCTTATCATCACTAAAGGCAAAAGCCTCTTTATTAATAATCTTGAAAACCTTTTCATTCTTTCCGGTATTGATTAAAAGTTAATCAGAAAAAAGAAATTTTAAAAGTTTGACTTTCGTCAATCTTTTAACTCAGGCCTGCACCTACTTTTATCCATAAGTTTTAAAGAAATTATTTTTTAAAACAATCGCATAAAACGATTAACAAAATGGGTAAGATAAACAGTGAAATAGTATTGCAGAAAATAAAAATGAGAACACTCAGCATAAGTGATTATGAAAGCATAGTTAAGCTTCAGCTGATTTGTTTTCCTACCATGATTCCCTGGAAACAGGAACAGTTTGATAATATATTAAAGTTTTTTCCCGAAGGTCAGATATGTATTGAATATTCCGGAAAAATTATTGCATCAAGCTGCTCCTTAATAATAGACAGCAGTAAGTATTCAGAAACTTCAAGCTGGAGAGAATTTACTGCTAATGGTTATATTAAAAATCACGATCCTAAAGGTGATACGCTATATGGTATGGAAATTATGGTGCATCCTGAATATCGCAATATGAAACTCGCACGCAGAATGTATGACTGGCGCAAGCGATTTGCAGTAACTAAAAATTTAAAACGAATTTCTATCGGAGGCCGTATTCCTAATTTTATTAATTATCAAAATACAATGACTGTGTATGAATATGTGCGTTCAGTCACTGATAAAAAAATATTTGATCCGGTGCTTACCACACAACTGGCTAACGGATTTGCATTAATAAGAATTTTACCTGATTACCTGCCAAATGATAAAGAATCTGCAGGATTTGCAACTTATCTTGAATGGACAAATTTTCAATTCAGAGATAAAGAAGAAAACAGAAGCTCACGTTATGTCAGGGTAGCAGCTGTGCAGTACCAAATGCGCACCGTGAAAGATTTTGATGAGTTTGCTGCACATTGCGAATACTTTGTGGATGTGGCATCTGATTATCGCAGCGACTTTGTACTCTTTCCTGAGTTGCTCACCATGCAGCTACTATCATTTATGCCCACTGAACGACCGGCACAATCGGCACGAAGGTTGAGTTTGTTTACCTCGCGCTACGTTGAATTTTTTAACCAGCTGGCAATTAAATATAATATTAACATCATTGGTGGCTCACACTTTAATGTGGAAAATGATAACCTTTACAATATTGGCTATCTATTCAGGAGAGACGGCACAATAGGCAAGCAATATAAAATCCAGATAACACCTTCTGAGAAAAAATGGTGGGGAGTTAAAGGCGGCCACAAAATTGAAGTGTTTGATACAGACTGCGGCAAAATTGCAATTGCTCTTTGCTATGATGTTCAGTTTCCTGAATTAGTGCGGATTGCCGCCATAAAAGGCGCTCAAATTCTTTTTGTTCCCTATAATACCGATGAGCGAAGGGGATATTTAAGAGTGAGATATTGTTCGCAGGCGCGTGCAATTGAAAATCAAATGTATGTTGCAATTACCGGTTGTGTTGGCAATCTGCCTAAGGTTGAGAATCTTGATATTCATTTTTCGCAATCTGCAATATTTACTCCTTCTGATGTTGAATTTTCAAGAGAGGGGATTGCAACAGAAGCTACACCGAATACCGAAACAATAATTTACCAGGACCTTGATTTACGCCTGTTGAAACGCAACCGTGAATACGGAACTGTTCAGCCATGGAATGACATGAGAAGTGATTTGTATGAAGTAATTCAGAAAAATTCAGAAGTGACTAATGGCATAACAGGACAAAACGGAACTGAAGAATTAAAGAAACATGTTGATTCAATTGTTTAACTAAAAAAATCAATTACAATGAAAAATTATAAAATAGAAACTATACTGGCAGCAATAGATCTTTCTGATAATGCGAAAAAAGTGCTCTTTGAATCCATTCTTATTGCAAAAAAGAATAATGCAAAACTTGTTCTGTTGCATGTTGCCGAAATAGATGCGTACACCATTCCTGCCGAAATGTTTTCACTGGGCATTTATACAGAGCAGATTTTTAATGATTCAAAAGATTACTTAAAAAAAATGGCCAAAAGGATAGAAAAAGAAGAACACATAAAAGTTGATTACGTCTGTTATAACGGCAATGTGTATGAAAACATAATCCGAGCTGCCCATATCAGCAATGCTGATTTAATAGTTATGGGCACACACGGTACATCAGGTATTAAGGAATGGCTGTTTGGAAGCAATGCATTTAATGTGGTGAATTATACGAACACACCTGTATTGAGCATTAATGTATCTACAAATATTCAATATCACCGAAATATTGTTTTTCCCTATAACAGAAATCTTCTCTCCATAAAGAAAATTGATCATGTTATAGAAATTGCCAAAATATTTAATGCCACAGTGCTGTTTCTGGGATATACCGAAAGCAGATATACATCAGTAATTACTGCCATTCGAAAAAAAGGAGAAGAACTTGCCGGTATTCTGAATGAACAGAATATCAGAACATCAGTTGATGTAGTGGTTGGCGATAATTATGCAAATGAAATCCTTCTCTATGCTCAGGAGAAAAATGCTGATATGATTACTGTGATCACGAACAGGAGTAACAACGAAGACAAAATATTAAAATCAAGACCGGATAAAAGACTGGTTAATCATTCCACCATTCCTGTTTTAAGTGTACCTGTTGAATAAATTTTCAATAAAAAAAACAGCATTTTATAGGGTATACGGGTATAACTATTTTAATTTCTCTATGGCCTGACAGTAATTCTAAGAGGTCGGTTTCATTGAGTTGAAATTAATATGCTAATTTAAATGCTAAGATATAAGACCCTTTTGTTTATTCAGGAATCTGTCGCTAAAAAAGCGTATGACTTTTATTAACGTGTTTTTTATACCGGTATATTAGTCGCCTCTTTTTTAATCTTAACACGCACTATTTGTGTTTAAGCTGGAATTAACACTCAGTACTTTAATTGCAATGTACATTTTCAACATATAGCAGAAACCAGTTTCTTTAATCCTTAAATTACTCAGGCAATTATCAGGTAAAAATGCTCAATTGGGGAATTTAACGATTGGTTGTTTACAATTTATCCAATACAACAGAATTGAGATTATCCCCTTACCTCTTTTAGTATCATGATCCTGCCAGTAACGAAAAATATCTTACAAATAACTTCTGAAACGTATAGTATCTTCCAATCTACCTTTAAAGGAATTCAATTAAATCTTAATGTTGTTCCTGGAAATTGTATCTGCAACTATAAATAAAACATGCAAAAAATAAATCAGGTAATCAAATTCTAAACTTAGATTAATAGCAATGCAGTACTAAAAATAGTTTTAAAAAAAAATTTTTCCAGAATATTTCAACTGCTTTACTTAATTTACAGCAATGAAAAGATGCCCCCACATTATCTTTTTTGCCTTGCTAATTTATACTGGCTTAATACCGGCCCAGGACAATGTAAATACAAAGAACGAAATAAGCTACGTTGATTCTGCCATTTATTATTGTGAACAATGCCTGAATGAAAATGGTATTGATACCGTTACCTTCGAGAAGGCTATTGATATGCTGGCACAGATGGATGTAAGTCAGAGTTCAATTAACAGGTTTGAAAAAATATCGAAAGATTTCAAGAATCAAAAAAAACTATGGTTTTCTGACCGAATAAATGAAGCACTTATACAAAAAATCACCCGTTCAGACAGTTTAGACCTGGCCATACAATATTGCAAAAACATCATTGACAATTATGATGTAACGCGCAACCCGGATGACAGGCACATTGCACTTACAGCATTAATTGAATTGAGAATGCCGCTTCGAACCAAAAGTATTCCTGAAACATTTGATTATTATTCATCCCGCCTTAAAGAATACCTTGAAAAGAAGGATTCATCTGCCCTTGCTATTTCATACTTCTGCCTTGGCACTACATACCGGCTGGCTGGCCTGCCGGATATGACCATCTATAATTTAAAAAAATCACTTTCCTACATAAATAAGAATGACACAGTTACCAGGATGCAAATAAGCGGGCTTGGAGGCTGGGTAAATAATACCAGTGTTTTAGGTCAAATGTATTTAGAAGTGGGAGATTACGAATCTGCAATTGCCTATTCACAGTCAGCGAGGGAAATCAGGATTAACGTGCTTAAGGATAAAAATGTATCGTACCTCAATTGTAATATAGCATATGCAAAGTTGATGCTAAATGAGTTGGACAGTGTAACCGATTTATTAAACAGTTCCATTCCAATGGCAAGCGGGGAAAAGGATTATCCCTCGTTAGTAAGAACCTATGAAATAAAAGCTCAATATTTTCTTGCAGTCAATCAATTAGATTCGGCCGAAACCAGTCTATTAAAAGGCAAGGAGGTAATGCGCTTATATAATGTCTCCAATTTTAGTCCTGCAGGTAGTCATACACCCTATTATTACCTTGCTAAAGTCAGGATATTACAAAACCGTTTTAAAGATGCGCGGAAATTACTTGAACAGGAAATCAAACAAATCGGAAATATTAAGAAGGAAGTTCTGAAAGAACAAAAACTGCTTATTGAAGTTTACAATAAATTAGGTGACAGTAAGGCTGCTGATTCCACTTTTAAAAAATATTCTGAACTTCAATCAGTATTAAGTGCTGAAGAACGTAAGAACCGTACAAAAAGTTTCGAGATTGAAGAAAAGATCGATGAAGCTGAAAACACTATTAACGAACTGGTGACCGAAAAAAAGATTGCTGATATCACAAAAAAATACCTCATAGGAATAGCTGCTTTGCTGCTTATAGTTTCCATAATAATTTTCAACAGGTTCAGGGTAACCCGCAGGCAGAAGGTAATTATTGAAAAGGAAAAGCAACGGAGCGAAGAATTGTTACTGAACATTCTTCCGGCCGAAGTTGCTGAAGAATTAAAAGACAAAGGCAGTGCTGATGCCAGGCATTTTGATGAAGTAACTGTACTGTTTACCGACTTTAAAGGTTTTACTCAACTCTCAGAACAGTTAACACCTACAGAATTAATTGCCGAAATCAATGAATGTTTTTCTGCATTCGACCTCATTATGCAAAAGCATGGTGTAGAAAAAATAAAAACGATTGGCGATGCATACATGGCTGCAGGTGGTTTGCCGGTTTCCAATAAAACGCATGCAGAGGATGTTGTAAATGCAGCTCTTGATGTTCAGCAGTTTATGCATACGCATAAATTACAAAAGCAATCAGAAGGTAAATTGTTTTTCGAGATTCGTATTGGTGTTCACACTGGAGCTGTTGTAGCCGGAATTGTAGGTGTGAAAAAATTCGCTTACGATATATGGGGCGATACTGTGAACACAGCTTCGCGCATGGAATCAAGTGGTGACATAGGAAAAGTTAACATCAGTGGTGCTACTTATGAATTGGTTAAAGATAAATTTGCCTGCACCTATCGTGGAAAAATACAGGCGAAGAATAAAGGTGAGATTGATATGTATTTTGTTGAAAATATTTAACGCATAATATTCTCATATCATGTGTCTAGCCAGAATCAACTTTCCAATCAGTAATTATTAGAGAAAAGCATTTTCATCTCCGGGTAAAAGAAATGTGTATTTAATAGCAATGGTCAAATTGATTATTAAAATATCAAATGTGACAAATAATCCAACCTTAAATTAATTAATGATTAAATGTGGTTTTCACACTATTGCTGAAAAACAAATTGTGTTCATATTTGTACAATAAAATATAAAACATAACAACTATGAAAATAGCCGTATTCGGAACAGGAACAGTAGGACAAACCATTGGAGCAAAATTACTCGAGCTTGGGCACAGTGTAATGATGGGCTCAAGAACAATTGATAACGAAAAAGCAAAGTCATTTGTAGATAAACACAAAGAACGTGCCTCAGCAGGTACTTATGAAAATGCAGCTGCATTTGGCGAAATAATTTTCAATTGCGTTTCAGGTATTGGCTCATTACAAGCATTTAAGCTTGCCGGTGAAAAAAACATTAATGGAAAAATAATTATTGACCTTGCTAATCCGCTGGACTTTTCCAAAGGCTTCCCCCCTAACCTTACCATAGCTAATACTAATTCACTCGGTGAAGAAATTCAAAAAGCATTTCCGGAAGTTAAATTGGTAAAAACGCTCAATACCATGTCGTGTGGCATCATGGTCAATCCTGCTATGATTAATAGTGGCGATCATACTGTTTTTATGAGTGGCAATGATAATTCAGCAAAGGATGAAGTAAAATCTATTTTAAAATCATTCGGCTGGGCAGAAAAAAATATTCTCGACTTAGGTGATCTTACAACAGCCAGGGGAACAGAAATGTACTTACCCTTGTGGCTGCGGATTTATGGTGCAACAAAAACCGGTGCATTTAATATTAAGATTGTTTCATAAGAACTTGTTTTATTAAAACTACCTTCAGCTAATACCTATTCTTTATTTTAAATTTATTCAAAGCAAAATATTGATTAAGAAATGCACACATGAACAAAGAGATTATTGCTTATAATAAACTGCAAACAGCCACTGACAAGCTAATCTGCAACAAGCTTGCAACTGTAATAGACAATGAACTAACTGAAGCCGAAAGCAAAATCTGGCATGCGCATCCTGTTTGGTTTTTAAATGGCAACCCCATTGTAGGATACAGCAAGCAAAAAAAAGGAATCAGGTTAATGTTTTGGAGCGGTGGCGGCTTTGATGAAGAAAGTTTAAATGTGAAAGGTGGAAAATTTAAAGATGCCTCAATTTTTTATAATAAAACATCAGAAATAGAAACTGAAAGTTTACAACGCTGGTTGAAAAAATCAAGAATAATTCAATGGGATTATAAAAACATTGTGAAAAGAAAAGGCAAATTAGAAAAATTGAAAATTGATGAAAGCAACAGCTGAACATGATGAACGAATTGCAAAATTGATTTTTGCTTCTGTTTATCCACATTACATTACCAAGGTAGTGAGTAAAGGCCGGACAAAAGAGGAACTGCACCGGGTAATAGAATGGCTTACAGGATTTGATGATAAAAAACTTCAGGAGCTTATTGATGAGAAAGTAACATTTGCCACATTCTTTGAACGTGCAAAATTGAACCCCAATGCACAATTGATAACCGGAGTTATATGTGGATACCGCATTGAAGAAATTGAAAATCCTTTAACAAAGAAAGCACGTTATTTAGATAAGTTGGTGGATGAATTGGCTAAAGGCAAAAAGATTGAAAAAATTTTTAGAGCACCATAAACAACTATCATAATCAACTATTATCAACAGGAAAAAATTATTTTAACATCAATTACAATTTAAAAACTAGCAAACATGGAACAACGTCATCCCCTACCTCCTTTTACTGAAGAAACAGCTAAGCAAAAAATTCAAATGGCTGAAGATGCCTGGAACAGCAAAGACCCTGAAAGAGTTTCAAAAGCCTATACAGTCGACAGTGAATGGCGAAACCGCAATGAGTTTATAAATGGTAGAGAAGAAATAATTGCTTTTTTAAAACGCAAATGGCAAAAAGAGTTGAATTATAAATTAAAGAAAGAATACTGGGCCCATACCGGAAACAGAATTGCTGTGCGATTTGAATATGAATATCAGAATGAAACCGGGCAATGGTTTCGTGCATATGGAAATGAGAATTGGGAATTTGATGAAAACGGATACATGGCAAAGCGCTTTGCAAGTATAAATGACCTGGCCATTGATGCTTCTGAAAGAAAATTTCTTTGATTGATCGCTTTGTAAAGTTTTATGCTGATATAAAAAACACAGCTTTCAATGCATCGTGTTTAATATTTTCAATCAAACACAGTTATTAGGTTTATCTGTACTCAAAGAATTAGTCCGACATTATTTTAGGAAAACCACTTTTTGAATAAGAAGGCTATTTCATAGGAATAATTACAGATTATAAATGAATAAAGGAAGCATGGGCACATGCACAAGCAGTGACTATACTAATGAAGATTATTAGTATAAGTATTCAAAAAAAATTGTATTATTACATTAAATAAGCATAAAACTTCTTAGCCCTTCTTTTAAATTATTTGGTTCGCTTGTCAATTAATCATGGAACTGATAATTAGAGCCACACACCATTTATTACAAAACCCGATAAATTAGTAAGTCATGAAACCACTTCAAACTATTTATTGCCTGGCGTTTATTTTATTTATAACGCTGTCAATTACGTATACAGAAGGATACTCACAATGCAATACACCTTCAGTTGGTTTACCTTCTAATGTAACACCAACTACCGCTGATGCAACATACAATTGTTGCCAGCAGGGCACCTATTATCTCGAATATGGATTAACCGGGTTTACACCCGGCACTACAACAACGCCCGGTGCAGGCGGAACGGTAGTTACTATTCCATCAAATCCTGCAGGTTATACCATAACCGGCCTTACTCCTTCAACTACTTATGATTATTATATAAGGATTCATTGCAATGCAGGAACCTGGACAGCTAACAGCTCAAAAAGAACATTCTCAACTGCACCTGATTGCAACACAGTCCCGGTTATCAATTGTAATACGATGACAACTTTGAATGTACCAGCCGGTCCTGGAGCATGGTCGTTCAATTCAGCTTCCTGTTTTAATATATCACAAGGCAAGGAAGCAATTTACAAATTTACTCCTGCTGTTTCAGGTACTCATGTTCTGTTTCTTCACCCGGTAACTAATGCCAATCAAAATCCGTTTTCATATTATTACAAAGCTGCATCATCAGGATGCAACAGTACAGGATGGACTTGTATTGGATATGGCTGGCCGAATCAGAACAACCAACTATCCTTTGGGCCGCTTACAGCTGGTACTACTTACCTGGTTATGGCTGATGCATACAATGATTTCATGGCTACAACAGCTGATCAGTTCCGCATTGAATGCCCGTATTGTGTGCAACCTTCGAATATTATTGAAACAAACAAAACACCGGTTTCTATAAGTCTCTCATGGACAGGTAATGCAAGTATTCTTGAATACGGACCTAATGGATTTATTCCGGGAACAGGTTCCACTGCAGGTACCAATGGTACAGTAGTTTTTATTTCGGGAACGAGCTATACACTTTCAGGACTTAACCCTCAAACCGGTTATGATATTTATTTGCGTAGTTACTGTGGCGGAAGTAATTATAGTCCAAACAGCCTTGAATGGAGCACTTATACGGCTTCTTGTCCTACTATCGGTACTTATCCTTCACTCGGTACCTACATAAATTTATATTCATCAGGAACAGGTTATTGGAACGGATATCCTTCTTGTATGGGACCGGGATTGGACGGACAGGAAACTATTTTTCAGTTTACAGCTCCATCCAGTGGATATTTTGATATGCTGGTTTCACACGACTTAAGTGACTACTATGGATTTATGTACCGCCAGTCAATAAGTGGATGTAATCTTAATGGTTACTCATGCCCTACTCCAACTTATATAGATACTTATACTGATTATTATTCAATCGGGCCTTTGGTTGCGGGTACTACCTATGATTTGTTTTTTGATGTTTCTGATACTACAGGCGTTTTTCCCGGAACAAGTTTTGTAATTAATTGTCCACGGCCTTCAGGTATTGCAACTTCAAATGTTCAACCCAACTCCATTGGATTTTCCTGGAGCTGCAATTGCCCTGCTTCTACCTATCTTGAATATGGGCCTGAGGGATTCACCCCTGGAACAGGAAGCACTGCAGGGGCTAACGGCACCATTATACCCAATGTGTCCTCTCCTTATAATCTTACCGGACTTGCTGCCAATACCAAATATGATGTTTACCTGCGCAGCAGTTGTGGGGGTGCTTTTTCATCCAATACAAGTGTCCTTAAAATACACACTGCCGTTGATTGTTCCACAGCGCCCGTTATTAGTTGCAGTGATTACTTGTCGTTTTGTGTAAATGGATTTATTAATACCGATAATGGAGCCTGGCAATCAATAGCCTGCGGAGGAGGGAATCATTTGTCGGCTGAATCTGTCTGGAAATTTACACCTTCACAAACTGGTACGTATTCAATTCTCGTTTATGGATTTAGTGCTAATTCCATTTATTATTCTTACCCAGCTACATTTTACATTAAACAAGCAAGCCTCGGGTGTAATGAACTGTTCTGGAATTGTGTTGGCAATGTATCCGGAAGCATCTATTACGGTTTTCCTCCTGTCAATTTATCTTTGGGAACGTTAACGGCTGGCACAACCTATCTTATTATGGCCGATGGCATACAACCAACGTTTACGGCAGGTTACTGCTATAATTTCAGGCTTGAATGCCCCAATGTATGTTCATGGCCTAAACTTGTTACTGTTACAGATATTACAAAAACTACAGGAAAAATTAAAGCTGTTTGTGATTCGTGTATGGGACCTGTTATTGTAGAGTATGGCCAGGCAGGATTTACTCCCGGAACTGGAAATGCAGCAGGAGTTGGAGGTACGGTAATTTCAGGAACTTATTTTCCTGTTACCATTACAGGCTTAACCAGTGGTGTAACCTATGATGTATATGCAAGAAAAAACTGCGGAGCACCAAGCGGCTTTAGTATTAATTCAAACAAGCTTTCGTTTACCCCCTGCTCTACTCCGCCATCAAGCATTTCCACAAGTACCGGAAATAATTTTATTTGTGTCGGAGACAGTATTACACTTACACGGGTTGGAGGAGCGCTTGGAGCCGGAGGCAGCTATAAATGGTATACACAATACTGCGGTGGAACTCTGGCAGGAACAGGTAATTCTATAAAAGTGTCACCATCGGCAACAACCATATATTATTTGCGTGCAGAAGCCAACTGTGGAGTTACCAATTGTATTTCAATTTCTATTACAGTAGTAGCTAAACCATCGGCCACAATTTCTGCAACTGGCTCAACTACTTTTTGTGCAGGAGGTTCTGTAATTCTTAATTCAAACACCGGAAGTGGCTTAACCTATCAGTGGGAGAAAGATGGTGTTAATATCCCGGGTGCAACTCTTGCCTCATATACTGCAACACAGGCAGGCATATATAAAGTTAGTGTATTTAATTCCAGCGGATGCAGTGCCATTTCTTCAGGACTAACTGTTAGTGTTAATAATCTTCCACCTGCTACTATCACTGCTTCCGGACCGCTAACTTTTTGCACAGGCGACAGCGTTATCTTAAGCGTTCCATTTGCTGCTAACAGAACCTATCAATGGATAAAATACAATGCTGCTATTCCGGGCGCTACTTCATCAACATACACTGCAACAAATTCCGGCAATTATAAAGTTAAGGTAACCAATACCATAACAGGTTGTTCCAAAACTACACCTACACCCACTACTGTAACCGTAAATGCTAAACCGGCAGCAACCGTTACTCCGCAGGGGCCTACCACTTTTTGTGCAGGGGGTAGCGTAGTGCTGGCAGCCAATACCGGCTCAGGATTAACTTACAAATGGAAGAAAAACGGCAATTATATTGCGGGAGCCACCTCTTCGAATTACACTGCAACAACAGCAGGAACCTATAAGGTAGAAGTTACAAAAAGCAATGGCTGCTCCAAACTCTCATCGGGTGTTGCAGTAACTGTACCCTGCAAGGAAGGAGAAAGTACTTCCGGAAATGATTTTAATGTAATAGTATATCCTAATCCATCACAAGGTTTTTTCAATTTTGCATTCCATGCATCATCAAAAGAACAAGTACATATCAGAATATTTGACTTAACCGGCAGAAAAGTACTTGAAACTAATGCAGAGATTAATAATTCAGGCAGCAGCATTGATATTGATATGAGTACCTATACACCAGGTGTTTACCGCTGGGTTATTTCAACATCAAAAGAAACCTATAGCGATAAAATGGTGAAGCTTTAAATCTGCATTTTATAATATACATTTCTTATTCGAATAATACTTATAAATGCCTGGCTGTGCAGGAATAGAGTAATTATCTTCAGATAAAAAGGAAATTCTGAAAGATTTCTATTCCTTGCTTTTTTTGCAACAGGTATTAATTACTTTCAGATGAAATTTAATAGAAAAGTGTTTATTCATTAATTTCCTCTTCAACCTTCATGAAACTAAATGCGATATTTCCTATTTAAATTTATTTCAATTGCAGGCACTTGTTAGTGTGGCTTACTTATTGCTACCCCGTTTTTCCCTGTTTAATTTTTAAAATGAATTTTAATTTATATTGCAATTAATTTCCCCATTAAACTTAATTTATTTAATACAATGAGAAAACTTATTACAAACAAATTAAATGTTTGTTTAAAGTCGATTGCTTTGGTTTTAGCATTCCAACAAACATGGTCGCAATCGTTGAATGAATCTGTGTTAACAGACATAAGCGAATCAAGTATAACAGCTGCAGGTGAGCGTTACACCATACCCCTGCATTATAGAACATTACAACTAAACAAGCCTGCAATGCAGCAACTGCTGTCGCAAGCGCCTGAAGAATCATCGGCTAATATTCGCAACAGCTCGGTAATTTTCTCAATGCCTATGCCTGATGGTACAACCTCTGAATTCAGGATAACTGAAACACCAGTAATGGCACCGGAACTTGCAGCAAAGTTTCCTGAAATTAAAACTTATGGTGGCCAGGGCATTGATGACCCAACAGCCACAATTAAATTGGATATGACACCACTTGGTTTTCATGCCATGGTGCTTTCCTCAAAAGGTATTTACATCATTGACCCATACTGCATGGGTAATACCGATTATTATATTTGCTATGATAAGGCCCAGGTAAAAAACAGGAATTCAGCTTTTGTTTGTGGTGTTGATGATGAAGTAAATTCTTTACGCAAATTATTACCGGCTTCCTTGTATACTCAAAAAACATCTGGAACACAATTACGTACCTATCGTCTTGCATTAGCATGCACAGGAGAATATGCAACTTTTTATGGAGGCACGGTGGCACTTGCTTCTGCAGGTATGGCTACAACCATGAACCGGGTTAATGGTGTTTATGAAAAAGAAGTTGCTATAAGATTGGTTTTAGTTGCCAATAATAATTCGTTGGTATTTACTAATGCTGCTACCGACCCTTATACCAATAGCAGTCCAAGCTCATTGTTAAGCCAGAATCAATCAACCTGCAATAGTGTTATTGGCTCAGCTAATTATGACATAGGCCATGTATTCAGTACTGCCGGTGGCGGCCTCGCTGCACTTGGTGTGGTTTGCGGTACCAGCAAGGCTCAGGGAGAAACAGGAACTTCAAGCCCTATTGGCGATGCCTTTGATATTGATTATGTGGCCCATGAGATGGGACACCAGTTTGGCGGTAACCATACTTTTAATAGTGTAACAGGTTCTTGTGGTGGTGGTAACAGAAATGCAGGCACAGCTTATGAACCGGGAAGTGGAATTACTATTATGGCTTATGCAGGTATTTGCGGTACTGATGACTTAGCTCCTCATAGCATTGCTTATTTTCATACCATAAGTTTTGATGAAATTGTAAACTATTCTACAACAGGTAATGGAAATACTTGCCCGGTTACAACTGCAACAGGTAACTTAGCACCTGTTGTTACCAGCATGGGCACTCCCTACTCCATTCCAATCTCTACACCTTTTGTGCTAACTGGTGCAGCAACTGACGGCAATAATGATACTATCACTTATTGCTGGGAAGAATTTGATTTGGGAGCTGGTGGTGCATGGAATGTGCAATCAACCACTGCACCTATGTTCAGAACCTTCGAACCTGTTGTTTCACCATCACGAACATTTCCGAAGTTGTCAGACATTATAAATAATACAACAACTGTTGGAGAATTGCTGCCTAACCAGGCACGTACACTTAAGTTTAGGTTAACGGTGCGAGATAATCGCACCGGAGGCGGTGGTGTAATGCATCCTGATACCACGCTAAATATTTCAGTAGTTAATAACGGAGGTGCTTTTACAGTTACTGCTCCGAATACTGCAGTTACATGGG
>JBGARN010000092.1:0-19077 GCA_044230205.1 Bacteroidia bacterium
AACTATGGCATACGGAGTGGGATAAACAGGAGTTATGTCATTCGATAGAATAAACAGTTGTTGCGATGCAATGTTGTTGGTATCAGTAAGCTCATCAATTGCATTATTGGGATCGAGGCTAACAATAAACGTATTGTATCCGGGTCCCTGGGCAGCATCAACAGGAACACTAAAGCTTATGCTATCAACATAATGTATAAACGGACGTTCAATAACAGTATCTTCAAAATTACCGTTAGGAAAATTTCTTCTTAATTCAACATAGTACGGGCTGTTGATAGCCATACCCAAATTTTTAACCGTGATGTTTACAGTAAATGAATCAAGAGCTGCTGAAACAGTTGATGGATTGAATTTTACATCTGCATTGTGTATGCTTAAATCCGGCTTTTCAGCAGCATTTATAATTATTGCCGGATCACCCTGAAGGTTCATTCCAATTGTTACCGCTTCGGCATAAAAACCGGCCGGGTAAATAACCCAGGTAGTATCAATAGCACGCAACATGCATTTACCTATTGGCTGCCCATAATTGTATCTGCTGAATTGACTATAAAGTGATTTGGTATATGGATAAAGGTTTTCAATAAAGTTGACTGAAGCACTGCCAATAAATCCTATTGCTCCCTTATGTTTTTGAAGCACAAAATTTTCTACTGCAGTGCGGGTATCCTGGTGTGCATCTCCCACATAGCATGAGTTACCAATAATCATCGGATAGCGGTCCAGATTATTCCATACACTGGGATCATCGGTGCTTATATCAAATGATGAAGCACCTGCATGCGCATAAAAAGTCATGATGGAAACTCCGCTGTCAATAATATGTTGCAGGTTATTGCTAAGATCTATCTGTATAGGATCGGTAACTGTTTTTGAAAGCGTACGCACATAACCTCCATAAGCCGAATCGGAAACGATTGCTTCATAATCATTCAATAAACTTTGAATGTAATTGCGCTGATCAATATCAATTCCACCGGCAAAGTGCAGTACATTTTTCATCCACTCATCTGTTGGATTTGATTCATAAGCCTGAATTTTTTCCAGGTAATCGTAAACATCAGTTTCGGTGACAGCACTTAAACGACCAACTGCAATGGTAGGCCGAACAACACTATCGCCAGGCAACAAGTTGTTCACCAACATAAGATCTGAAGGCGGATCACCAGAGGTAGGAACCAGGTTGGCCGAGTCAGTCCATGGCTGAATAAGCTTTAAATAATTTTTAATTGACTTACCAATAAGAAAAAGATATTTCGGTTTAACACCAAAATTATCGATGCCATATTTTACAAAATTCTTTATGGATAATGGGTGTTTTACAATTCCAAAAGCAAACTGATCATATAACTCATTACTCTCAGCCATTAGGGTATTTGGAAAAGAATTGTATAAATTATTCTGGCGGTAATTTTTGTAAGCGCTGGCAGCATTCCACAAACGTTTATGAGTAACAATCAGGTAATCGGCATTAGGCGAATAACCAAAATTAGTAAACCGCGCAAAAGGTGCTGCGGGATCAGAAGCTATAACAGGGGTTATACTGAAGTTAACTGCTGCATCATTGGTAAAGGTGCCTGCTACTGAATCCATAAGGAGGCATTGCTTATCAAAGCCATAAGTTGGTACTAATGCCTGGAAGGTATTGCCGCTGCCTGTTAATCCTATTTTCTTAATCGTATCGTTTGAAAATAACAATAGCACCGGGTTGCTGAAGTTAAGGTTTGAAATATCCCACCGGGTTAAGGTTGAAGTAAAGGAACCTTTGGCCGTAATATTATAAGATGCAGCCTGCTCACCTGCAAAGCTGAAAGTATGCGTGTAATCAAGATCGATTTGTTTCAGATAAACAATACCATTGGAACCATCAGGATTCGGAAGTGCTGTAAACTTAAAATCATACGAACTGCCCACCGGGCTGTTATTAATGCTGAAGGAATAATCCCTCACTTCGTAATACTGAAATACATCATTAATATAATTGTAATTATCAACATCAACGCTAAGAAAATGGTCGCGCAGGTTATAACCACAAACTTTAATTTTAACATCAGGCAATGGTGTGGGTAAAATATTAGGTGTTTGCAGTGTTGTAATACTGGTATTGGTGCCGTTGCTTTGAATACCCACATCTGCAAAACCTTCGCCTGCTACATAGGAACTGGAACTGGATCCATAATTATCTTTAAAACCTGTGAGGTAGCTGAACTTGCTTGTATAAAATACTTTTTGCTGATAAAACGGCTCAGCAGTATAGTTGCTATAATCAGTATAAATTTCAAATGGCATTCTTCGGTTATACACTGAGTTATTGTTTATGGTTATAAAGTAAACAGCAGTGTCAGTAAACAAACTGAATTTGGTATTACCCTGGTCAGCAGCGCTATTATACAAACGTGTATCAAAAGTGCCATCGTTTTTCTTTCCATAAAATTCAATATAATCTGAAGGATCAAATACGCTGTCAGCTTCGCCCTGAATTTTAATAAACTGTTCAACTCCCTGGTAAAAGATTTGTATTCTGCGCGGGTCAACGTTTTGGGGGAACTGTGCGGCAAAAAGGTCAGACGGACGAACACGGTACAAACCATCTTTCCACACCTTTATTTTCCAGTATTGCTGAGAAGAATACTGTTGCCCTGCCGAAAAACTTATCCACTCATTGCAATACGTCTGAGCCTGAATTTTAAAGCAGGCACCAATTAAAAATAGTATTAAAGTAATTTTTCTCATTTGTTCATCCAACCTATATAATAAACGTTAAAAGCTGGTTTAATTGGTTGTTTTCACTTCCTGCTTGCGTTTGTTGATATTGAAACGCAGCGAGAATACATTACTGTAAGGAATACCTGCACTGCTTCCCAGGTTGGTTAAAGCATAATCTATGCTCACATTTTTAATTTTAACGCCCAGCCCAAAGTTGGGTTGCACCACAGTGGTTTTAGATTTATCAATTTCACTTACCTGCTGAATGTTATTAATTCCACCACGGAGGAAAATAAAATTATCCCAACCCAGCTCAATTCCAAACCGAGGGTCGATGCTCATGGTATTTGATTTGATAAGCGTATTGCGCATACCGTCAAAAGTTATATCGGCATCCAGTTCAGCAAGCACTGTAAATTTTTTACCGGCATTAAAAAGGTAGCCTGCCCCGGGTATTAATTTAGGTAATGTAATTTCAAGTCCATCAGCAGGAATTTCATTTCCGGTTTGGGCAAATACATCGTCAAATTCTTCTGTATTAAAATGCCAGGCATTAAAAGTTGAGGTAATATCCTTAGCCATTAAACCGAACTTCCATTTCTTTTTATCGTACTGAAATCCGGCATCCAGGCCAAAACCCCAGGCACTTGCAAAATCACCCACCTTGCGGTGTATCACTTTAAAATTTCCGCCATAGCGAAATCCTTCAATTTTTGTCTTTTTTGAATACGTAAATAAAAAAGCCATATCAGCTGCCGAAAATGATTTCAGCCTGTTATAGTCAATATTACCATTGGCATCAATCAGGTCGGTTGAATCTATGATATCATCAACAGCAAGTCGGATAACCGAAAATCCAATTGTTCGTGTTGCATCAACCTGGGCAGCCAGCCCGGCATAATCATATTTTGAAATGCCTGCAAATAATTCAGCATGCTGCAATCCAAGCTGCAGGTCGCCCTGCTTTAAAACCAGCCCTGCCGGGTTCCAGTAGGCCGCAGTTACATCATCTACGATACCTGTATGAGCACCACCCATTGCCTGTGCACGTGCACCAAGTCCTATAGATAAGAACTCGTTGCTATACTTGGGCGCTTGCGCAAACAGCTGTAACGATAATAAAACGGCAAGGAGTGTAAGTGACGTTTTTTTCATGAACGGAAAAGAATTTTTTGAAACCTTATTAACGCAGGCAACTTTGTTTTGTTGTTTCAATGTTAACGGGGGATTCAAAGTTAGCAATTTATTTTGCTTGCAAATAAAGCAAGCTAAAGACATACTTATATATAATGTTTGCCATATTCCGGGCATTTATTGAATGTTTAGCTAATAAATGACACTTATTTTTTCTTTAATACTTTTAGCCGCTGATGACAATTAAAAAACACATCCCCAATACCCTCACATGCGCCAATCTGCTGTGTGGCTGCATAGGAATTAAGCTGGCATATGACGGTTATTTATTATGGACTGCATGGTTTATTGGTGCAGCACTGGTGTTCGATTTTTTTGACGGATTTCTTGCACGGTTGTTAAAGGTAAGCAGCCCGATTGGCAAAGACCTTGATTCATTGGCTGATATGGTAACGTTTGGCGTATTGCCGGGAGTGATTATGTTTCAGTTAATGAGCATTGCAGTTAACAGTTATGGATGGCAAACTATATTTAATAATCAATCGCTGGTTCCATTTATTGCTTTTTTAATCACGGTATTTTCTGCTTTACGATTAGCAAAATTTAATAACGACAGCCGGCAGAGCGAATCATTTATTGGGGTGCCAACACCTGCCATCACTATGCTGATTACCTCTTTTCCTTTGATGATGAATAATCCTACTTTAAATGGGAATACCGCAGGTGGAATATTTACACCTAATTATGCCGATCAATTATTTTCCAACATTTATGTTTTGATAGCTGTTACAATCACTGCAAGTTTTTTACTGGTTAGTGAATTACCCTTATTCGCATTAAAATTTAAAAACTTTAGCTGGGCTGATAATAAAATCCGTTTTCTGTTTTTAATTTGTTGCATCTTATTGCTGATTATTTTCAAATTTGCAGCCGTTCCTTTTATCATCATATTATATATAAGCTTATCAATAATCCGTTTGAGGTTTAAAGTCTGATGTTTGAGGTTATTACTTCAAGCAAAACTTCAAACCGCAAACCCCAAACTTCAAACAATAATGAAATTCCGCGCTGAAATTGATGTAATGCCACTTAAAGCATTATTAGACCCTCAAGGTAAAGCTGTTACAGCAAGCATGAAAAATCTTAACCTGCCTGAAATTGAAAATGTACGCATAGGAAAACACATTACATTAGAAATTGAAGCTGCAACGAAAGACGCTGCACAAACCAAGGTAGAAGAGGCTTGCAAAAAACTACTCGCTAATCCTATAATGGAGGAGTATGTTTTTGAATTAGTTGAAGGATAAAATTTTTTCGGATAGATTTAAAAGTAAATATGCTTATCCTGCTATCACCCTCTTCTAAAGAGGTTCAATAACTGAAATCAGGTTTTAGCTATTGCTTGATAAAACTCTTAACAATAAAATTCTTTCCATTGCTTACTTTCAAAAAGTAAACTCCGGTAGGAATTGAATTGAGTTTTACATTGACTTCAAAAACTGATGATAGTTGCCTGTAGTTATACTCCATTACTTTTTGCCCAAGCGGGTTGATAATTTCATAATGATAATCAGCAGGTATTTTCGAAATGAGTCTCACATTTAAAACATCCTGAACAGGATTGGGTGAAACATTAAAACTAAATTCTCCAAGGATATCATCTGTTCCGGTAAAAGTTAAATGGTAGGGTATTGATGTATCTGTACATCCATTAACATCGGTTATCAAAACATAATACCAGCCCGCTGTTTGTGTTACCAATGTTTGCGCTGTAGCTCCGGTTAACAGTGTATAATTTATCGAATCAATGCTATAAAACCATTGATAAGTAGTTGCTGGTGTTGAAGAAAGCGTATCAACATTGGCAGTAACAACAGGCTGCACCGGTGAAACAGTTATTACAACGGGAGCTGAAGTCTGGGCAAAGTTTCCAAAATAGCTAACTGTTACTGTGTAGGTTCCGGATTCTTTTACGACAAGTGTATTTCCTTTTTCAAAGGGAAGCGTTATGCCATTCCTTTTCCAATTAAACTGGTAACATGTTGAACCGGCTGCTCCAACCAATAGCACTGAATCACCTTTGCAAAAATTAGCACCGTTACCCTGGAGGGAAATAACAGGCGTTGCTATCTGAGGGAGCTTAACCCATGCAGAATAACTGCGTGGAGGAAGCTCAATATACATTTGCCCTCCTCCGTTTACAATTGCATATGGAAAGCCGGAATTGCCCAATACATCAAGGAGTGTATCGCCTGCGCTGCTATGAAATGGTGCTCCTGTATTTACCTGCTGGTCAACCTTTAATGTGGTATTGCCAAAATTAATTGCAACAATTACATCACGATTAGGAATGCAGCTGAAACTTCCTCCTCCGCTCAATTGATAGATCAGGCACTTATCAGCACTGCCAGAAATATAATTATTGCTGAATGGTGTAGAAAACCTGTTCAGGTATTCCCTGAACGAAGTTTGATAAACGAACTTCTTATGCAAATCAATCAGCTCATCAATTTTAGTTTTGGCAGTGCCACTGCTGTCGTAGTAATCAGGATAATATACGCAGGGCAATCCAATTGCATTGTTGGTAAGGATGTAGGCGTAGGCCAGTTCACGGTCTATATCGCATGACTGCGATGCAAATCTGAAATCATGATTATTTACAAAAGTTACTGCATTATAGCCATTAGCACCTGCACCATCTACCATGCCGCTTTGAAATATGCCGCGGGTATCATAGTTGCTGATATTATCGCAAGCCTCCTTTAATGAACCTTGCAGTGCAAAATCAAAAAGCCGAGGTGTAACTGCAGCCTGAGTTGCAGGTGCCATACTATTGATAACATTATCAACCCAGCTTTTTAATGATGCAGGGTTATAGTCATAATACTCGCCAACAAACATAGAAGGTGTTTTACCATTGTTATATAAGTTGTCAAGCAATTGACCGTTGAACTGGTACGAGTAATTTTTAACTGCATCAGCCCTGAATCCTCTAACACCAATACTATCCCACATCCACCGCGTCCATTCAAAAAGAGTGTCTCTTGTTGAAGTAACTGCCTGGTCGTAATCATAAAAAAACAACATCTGATCCCAATCGCCACACAGGCAGGTAGGATTTCCATTGGGTTTAAAGCAACCATAATTCATTTGTCCACGGCCACTTTGCATCAGGCTGAAGTTAGTGCGCGTTTGATACTGAACAGAATCTTTCAACTCCGCACCGATGGCATCGTAATACAAACTGTAGATGTAATGATCAGAATAATCACCATTATCATTTACCATGGTGATGTAAAACCTGTCGCCCGTTGAATAGAACATTGAAGTGTCGAGCACAATTTTAAACTCATCAATGCCGCAACCGCCATTATCAATTGTTGCTGCCACATTTTGTGCAAGGCCTATACTGTCACTTGCCTGCGAACATAAACTACCGCCATTGTTTGAAGTTTCGTTAATTGTCGTTACCGGATTACTGCCGATGCGTTGTGTACGCACATAAAATTTATAAGGTTTGTTGTAATAATCAGTTGACAATGATGCTGAGCGAATGCGGAAATAATAAGTTCCTGCCCCGCGTCCGGTTGTACCGCCAAGGGTAAGTATACATGCAAAGCGATCAGAAGGATAAGCAATGTCGCCATTGTTATGTTTGGAAAGGTTGTAGTTTTTTATCCAGCCACCAACAGCAGTATTTGTTTCAAGAATTCCTCCATCGCGGTGATTGTAAACCATATCACCTATAGCCTTAATGTTATACTGATTAAAAGCGGCAATCATATTTTGAATTTTTGGCTTGTTGCCAAAGCCTGTATTCCCTAATCCTGGTCCTCCAACATTGAATAAATCTTTTATATCGTAACCGTTGCTGCTATTACCTGAAGCTGCCATGCTCATGGGTGGTGTCCAAATCATTGTAAAACCTGCATTACTCAGTTCTTTTGCTTTCAGGTTTAAGGTATCAACCCAAAATGCACCTTGTGATGTTTTAGGGTAATCCCAATACCAGCCCTGCAGCATAAAGTCCTGGGCAGTTAAATGCATAACACTGCATATGTTGATGCAGAAAATCGCAGCAATCAATTTTAATTTCATCAATTGAGTGTAATTGAGTTATTGCTTAATAAATTTATAATTCATCAGTTGCTTGTCATTCCTTATCCTGATGAAATAAACACCTTGTGCTATATCGTGGAGTTGCGATATCCTGAGTTCGTTAATACCTTCTTCAACAGCCAAAGTTGATGAATGCACTATGGAACCACTTACGGTGTATATGTCAAATGTTACATGCTCATCAATTGCTGAAAAATAACAGATGTTAAGCTGATCAGCACATGGGTTAGGATAAAAACTAATAATACCCGGCTGCACAGCGTTACTGAGTTTGAGGGCAATTATTTTTGTGTAATTACT
Source organism: Bacteroidia bacterium (assembly GCA_044230205.1). Lineage (GTDB taxonomy): Bacteria > Bacteroidota > Bacteroidia > AKYH767-A > OLB10 > JAEUTH01. The sequence goes on from JBGARN010000092.1 coordinate 8,263, forward strand.
ATTTCCGTTTTTATCCACCTGCTTTAAACGGTAGTAAACAACTTTTACTCCAAGCCCGGTTATATCAGGATCTGTATAGTTATAATTTTTATAAACCAGATTGTGAGTTATTGCCGGCACCACAGCAATGGTGCTAAAGTTTAATGCATCTGTACTCCGCTCAAGTTCATATTGATCAACATTAACCTCGTTGGTAGTTTGCCAGTAAATAAAGCCGTCATTGTTTTTTAATACTGCATCAAAATCGAGAAGATCAAACGGCAATGGAATTAATTCACTTTCTATTGAGAAATTACCTAATGCTGTTATACCACTCGTGGTACGTGTATAGGGATTTCCACCGGCTACCGGGCCATAAGGTTGCGTGGTATTCCAAACTCCACCGCTGTGCTGAACTACAGCACAGTTGGTTCTTATAAATGAAGTGAGTTCGTCAGCGGCTGCATATTGAAATGTAAGGTCGAGATTTGATGCTCCGCTTACTGATTCATTCAAAACCCAGGTACGGTCAACATAATAATCTGGAATCTGGGTACCTGCTCCCAAATTACCTCCTGTCCAGACAGTTGCAAAAACCCTTGCGTTTATATCATCGGTAGTTCCGGTGTTAGTAATTGTTACTGGCCGGTAATCCGTGCTATTATTACCTATCGGAAAAAGAATGGATGTATTGCGGACAGTTGGTCCTAACTGTCGCTGCTCTAACACACCTGTTCCATCGGTTACAATAAATGAATTAGATGATCCGCCTGAAATAGCACCGGTTGATGTTGGTGTTTGCCCGTTAAGCCCTTCAATTACCAGGTTGTTATTACCCAAAGAAATATTTCCATTTACAAGCCATAACGTATCCTGGATGGTATCGTTGCCTGATAGTAACTGAACACCTGCTGCATTATTAATTTCAACATATGGGAATTTAGTGCCAATGCCTGAAATTGTCTGTAAAGTATTGCCCCTGAAAAAAACAGCTTTATGATTAATTCCAAATGTTCCGCCTGTACGAAGCCAGTTACCGCGCAATTCAAGATCGCCCTGGTTGGCATTGGTACGGTCGCCCAGATATAACAATCCACCGGTTTGTGTAACATTACCTGTAACCAATGTAACATAGGTATCGTAATCAAAATTTAGCTCGCCACCTGAAATTAATAAATTATTAATGGTAGTTGTTCCGTAATCGGTTATTCCATAGGCAGCATTATAAGCACCAAAGTATATGGCCCCGTTATTAACCACCAGTGTTCCGTTTATGGTCCAGTCCTTTAAGCCAGGCCCTGTTAAACGTGTAATGGTTTGGCCGGCAGTATTCATAGTAAAGTCGTAGCAATTGATATTTCCAAAACTGGAAATACTTCCGCCTAAATGCGTGTAGCTGTCGCGTGAAATAGGATTAGTTGCGCTTCCATTGGCGGTAGTACTCACTGTAAAATACCGCACAAAATCAGGTGTTGCACCAACAGGAAAAGTTCCGGAAGGGTTAGCAGCCGGCACCTGTCCGTAAACACCTCCGCATGAACCACTGCAGTTGTATGCACAATAACCCATCCAGTTAAAAGATGCAGGCACACCTGCTGAACCTTTTAAGCGCGACCAAGCAATTTTAAATTCCCTGCGGTCTTCGCCTGCAACATTTGCTGAAGCAATAAATCCTTCTGTTATATCATTGGTGCCTCCGCCTAATGCATTGGCATTTGCTCCTACTCCAACCCAGCCCCCGGTTCCATTTGCATTACCAACAATTCCGAAATTAAAAGTAGGATTGATGTTGCGCAGGTATAAAAATGCATCAGCCCTGAAAGGCAAATTCGGTGTTATGTTTTCATAAAAATAGCCGGTTAAATTACCATTGCTGTTATTGCCACCATTTACCGGAACGATGGGATTAAAATCAAAATACATAAAAATGCCTTCGCTGATGTTGGCATTACGCACCATTACATAAAGTGTGTCTGCATCCCAGGTAAGATGCCATGTTTGGCCTCCGCTTGTATACGTATTCGCATTTCCTGTTCCATATTCATCGGCATTCGTAAGCTGATCATCAATTACCGCATTACCATATTGCCCATTTGCACTGAAATAAATTAATCCAGCGGCAATAGAGCAAATGATTTTTAAACAGAAATATTTAGAGTAAACTTTGAGCATCTTACCGGAAAGAAGACAGCGGTTAATTTTTCCGGACGGGCAAAATAATAATTTACCTGACATATCGTGTATAATTTACACTAACCTCTTACATTCAGAAGCGAAGTTTCTGTTAACTGAAATTTATTTGCATGCAACGGGTTACGCAAGGTGTAACCTAAGTATAAAGAGTATAATAAATTAAATCCCATAAATCATGTCAGCAACAAAAAAGTTGCACCTCTATGGTGCCTGTATTGGTATTGCATTAACAATAGTATCGTGCGATTCGTCAAGAAAAAACACTGCAGAATTTTATACCGATTCTGCGGCAACAACTATTGAAGAACCTCAGCAGCAGTTCAACACAGAATCTTATAACCTGGTAGTTGAAAATGAATTTAAGAATGCATTGGAAAATCCTTTTTCAACTTTTTCAATTGATGTAGATGGAGCAAGCTATTCAAACACACGCAGATTCATTTCACAAAATCAATTACCCCCAAAGGATGCAGTTCGTGTGGAGGAGTTTGTCAATTATTTTGAATACAACTATCCACAACCTGTTGACGGCAAACCTTTCAATGTAATTACCAACAGTGCAACCTGTCCGTGGAATGAACAACATCATTTGGTTCAGATTGCTTTGCAAGGCAAAAAAATTCCATTTGAAGAATTGCCTCCTTGCAATTTGGTTTTCCTGGTTGATGTTTCAGGTTCAATGGATGATGATGCAAAACTGCCTTTGGTAAAACGCTCATTGAAAGCACTAACAAAACAATTGAGAAGCAAAGATCATATTGCACTGGTTGTTTATGCAGGTGCAGCAGGACAAGTGTTGCCCTCCACAAGTGGTGATGAAAAAGAAACGATTGATGATGCTATAGATCATCTGAAGGCAGGAGGCTCAACTGCCGGTGGTGCCGGTTTGGAACTGGCTTATAAAATTGCAGAAGAAAATTTTGAAAGCAAAAGCTCCAACCGGATAATACTTTGCACTGATGGCGATTTTAATGTAGGTGCAAGCAGTGATGCAGAGATGACACGCCTCATAGAATCTAAACGAGATGCAGGAATTTATATTACAGTGCTTGGCTTTGGAATGGGGAATTACAAAGACTCAAAAATGGAAACGATAGCTGACCATGGCAACGGAAATTATTTTTACATAGATAATTATGACGAAGCAAAAAAAGTTTTAGTAACGCAATTGGATGGCACCTTATACACAATAGCAAAGGATGTGAAAATACAGGTGGAGTTTAATCCTGCATTAGTAAAAACCTATCGCTTAATCGGTTATGAAAACCGCGCATTGAACAAAGAAGATTTCACCAATGATAAAAAAGATGCTGGTGAAATTGGTGCAGGCCACACCGTAACTGCTTTTTATGAAATTGAATTAAATAACAGCAGTAATCATTTAAGTACTGATGCATCCTCATCAAAATATTCGGAAACAAAAGTGAAACCGGAAGCCATGAATACAGATGAATTAATGACTGTACATTTACGTTACAAACTGCCGGAAGAGAACACCAGCATTGAATTAAACACTGTTATTAAAAACGAAAAAAATAAATTCGAAAATGCTTCGGATGATTTTCGTTTTGCTGCAGCTGTTGTTAAATATGCAATGCTGCTTCGCGATTCGCAATTTAAAGGAACTGCATCATTGAAACAGGTAATTGAAACAGCAGAGAATGCTCTAGGTGCCGATGAGAATGGTTACAGAAAAGATTTTGTAAAGATGGCCGAGGAAACGGAGGATCTACTCTTAAACAACTAAATCAAAATTATAGCTTCCCTTCATCCATCAGCAGCTTCGTTTTCAAAATACTCGCCACACTAAGCGCATCGCGTATTTCGCCACGCATAGTCATTTCAAACAATTCGCTGAATGGAATTTTTTTTATGGTGAGTTGCTCAGTTTCTTCAGGTTCGTTTTGTCCAAACGATAAACCTTTTGCTATATAGGTTGCACTCACCTCATCGCTTGCAGCATTTGATAATTGCATTTCCATTATCAGTTCGTAGTGAGTTGCAGTTATGCCACATTCTTCCAAAAGCTCACGTTTGGCTGTTTCAATTGGCGATGTTCCTTCAGGGCATCCTCCTTCACATACTTCCCATTCATAGGTTTGTGTGGGGTAACGAAACTGCCCCACAATCCAGGTGTTATAATCATCATCAAGAGGAATGATGGCCACTGCAATATTTTTAAAATGCACCTTGCTGTAAATACTCTGCTTACCTGATGGATTAATCACATCATGTTCTTCAGTTCTTATCCATGGGCTGTCGTAGAGAATATGCTTGTTAAGTGTTGTCCAGGGATTATGCATCATCTTTTATTTGAAGTAGTATAATTGTTGCTTTGCAATAATAACAGTCTTTAATCATTCTTATTTTAAGTGAATAATAAAATTAGATCACAACTATGAAACCATTAACTGCACACATTGGCGGCATATTCATTTATGCTGTAAATATGAAACAACTTGCTGAATGGTATAAGCAAATGCTGGGTATTGATTATACCTATACTGAAGAGTACAATTGTTGCTATACCTCATTCTATTATCATCCCGTTGAAAATCCAAATGAAAAAAGATACCTGGCATGGAGCATTATGGATTTGAAAGGGCGGCCAAAACCCGAAGGACTATCCTTTAAACTTAACTTCCGTGTTTATAATCTTGATGAAACGATAAAGCACTTACGTGCTCATGGAGTTGAAGTTAGTGATGCTGAAATTTATCCGGAAGGCAAGTTTGCTCAAGCCAAAGATGCCGAAGGTAATCCTATAGAATTATGGGAAGATATAGCCCAGGCTAATTAGTTTTTATATAGCGTCATGGCATTTACATTTCCGGCATTATCGGTATTGGTTCCATAAAGCACTCTTCCATCGGAACTAACCGTAAAACTAAACCGAAGATTTTCATCAGCAGGCAAATAAAATGCCTTTGTTACATGTATTGTACCTGTTACAACACCACCGGATACAGAATAACTTCCACTCCCTTCTATAAAACCTGCATAGCTTCCAATACCCGATGCAGTAACACTATTGCCTGAAAATCTCCAGCCCACGGTACCATCAGGTGTAGTCCAGTTACCGGTAACCAATGCCTGTGAAACTGCATTAAATGAATTGTCTGCTGATGACTGCTGATAGGTTTCATCAGTATACCCTTGACTATTACCTCGAGCGTTTTGTTCAAGCAATGCAAGGTATTTTGTATGCAGACTATCGTATCGCGAAACATAATCGCCCAGTAATTTATTGGTCTTATCATAAGCTTCTGTGCGTTGTTTTTCTTTTTCAGCATCACTTTGCTGATACTGGTCTTTCTTAATTGCTGATGTTACATAATAAGTAACTATAACACTTATTGCAGTGGTAAGTGCCCCTTTTACCAGGTCGGTAAAAATGTTTGATTTGCCGTCTCCCATAACTGATTTTAGCTTTTAGTTGTAATTCAAATATCATAAAGTTGATCCTTTTTATTTCCGGTATTTTAATATAGTTATCACCAACTTTATTAAAAAGCAACCGCTTTATGCGAGTGGTTCTTTAAGTCTTCGTACTGAAAAACAATCCTGCCATTATTTACAACTATACTGCTAATACTAACACTTGAAAGAATGTTGTCGCGGTTCATCATCACGTTGGTTCGCAAATCTCCATCTCCGGCTTCGTGATGAAAACGTAAAATATCTTCGGGCAACTTTTTAATCCTGGTTTTCATCCATTCATCCAGCCATTTTATTCTCATTGCATGCATCGCTTCGTTGTATAAGCTGGCACTCGACCAGATGTGATAATCTGTAGCCTGCATTTTTTTATAAAAAGTTTTATTCCCGTCCCACCTGAATTCTTCAACTTTAATTTCATTTTCAAAACCCACGGATATCATCGTAAAGGGTTCTATGTTTTGCAAATCGTAGTGCGATGAAAAATCTTCCACAGCATTGAATTCAAAACTCTCCAGCACAATAAGCCCGCGACTTTTGCGATAAGGCGGAACAGGAATGTGAGGTATAAATGCCCCATTAAGCAAACAGGTAATTCTTTGTAGCGATGCCGCAATCCATGTTCCCCCTCCTGTAGGGTCTTTTGGAAAAATCAGGCTTTTGCCTTTAACCTGGTAAACCTCAGGGGGCGCTGCCTGCGGCCGCGAGTAATGCTCATCGCGGTTTTGTGTAAGTACAAAAGAGGCTTTATCAATGGGTATAAAAGTTACGGTACACATATTTTGTAAACATTACTGCAGGGTCAAAGTTCGTATTATCAATTTATCAAATTACATTCGCGCCTCAAAAAAATTACAACATGTTACGTTCACATAACTGCGGAGAATTAAATGCTCAACATATCCATCAAACCGTTACCCTTTGCGGCTGGCTGCAACGCTCGCGCGATTTAGGCGGCATGACTTTTATTGATTTGCGCGACCGGTATGGAATAACACAGTTGGTTTTTAATATGGAAACTCATGCCGAATTGTGCACCAAAGCTCGTTCGCTTGGCCGTGAATATGTGTTGCGCATAACAGGTAAAGTGATTGAGCGCAGCAGCAAAAACCCTAAAATGCCAACAGGCGATATTGAAATTGAAGTGGAGCAACTGGAGGTTTTAAACAATGCCAAACTTCCCCCATTTACAATTGAAGATGATACCGATGGCGGTGATGATTTACGAATGAAATACCGTTACCTGGATTTGCGCAGAAACACCGTTCGTAAAAATTTAGAACTCCGTCATCGTGTATGCCAGCAAACACGAAGGTATTTGGATGCCCAGGGTTTTATTGAAGTGGAAACACCGGTGCTGATTAAATCAACACCTGAAGGTGCGCGCGATTTTGTGGTGCCATCAAGAATGAACCCGGGCGAGTTTTATGCATTGCCCCAATCGCCACAAACCTTCAAGCAACTGCTGATGGTGGCCGGAATGGATAAATATTTCCAGATTGTAAAATGCTTTCGCGATGAGGACTTGCGTGCCGACCGTCAGCCGGAGTTTACTCAGATTGATTGTGAAATGAGTTTTATTGAGCAGGAAGATATTTTAAACGTTTTTGAAGGATTGACTAAAGATATTTTCAAAACGGTGAGAAATGTTGATTTGCCAGATTTTCCGCGAATGACTTTTGATGATGCCATGAAATATTATGGTAACGATAAGCCGGATATTCGTTTTGAAATGAAACTGGTTGACCTCACCCCCAACCCCTCTCCGAAGGAGAGGGGAGTTGGACCACTTGCCAACAAAGGATTCAAAGTGTTTGATAATGCTGAATATGTTGTTGCTATTGCTGCCAAAGGTTGCTCAGACTATACGCGCAAGCAATTGGATGAGTTAACTGAATTTGTAAAACGCCCACAGATTGGCGCTACAGGATTGGTTTATATTAAATGCAATACTGACGGAACTTTAAAATCGTCAGTGGACAAATTTTACATTGAAGATGATTTGAAAAAAATTGCCACCGCATGCAATGCAACATCAGGCGATTTGATTTTAATACTTGCAGGCAATAAATCAAAAACTCAAAAAGCAATGAGTGAATTGCGCCTTGAAATGGGCACACGATTAGGCTTGCGCAATAAAGATGTTTTCAAACTGCTATGGGTGTTGGATTTTCCATTACTGGAGTTTAATGAAGAGGAGAACCGTTACTTTGCCATGCATCACCCATTCACCTCACCAAAGCCTGAAGACATTTCAAAATTGCAAAGCAACCCCGGTGATGTAAAAGCAAATGCTTACGACTTGGTAATTAACGGTGTTGAAATTGGTGGCGGCTCCATTCGTATCCATGATAAAGAATTACAGAAACAAATGTTCAGCATACTTGGCTTTACTGATGAACAGGCACAGGCACAGTTTGGATTTTTACTGAATGCTTTTGAATATGGCGCACCTCCACATGGCGGCATTGCATTCGGTATGGACCGCCTCTGCAGTATGATTGGCGGTGCAGATGCTATCCGTGATTTCATTGCCTTCCCCAAAAACAATTCGGGGCGCGATGTGATGATTGATGCACCATCGGTAATTGATGAAAAACAGTTGAAAGAGTTGGGACTGATATTAGGATAGCAGTTCAATCCAACACATCCCTGTGAGTTCTGATAGCATTTATGTTTTGGTCCTTCAGAACTTTCATAGCTTCTCCTATCAATGCTTCAGGTGGCGGAGGATAGATGCCTGCATTCTGCATCAGCTTGAGTGAATTTTCGCTTGCCGCATTTAAATCGCCATTAATAATGGTAAACACATTTTCCCAGCGGTGTTCGGCTGTGAGCGCCTGCGAGGCAATAACCTGTTTGCGGCTTAAATCAACAAACTCAGTTAATGCATTTATCATAGCACCCTGTGTAACATTTACCTGCCGCACTGCACAGGTAATTGTTTTAAACTTAGGCACCTTTATAGGATTACCCAAACTGTCCTTCAAAATATTTCCTTCTTTGTCGTACTGAAATTCCATACCATCGGGCACGCTTTTGGTTTCTATATAATCACTGAAAGCCTGCGATGGTGGTGCCACATCAGCGCTTTTTATTGTAAGGGTAACTAAGTAATCGTAATTAAAATTACTCATCTCGCGTGTGTCGAATCTTAGCCACATATCACCTAAATCTTTCGTATTTATCCTCAACAACTCTTCCTCTATACCGGTGTTTTGAGGCATACGCGATTTGTTTTGAACCTTGAGCAGCACATACGTTATTCCGCTAAGCTCAGCAGTGCGTATCAGGCTATCCACATCTTTATAATTGCTGTAGTATTTTTTTACCTGCTGAAATTCGTAATACGCTTTGCGTGCGCCATCCCTGCTTCCGTTGTTCAGCATTTGCAACGCATGGGTGTAAGAGTATGCTGCTGCATTTTGCTTCGACTTAATTAACTCCTCATCCACATCTATGGTATTGAAAATAACCTTTCGGTTATTGGCGGTCAGGTAAAGTGGCGGCAATGAAGTAACTCTTGATTGCCTTCTTCTAACAGCCATGTACAGGTTATAAATCTTATCAAAATTTTCGGGGTTTCCCTCTTTTTTTAAAAATTCAATCTGCCGCAGGTCGGCTTCCTGTGCAATGTTATAAGCCAGTTCCAGGTTGGTAATTTCCTCCTGGTCTTTCGGATTTTTGAGCAGCTTTTTGTAAGCCAGCTCAAGCGCGGCATCATAGTCGCCTTTTTTAAGCGCTTTATTACTGCTGGCACAACTGCTTAATAAAACAACAATTAAAAATAAAATTGCAAAATTTTTCATAGAAGCATTTTTCATGATGATGCATAATCATGCACAATGCCACAAAGTTATTTTTTTATGATGGATGGATGAATATTCACACCCGGTTACGCTACACTTTTATAAAAGCGATTGACAGGCAGCTTACACAGGTGAGCCGTATGATAAATCTTTTACTACTTGCAGATTGGGTTTGAATATTCTTTTGTTTAAACCTCCTTTAACAATTAATCTAATGCTTGCCTGATGAAAACATGAGCAAATGAATTTGATGATAGATACATTTACCAAAATTTCTGATATGCAATCTTCAATAAGTTTCAGATTCCATATGGCAAAACAATGCTGCTTTTTATTGTTGCTAATCCTGTCTGTTGTCATACCTTACAGTGGATGCCTTGCTCAAACCAATAAACCAAAAATCGGTTTGGTGTTAAGTGGTGGTGGAGCAAAAGGCCTGGCACATATTCGCATTATACAGGTATTGGATTCACTGGGTATTGTACCCGATTATATAGCGGGCACCAGCATGGGTTCAGTTGTTGGAGCTTTTTATGCTGCCGGGTACACGGGCAATCAGATTGATTCTATTGCCAAGGCTATTCCATGGGAAAGGATGTTTACCAATAATGTTTCATTTGAAGAAATTAATATTGAAGAAAAGGATGAGTTTGGCCGTTATATTTATGAGTTGCCATTAAAAGGACTTAAACCCCGGTTTCCACTTGGTGTTGTAGAAGGACAACAAATTGAGGAAATACTCAACAACATTTTATTCCCTGTAAAAGAAATAACTGACTTCAACAAATTACCTACACCGTTTTTATGTGTAGCATCTGATATTGTAAAAGGTGAGCCTGTGATTTTGCGAAAAGGAAGCCTGCCTGTTGCAGTACGCGCAAGCATGTCAATTCCAACGGTGTTTTCTCCGGTTCGTTTAAATGGCAGATTATTGATTGATGGAGGTGTGTATGTAAATTTACCGGTAACCTACTGTCGCGAAATGGGTGCAGATTTTATTATTGCTGTAGATGTGGGTGGAGGATTGTACAAGGAAGAGGAACTCACATCTCCGGCCACTATGCTGGTTCAAACAACTTTTCTGATGGGTTATGAAAGCTATCAGCACGAAAGGGAAAAGAGCGACATTTTTGTTGATGTGGTAAAGTACCTAAAGTATGGAACAATGGACTTTGAACGGGGAAATGAGATGATGGAGAGTGGTGATAGTGCTGTAAAAGATGTGATGCCTCAGCTTGTTCAATTAGCAGAAAGGCTAAAGCAATTCAAGGTGCGGAATGTTAGAAGGATAGAACAGGCACATGACACCTACAAACTACAGGCCATTGAACTGGATGGCGTGAGTGCAGACAACAGTAAACTGGTAACCCGAAAGTTTAGCTGGAAATCGGGCGAC
>JBGARN010000093.1:0-18874 GCA_044230205.1 Bacteroidia bacterium
CCTTGTTATTGCCTGTCAAACTATAAACCAGGCCCGAATGGTTGAATCCCATGTCAAGAAAATGAAAAGTAAAACCTATATTCAAAATTTAAAAAAATATCCCGAAATTATTCATCATCTCCTGCAATAATTTAGTGACTGTTAATCATGCTCCGATAGCTATCGGAGCTGGTTCGATCCCAGTAGTTATCGGGACAGGAGGGTGAGCAAAATGCCGCATTGCTGCGGCTTTTTCTTTTTTACAAAAGTCAAGTTAAATATCCATAGGTTGCTACGCAGGCTGGTTCGAACCTGAATATAAAATTGACAAATGCATAGCAGGTTCTTTAATACTGTAGCTTTTTCTTTTCTTTGAAATTTACTGTAGGTGTCATTTAAATTCACTCCCAATGAATACCCGAGTAATAGCAATAGGCGATATTCACGGTTGCAGCAAGACGTTCAATAAGCTGCTATTCGATAACCTTCGCATTGAACTTACGGATGAAATTTATTGCCTTGGAGATTATATTGATCGTGGTTTCGACAGTAAAGGGGTAGTAGATTTAATATTGAAACTACGAAGTGATGGTTTTCAAATTCACACACTGAGGGGCAACCACGAACAACTGATGATAGACTCACCACTTGATAGGGAAATTTTTCAAAATTGGTTCCTATTAGGTGGCAATCGTACCTTAAAAAGTTTTGGTGTTGAAAATTACACAGAGCTACAGCCCATTTACCGTAACTTTTTTGAGTCAACGCAATTATATATAGAGCATGAAAAGTTCATTTTTGTGCATGCAGGCCTGAATTTTAATCGTTCAGATATTTTTGAGGATAAGGAAGCCATGTTGTGGATTCGAAGTATGAATGTTAATCTTCAAAAACTGGCAGGAAGGATTCTCATTCATGGGCATCATCCCAAACCGGTTTCAGAAATCATGAAGCAGGAAATAGCAGGAGAGATTAACATTGATGGAGGATGTGTATATAAACATAGTGAAACCTTAGGCAGCCTGGTTGCATTGAATTTAACTGAAGGAAAATATTCAGTTGAAAGAAACTGCGAGTAACCCGGGTGTATAGAACAGGCTCAATTTGTTAGCATATCAACCACACTTTTATAAATTCGCACCGCTTTTAAACCATTATATTTAAATTCCTTGTAATATGAGTCTTTTAGTTGTGGGTACTGTTGCTTTCGATGCTCTTGAAACACCGTTCGGAAAAGTTGACAAAATAGTAGGTGGTGCTGCTACCTATGCATCGTTGGCGGCTTCTTATTTTACCAGAAAAATTTCCATTGTTTCAGTAGTTGGGGATGATTTTCCCGGTGCATTTATTAAGGAGCTGAACAACCACAACATCAATACCGAAGGATTGCAGATAAAAAAAGGTCAAAATTCATTCTTCTGGAGTGGGCGTTATCATAATGACATGAATACCCGTGATACGCTCGACACTCAATTAAATGTGCTTGCTGATTTCGATCCTGTTGTTCCCGAAAATTTCAGGGCGCCCGAATTTTTAATGTTGGGCAACCTTATGCCGCAACTTCAAAAGAAAGTGCTTGATCAAATGACTAAGCGACCAAAGCTGGTGGTAATGGATACCATGAATTTTTGGATGGACACACAATGGGATGCCTTGATGGATGTAATTCCGAATGTGGATGTGCTCAGTATTAATGATGAAGAGGCACGTCAAATGGCAAAGGAATTTTCATTGCGCAAAGCGGCTAATAAGATTTTGCAAACCGGCATAAAGTTTCTGATTATAAAAAAGGGCGAGCACGGTGCTTTGCTGTTTAATAATTCAGGTGATGTTTTCTTTGCCCCGGCTTTACCCCTGGAAGATGTGTTTGACCCTACAGGCGCTGGCGATACTTTTGCTGGGGGCTTTATCGGTTACCTTGCACGTACCGGTGATATATCTTTTGATAATATGAAACGAGCCATTATTCATGGTTCGGCCATGGCATCATTTACAGTTGAAAAATTTGGTACTGAAAAAATTGTAAATCTTGAGAAAAAGGAAATAGACTCTCGTGTGCAGGAGTTTTTCAAATTGGTGAGCTTTAGTATAAATTAAGATTAGTTACAGTTCTAAAGCTTTTATTTTTATTTTTGGCAAATGCGGTTTAAAATAAATATCAGGACTTTTTCCAATGTGTTTAACTACAATATTGCGGTTAATTACTGTCCTGTAACTTTTCAATATTATAAATCGCAGCTTTGTTACTGATTGTATAAAATTACTTTAAGTATTTAACTTTTATTTGTTATTCGGTTTTATACCTGCGAATCAACAGGAAACTCACATTTACATTTTATAATCAATAATCAAATTCCGCTCATGAATCACCCTCTGTACATATACAATACACTCACACGCGAAAAAGAAAATTTTATTCCAATCAATTCACCACATGTTGGTATTTACGTTTGCGGGCCAACTCTTTATAGTCATGCACATTTAGGTAACTGCCGAACTTTTTTGTCATTTGATATAGTTTATCGTTACCTGCTTCACCTGGGATACAAGGTGCGTTATGTACGAAACATTACCGATGTAGGTCATTTAGAAAGTGATGGTGATGAAGGTGAAGACAAAATAGGTAAGCGCGCCCGGCTTGAAAAGCTTGAACCGATGGAAATAGTTCAGCTGTACAAAGTTGATTTTCATAATGTGTTGCAGCAGTTTAATTTTTTGCCCCCAAGTATTGAACCTACTGCATCAGGTCACATCATTGAACAAATTGAAATGACCCAAAGAATTATTGATAACGGGTTTGGGTATGTAGTGGATGGCACAGTTTATTTTGATGTTGAAAAATATGCTGCTTCCTATCCTTATACTGAATTAAGTGGCCGTAAGCTGGAAGATCTTTTTGAAAACACGCGCGACCTTGACGGCCAGGATGAAAAGAAAGGCAGGTTGGATTTTGCATTGTGGAAAAAAGCAAAACCCGAACATATTATGCGCTGGCCAAGCCCGTGGGGCGAGGGATTTCCGGGTTGGCACATCGAGTGTTCAGCCATGAGCAGCAAATACCTGGGAGAGGAATTTGATATACATGGTGGAGGAATGGATTTAATTCCAACACATCATACCAATGAAATTGCACAGCATGTTGCTTGCCATCATCATTCGCCATGCAAAATATGGATGCATACCAATATGCTTACTGTTAACGGACAAAAAATGTCGAAGTCGCTGGGAAATTCATTTTTGCCACAGCAACTTTTTGAAGGATCGCACCCTTTGCTTGAAAAAGGCTATTCACCTATGACTGTAAGATTCTTTATGTTGCAGGCACATTATCGCAGCACATTGGATTTTTCAAATGTTGCCTTACAGGCATCTGAAAAAGGACTTCAACGCATGATGAATGCCATGCAGCTGTTACCCGAACTTAAAACATCTGAATCTTCTTCTTTTAATTTTGAAGAATTGAAAGAAAATGTATATAGCGCATTGAATGACGATTTTAATACTCCGCTCGCAATTGGAGGTTTATTTGAAGGTGTGCGTTTGATTAATTCGATTAAAGACGGAACAGAAAAAATTAGTATTAATGATAAGGAAAATCTTCATAAGCTTTTTAATGAAATAGTGCTGGATGTGTTAGGTCTTAAAGAAGAAAATGCAGGCGACAGCGATAAAGTGGATGGCCTGATGGATTTAATAATTTTAATAAGAGGTGAGGCTCGTAGTAAAAAAGATTTTGCAACTTCAGATAAAATCAGGGATGAGCTTGCAAAGCTTGGTATTAAAATAAAGGATGAAAAAGGTGGCGTTAGTTGGGTAAAAGAGTAAACCAGTTTTAGATATTAGTGTATTAATGTCATCATTTGTTGAAATAGTTCAAGAGAGAATTATGAAAATCAAATTATTGTTTTCGTTTTTATGTTGTTTCATTATTTGCTCCTGCAGCAATCCTTCAGGCAATACTCCTCCTTCCTCTGATACACAAACTACTGCTAGCAAGCCGCAGATAGTTGTTCCTCAGTTTAACCAGGATTCGGCATATGCTTTTTTAAAAGCCCAGGTTGATTTTGGTCCGCGCATACCGGGATCAAAATCGCATGAACAATGTGCAGATTATCTTGCAGAAAAAATGAAGGCCTATACGCCAAACGTTACAGTTCAAACCGGAATTGCAAAAACATTTGACGGGAAAGCGTTGACTATAAAAAATATCATTTCTGAATTTAATCCTCAGCTTGGCAATCGTATTCTTTTATGTGCACACTGGGATACACGACCATGGGCTGATGCTGATTCGATAGATAAATACAAGCCGTTTGACGGAGCTGATGATGGTGCAAGCGGTGTAGCTGTGTTGCTGGAAATTGCAAGGCAATTAAGTATTGCAAAACCTGACATCGGTGTTGATATTATCTTTTTTGATTTGGAAGATTACGGGCAGGAGCAGGATGATAATCGTTACCCTAAGCAACAAAACACCTGGTGTTTGGGAACACAATACTGGGCGAATAATCTGCATAAACAGGGATATACAGCACAATACGGAATTTTATTAGATATGGTTGGCGGCAGGAATGCGGTATTCCCTAAAGAAGGCACAGGAATGCAATATGCACCTGAAGTTGTAGAAAAGATTTGGTCACTTGCACAATCATTGGGTTATTCCAACTTCATTAACAATCAAACGAATCCAACCATGGATGATCATTATTATGTGAATACCATAGCCAATATACCCTGTATCGATATTGTACATTATGATGTGGGCAGAAGTAGCTATGCTTTATGGCATCACACGCAAGCTGATAACTTAACGGTAATTGATCCGGTTACTTTAAAAACTGTTGGCCAGGTGCTGATGCATTTGCTTTTTTCAGGAAGCGCTTAAACCAAACAGCTTTAATTAATGTCTTTAAGTTTTTGATTGATAACCTGCAGTAGTGAATCCTGGGTGGCCATTTGCATTTTCAACTGCTCGATTGCGGTACTGTCGCGGGTTATATCCTGACGTGCGGTAGCAATTTTAGTTTCGTAAAGCGTAATGTTTTTGGTGTTGGTATCAACAATTTTCTGCAGTGATTTCAGATTCTCACGATTCTTATTTTGCACCTCATTGGCAGCTTCTATTTCTTCTGCAACCAATTTCTTTTTAAAGTTAACTGCAAAATTATACATCAGTTTTTTTACAGCATTATCAGCCGAAGGGTCCGTATTTGACGAAATAAATGAACCGGGTTTTGCAAAAGCAGCTGTAATTCGAATAGCATCAGCATTTTTAAAAATTTTGGCATAAACTTTCAAAGGCTCTGTGCCAACAGCAGCAATTTTTACATTCTCAAATATTACCTGGTTTTTCAAATCTCGCGAAGAGGTGCTCTTTCCATTGTATTCCCGTATGAAATTATTCCATTCTTTTTCAGCCTTCTTTGGGTCAACATTTTCAATAAATACTGAATAAGCAGGATTAGAGCCTCCGCCAATACTTTCAGTTACCTCTGTTATCTGTGTTTTTTGCGCATATGCCAGGTTAGCTCCAATTATAAGAAGCATAAACAGCATTTTTTTCATAGTGTTAATTGATAGCATAGGATTAGTGCTGTAGATTAATTGATTTCAGGCAGCTTAACGTCATCTTTAACAATAAAAGCCACCTCATAAGTATCTTTAATAGTATCAAGTATCTTTATGGCTTCAAGCCGCGTTTTACAATCTCCCACACGAACTTTAAAATTGGGCTGCTGATAAAGCAGGTATGCTGCTATATCCGGAAATTTTTGATTAAAATCGTTTTTTATTTCTGTTGCCTGGTCGCGTTTAGCCCCAAAATATATTTGCACACGGTAACCGGGCATTGATGCTTTTTTCTGGTTTTGCGCAATGTGTTTATTAACCAGTTCAGTAATCTGGGTTTCGCTATTAGATGTTTGTGCAAATAATCCATCGTGCACTATTACTAATGCAAATACCGAAAGTAACTTAAAGATATTAATCATTTTAAATGGAGTTATTCAACAATCGTTTATACATTTTCACAGTATTATCTAACCCAAAATACAGTGCATCACTAATAAGAGCATGTCCAATTGAAACTTCGAGTAAGTCTGGAATATGTTCTGCAAAATATTTCAAATTTTCGAGACTAAGATCATGCCCTGCATTGATGCCAAGTTTATTTGCAGTGGCTGCCTGAGCAGCGACAATGTATGGCTGGATAGCAGAACTGGCATTAACAGCATAATTACTGGCATAGGCTTCGGTGTATAATTCAATACGGTCAGCACCAGTTTTTGCGGCATTTTCAATCTGCCTGGTATCAGGATTCATAAAAAGCGACACCCGGAGTTGTTTTGTTTTTAATTGACTGATTATGTCTTTCAGAAACCCGGCATATTCTATTGTGTCCCAGCCATTGTTAGAAGTAAGTACATCAGGGGGGTCGGGTACAAGGGTTACCTGGTCTGGGCAAATCTGTAACATCATAGCTACAAATTCCTCCGAAGGGTAGCCCTCAACATTCAGTTCAGTGGTAATTACTTTTTTTAGTTCATATACATCTGCTTTTTTGATATGGCGTTCGTCAGGTCTGGGGTGCACCGTTATTCCCTCAGCTCCAAATCGTTCTATTGCCAATGCTGCTTTAATTACATCAGGAGTATTATGGCCTCGGGCATTCCGAAGTGTAGCAATTTTATTGACGTTTACAGATAACCGAGCATTCATGGCTTTAGGTTTTGAAGTAATAAAGGCAGGTAAAAATAATGCTATTCGCCATAAAAATTAAAAACATCACTATTGTGTATAATTTCTTTTCCCAAAGTGCCGTTGTACTTTCAAAATAGTATGTTTGTCAAAAGTTTTTAACTAACGCACTTATTTTTCGCATGGTTGTTGGTCAGTTAATTAAAGATTCCATCCCCCCCCTTCGTATCAGTGATACCGGTGAGCGTGCAATTGCATGGATGGATGTGTTCCAGGTTGATCAGTTGCCGTTACTGCACGGTAAAAATTACTTAGGGCTTATTAGCCGTATTGCGCTGCAGGAGCAAATATTAACCAATAAAATAAGCACGTATGAACTGGAATTACCGCATCCTTACGTAATTATTACACAGCATATTTATGATGCATTTGCCTTTTCAGCCAACCATGAGTACACCGTTATTCCGGTGCTTGATGAACAAAATAAATATGCCGGTTTAATTACTGCAATTGATTTGATAGCCGGGTTTGTGGAAATGAAATCATTAAATGAACAAGGAAGCATAATTGTAATTGAAACAAGGCTTAAGGATTTCCAGCTTTCACATATAGTACAAGTAGTTGAATCAAATGAAGCAAAAGTGGTTAATGCCGATGTGCATATTGATGCAGATAAAGACGTAGCCGAGGTTACTCTTAAAATCAACCGTGTTGATTTAACAAGGGTTCAAGCGGCTTTCTTCCGTTACAACTATATCGTAAAAGCAATTTATCATCAGGTTGAAAATAACGATGATCTGCAAAGCAGATTCGATTCACTGATGAATTATCTCAATATCTGATTTTTGCCTGATGAAGGTTTGTATTTGCTTTTGCTTTCTTACTACGATACTGCTTTTTTCAAATTCAGCATTTGGTCAAATATCCGATACAACAAAAGTGGTTGTTGATCGCATAATTTTACTTGGCAACAAGGTAACTAAGCCTGCAATTATTTACCGCGAACTTATTTTTCATAAAGGGGATACCCTGAGCGAATATGTGCTTAACAGGGCAATGGAACGAAGCCGCGAAAACCTGATGAATACCTTGTTATTCAATTTTGTTCAGATTGAAAAGCTAAATGATGTCGACAATAAACAAACGGTTGTAATTACAATGATAGAGCGATGGTATATTTTCCCGTTTCCGATTATTGAATTTGTTGACCGCAATTTTAATGAGTGGCTTAAAACGAAAGATTTCAGCCGTATTAATTATGGTTTTATTGTAACAGACAATAATTTCAGGGGAATGAAAGAATTGCTTCAGGTCTCGGCCAAATTTGGCTATTCACAAAAATTCTCATTCAACTACAGCATTCCATATCTCAATCGTAAGCAGGAAAGCGGGCTTAGCTTTATGGGTGGATATAATCGTAATCACGAAATTCCGTATACATTAACTGACAGTAAACTCACTTACTATAAAGATGAGGAAGCCTATGTGCGTAAAGAATATTATGGTGTTATTAAATATACCCATCGCGACCGTATTTATAATTATACATCATTAGGGCTGGAATACCGATATTCTGAAATTGCTGATACTGTTCAACAACTCAATGAAGATTATTTTGTTAACCAGGCTACCTATGAGCAATTTCTGGCGTTGACTTACAAGTGGAGCCGTGATACACGCGATTATAAAATATATGCTTTAAAAGGATATTATTTTGATGCAGAAGTAAGCAAAGTTGGATTAGGTATTCTGAAGAATGAGCCTAACCTTCTTTTTATTACAGCCAGTTATAAAAAGAACAATGAATTGGCCAGGCGCTGGCATTTGGGCTATTTTGTAAAAGGCCGCATTTGCGGTCAGAGCGAAGCACCATATTATAACCAACGGGCTTTGGGCTATTTAAATGATTTTGTAAGAGGATATGAATATTATGTAGTTAACGGACAGCATTATTTTCTCGGGAAAGCTAATCTTGCATTCTCACTGCTTCCGCAAAAAGTATTTCATATTAATGCAATCGGGTCACAAAAATTCAACACCATACCTCTGGCTTTTTATCTTAATGCATTTTGCGATTTTGGCTACGTAAAAGACGCAGTTTTTGCATCAACTAACCCGCTTGCAAACTCTCCTTTACCCGGTTATGGTTTAGGACTTGATTTTGTAACCTATTACAATGTTGTATTGCGTATGGAGTATTCATTCAATAAATTTGGTGAGAATGGTTTTTTTCTACACTTTACCAACGCGCTTTATTAATAGGTTTAAGCATATTTCATTGTGATAACCCCGCCCAAAAATTTAATGCAAACAGCAATAGTTGATAACATACATACAATTACTGAATAATAATGAGAGCAGCAATTTACGGCAGGCAACAACGTGATGATGTAATCCCTTATGTTGAAAGACTTTTCAATGAGTTGAAAAAGCATGGTTATGAAATTTGTGTACATGATCCTTTTCTGAATTTTATCCGACAAAAAACCCAGAAGAATTTCAGTTACGATACATTTACCGCAAACAGTGATATAAAGAATGGAGTTGATCTGATGTTTAGTGTTGGCGGTGATGGTACTATGCTTGATACCATAACGCTCATTCAGGATTCAGGAATTCCGGTTGCAGGTATCAATACCGGCCGATTGGGTTTTTTATCAGGCATAGCAAAGGACAGGCTAGCCGAATCAGTTGACGAATTAGTTAAAGGCAATTATTCAATTGATAAAAGAACAATGCTTTGCCTTGAAAGTAATGCTAATCTATTTGGGGGTGTAAATTATGCTTTGAATGAACTTACGGTTCATAAGAAGGACAGTGCATCGATGATGACAATAAATACGTTTTTGAATGGCGAGTACCTTAACTCTTATTGGGCAGATGGACTTATCGTTGCAACTCCCACCGGAAGTACTGGTTACTCATTAAGCTGCGGAGGACCTATCATTATGCCTCAAAGTGAAAATTTTGTGATTACACCAATTGCACCACATAATTTAAATGTAAGACCAATCGTTGTTTCTGATAAAAATGTTATTTCACTTGAAGTTGAAGGACGCAACAGGTATTTCCTCGCTTCGCTTGACTCGCGGTCAGTAACAATTGATTCTTCGGTTCAACTTGCAGTAAGGATTGAAAACTTCAAGCTTAATTTAGTGCGCTTGCAAAACGAAAACTTCCTAAATACCTTAAGAGACAAGTTGATGTGGGGTGTTGATAGTCGTAATTATTAAACACAAACCCCTGAAAATGAAGAATTTGTTATAAAATGGGCTGTTATTTGCCCTGATGTAAAAAAAACTTATTTTTGTAATCCCTTTTTCAAAAAATATTATCCATTAACAAAAGAAATTAGCACCTTAAAAAGGTTAAATACAAATGAAGAGATTCATACTTATTATTTTCTTATTGGCACCTTTAATGCTTTTGGCTCAAAGGTCATCAAGCCGCTGGAAAGCCTATCGGTATGAACTTAATTTTGGGATTGGCGCATCTAATTTCTTAGGCGATTTAGGTGGTGCAAATCAGATTGGTACCCACTTTGTAAAGGATCTTGAGTTGTCGCAAACCCGTTTTGCAATGTCAGCGGGGCTTCGCTATAAGTTATCGCAACGACTAGCTATCCATCCCAATATAACTTATGGAAAAGTGGCAGGTGATGATGCTCTTACACAAGAGTTTTTCAGAAATCACCGTAATCTTAATTTTAAATCCAACATATGGGAAGTAAATACTAATCTTGAATTCTTCTTTTTGAAAGAGTCAGTTGGCCATCGCTATAAATTACGTGGCGTTCGTGGCCAGCGTGGTTATGAATTTGCAGGTTATGTATTTGCCGGTATAGGAGCATTTCATTTTAATCCTAAAGGTGAGTATGAAGGAAATTGGTATGAATTACAACCATTAGGCACCGAGGGACAGGGTTTGGTAGAATCGCGTGAGAAATATAAACGTACCCAGATTTGCATTCCAATGGGAATAGGTTTTAAATATACCATTGACCGCAGGTGGGGTTTATCATTAGAGTATGGATTGCGTTACACCTTTACAGATTATATTGACGATGTAAGTAAAACTTATTACGATCGCGATGCTTTAGCACAATACAATGGCTTTTTATCTGCTGCTTTATCAGATAAATCAACACCATACTATACCAATAATAATCCTGAAAACACCAACATGGGTGAACAACGGGGCGATCCAACCCATCGTGATGCATATATGTTTGCCATTATCAGCATCAACTATAAGCTGCGAACAGGACGTGTTAGTTACCCGGTATTTTAATCGCCTTAATCCACCAAAAGTTATCATTTAGTAAGCTTATTGAATTATCATCAGTTCGTGATTAATAAATTTTCAATATTTGCGAACTTTTGCCGTTGTATGGTATTTATGAATTCCACAAGAAAAAAATCATCATTCTGTTTTCTGTTTTTGTTTTTACTGCAGGGTATAGCAATGCACAGACTTCAGAAATGGGAATCATGCTTGGAGTTGCCGAATACAAAGGTGATTTGAAAAATCAGCTTTACAATTTCAAAGATATTCATCCGGGTGGTGGAATTCTTTACCGAAGGTATTTCAATAACCATTGGGCATTTAAAGCAGGCATAAATATTATGCGGGTTTCAGCAGCCGATTCAACATCAGGTGATCCTTACCAGGAATACAGAAATCTTTCTTTTCGATCAAACATACAGGAGATAACCACTCAACTGGAGCTCAACTTTTTCAAATTTCAAACCGCCAACCCATCTACTAACTGGACACCTTACCTGCTTGGCGGTATTACAATTTATCATTTTAATCCCGAAGCAAATCTTGACGGATCATGGTACAAACTTCAGCCATTAGGTACAGAAGGGCAAGGTACAACGGCTAACCCCGACCGTAAACCATATAAACGCATAACCGCAGCATTTACATTTGGTGGTGGATTTAAATTCAGGCTTAGCAGGCGCTTCGGCCTTGCCATTGAAACCGGGGCACGTAAAACATACTCCGACTACCTGGATGATGTAAGCAAAACCTATGCTGATAAAAATGCTATTGCTGCTGTAAACGGAAATACAGCTGCACTGTTAAGCGACAGAAGTATCGATCAGCTTAACAATGATAATCTGAACCGCGACAGGGGCAACAGGAATGATAAGGACTGGTATGTTTTTACAGGTGTACAATTAAACTATACACTGTCAAAATCCTATAACGATTCATGCAAGCCTTTCAGAACAAAGTTGAGGTAACTTTGTATTTACCTGAATATTCAGAACAAAAGATCGGAGTGATGTCAACTGCATTTAACAGGCATTGTCAATTTTTATGCAGGTGTTTCCACTTGCTTTAGCTCCTCAATTAATTTTTCCAGCTCGTGAAAAGCAAAGTTGCTTTCATCCACCACTTTGAACCTGTGTCGCAGAAACCCACGCTCTTCACCATTCCACAGCATCTCAAGCTTAAAATTATAAAGATATACACCTCCGGTAGAAGGCCTGAAACCTCTTATAACATAATATTCACCTTCTTTAACAATAGGCATTTTAACATTGCTGAGATCGTATTGATCTTTATCATCAATACAAACTACATATTGACCAACTTTCATTGTTTTTAGTTTTTATTTTAGTTTTTAAATTGTGATAACTGTTGCCAGTTCTTTGATACAATAATTGTTATACAACTAATATTGAACCTCAAGATGGTATACATCCATTTGGTTTCGAATAATAGCTTTTGCATAAAACGGATATTTATCTGAAAGAGATATTTCTATAAAATCAAACTGTTTACAGTTATTTGGTAAGCCACCAAAAATTAATGTGAAATTTGATATGCCGGATGAGATTCGTTTCATATCAGGTGTGAAAGGAATATTAATGGCATGAAGAAGTTTGCTTTTATACCCGGTTTCAGTACATTGAAGATAAGTTGTAGGCCATATCCGTATATGAGTAAACCGTTCCAGCTTAACTGTGCAATGCAGTATTACTTGTTTTTCAGTTTCAATTTCAGTTTCAGCATCCGTTTTTGATATGGTTATTTCCTCTGTATCGCTTAAGTTATTATTCATGGTTGTATAATTAATTTCAATAAATTATAACACCAATTTAGCTTGAAATCGAATATGCATTGAAAAATTTTAAAAAAACAATTTTTAAAATTTTTAAAAATGATCAATGAGGCGAATTAATCTAATTTATCAATCTTGTCTAACTGACCATACCTGGCCAGGTAATTGGGTATTTCGTAGATGTATTGTTCTTTCTTAAGCGGAAATTTTTTATGATCAGCGTTTCTGATCAAACCATTTCCTTTATAGGGAAAAGTTTCGGGTAAGGCCTGAGGTGATGGAGAAAATACAAACACAATGCGCTGCAGGTTAATGGCCCAACCAATTTTAGAAAAAGCAATTGACTTTATCATGCCATCCGGAATAATGCACAATACAGCCCTGCTGTGTTTCATAGCTTTAAGTTCTGTTTCTATCAGCTCATCAAAATCTCTGTAAAAATCTGAGCCAATTCCATTTTCAACAGCATAATTACGCGATGGATAGAAAATTTTGCTGATACCTATCGCGTTAAGCACTTCATTTGCCTCATGTTTTTTAAATTCCAATTCCCTTGGTGATACATTACCTTTAAGATATTCATTATGTAAATCCTGAGTTGAGTGCTTAAAAAATACTTTATCAATTTCAGTATTTATTTGCCTGGCCAGCATTGCATCTATACTGTTATGAGGAGAAATTAAAAAAAGATCATAATTGATAATTGAATTAAACCGCTCTTTATGCGATATTGGTTTATCATGTTTTAAATTAAAATCATGCAAATCGGCTGCGTTTTTAATGGAAGAAATCGTTTTCAATACATTGTATTTGCGATGCTGGAGGAAACAGGCAATCTCCTCCGGAATTACCTGTTCCCAATTTACGTAATGCACCAATGGAACCTGAAGGCAGGTAAAATTGGAATCACTAATTTTTATTTGATTGCCTTTAACATCAGGTAAAACTCCATTTTCCTTCAGGCATCTTTGCATAACAATAGTGCCGGTGTTTATATAATTCTGTTCAGTAAATCTGGTAATCTGACCTATTAAGATAGTGTCATTAACTGCTTTCTGCTGTATCAATATATTTAACTCAAATAATCGCATTCGGGTTACATCATCATGAAAATAAATGAAAAGCTGGCAATTATTTGCATGATGGCAACTCTCAATTTTACCGGTTGAATAAATTAATTGATCGTGGGTATAGTAATACACCTCTTTAGCTGAAACAATGTGAAGCAGATTTCGTGTAACCAGCGAGTAACATTTTTCATGATTAGGTTCATGAAAATAAATATACCAAGTGGTATTATTCAAATGGTATTGACTAAAGATTGAATTATCAGAAGGCTTTGGTTTATCTGTAAGTTCAGCTTTAATAAGACTTTTTAGCTGAAACAGATATTCTTCATAACTTTTAAGTTTATGATCAGCATTTTTTACCATGTTCTTAAATTCAATAAAAAGCTTATCAACATGTGCTTCTCCGGTAATGCTGATATTTACATCTTGATTTTCTGCCTGCTGATTGGTGTTAATATTCTTAATCAGGTTATGAAATCGCTGAGAAAAGAATTCAGAATAATCTTTAGTTGCTTTTCTGAATTTGCTTTTCAGATTTTGAAGGTAGCTGATTAACTGCTCGTGTGATTGAGCAATAGTTTCTAATTCACCTGCATATTGAATTTGTTTTTGCTCTAAATCATCTAAAGAAATAGCGTTGCCGGAATTAATGGTATCAATTGCCAGTTTCGAAAAAAGGAGGAATGTTTTGGTTTGTATTTTCATGGTGCTGTATCAATAATTACAGGTCCTTACAGCTCAGTATCTTCAGTTGATAAATGTACAAAATCCGGGCTATTGATAAGCAATGTCAGGCAAGACATGCTGGTAATACATTATTGCCTAAGGGTAAAACAGCTTATTGAAACTAAAATTTACAAATCAGCCATCAATTTTATGGAATTTAATTTGCCATTGCATCTAACCTTAAAATCCATAATCTGATTAATTATGAAAGCACAAAAATTCTTAGCCATTGCAGCAGCAATTGTAACATCGGTATTAGCTTACTCGCTAATGCATGCCGATACTGTTTTTACTCCGGTAGTTGAAAATGATTTTATAAAATCATTGAAAAAAACTTTTACAACGTTTAATGAAACATTGCCGCAAGACCGTGTGTACCTGCAGTTTGACAAAAATTTTTATGAACCCGGTGATAACATCTGGTTCAGCGCTTATGTGCGTGATGCACAAACCCTTAAGCCGTCAGAACAAAGCGATATAGTTCATGTTCAGTTTATTTCTCCTAAAGGAACAATTGATAAAGAAATTAAACTCATTCTTAAAAACGGAAAAGCAGCCGGTGATTTTAAACTGGATGAGGAAGCAGTTGGTGGATTATATAAAATAAAAGCATTTACCAACTGGCAGTTGAATGAACCTGATTCGCTGTACTTTGAAAAGGAATTGCAGGTGCAGGATGTTATTCTTCCCAATTTAAAAATGAAGCTTGATTTTGAGCGAAAGGCTTATGGTGCAGGCGATGATGTAATTGCTAAAGTTGATTTGCAAACCAATGAAAATAATGCTCTTGCTAATTATGCATTTCGATATGTGGCAAGTATTGATGGAGAGCAATTAACTGCAAAACCGGCTGAAACGGGTAATGACGGAACCATGTACATTAAATTTACATTGCCCAAAAAATTAAAAACAAATGATGGATTATTGAATGTATTGGTTGATTACCAAGGGAAGACTGAAAGTATTTCCCGAAGCATTCCTATTACATTAAATGATATTAAACTTTCCTTTTATCCTGAAGGAGGAGATTTAGTAAATGGTTTGGAAAGCCGTGTGGCATTTAAAGCTTTGAATGAATTTGGTAAGCCGGCTGATGTTGAAGGTAAAATAACTGACAGTAAGGGAAATGAGGTGGTGAAGTTTACAAGTTATCACCTTGGCATGGGTGCTTTTGACATTAAAACACAAGCAGGTGAAAAATACTTTGCACACATCTCCAAGCCCGAAGGAATCAATAAAACCTATGAATTACCCGAAATGATGCCACGCGGTTATGTAATGCATGTGGACAATGAAAATAAAAATGAAATTGCTGTTGAAGTTAATTCAACTGAAAACGAAGAACTGAATCTTGTGGCCCAGGTACGCGGTAAAATTTATTACGCTACCGCATTTGAAGCCAAAGAAGGATTGAATAAAATAATTTTTCCTACTGCGCAAATTCCGATTGGTGTTTGCCAGCTTACACTTTTTGACAGCAAAGGAATTGCACGATGTGAGCGGTTAGTATTTGCGAATAAAAACAAACAACTTAAAGTTGAAATAAAAACTGATAAGGATAAGTACCTGCCGCGCGAAAAAGTTACAGCAACTATATATGTAAAAGATGAACGGGATATGCCAATGCCGGCAAATATTTCATTAACCGTTACCAATGACCAGCTGCTTTCATTTGCTGATGATAAACAGGGAAACCTGTTATCAGAACTATTACTTCAGCAGGATTTAAAAGGCAAAGTTGAAGAACCGGCATTTTATTTCAGCAAAGAAAAGAAAGCCGATAAAGCACTTGATTATTTAATGATGACCAATGGATGGAGAAGGTTTAAGTGGGAAAAAGTCATGAGCAATGAAATTCCGGCAATCACTTACAGGGGAGAAAAAACACGCATTGCCGGAACTGTGATTGACGGAATGAAAGGCACGACTGTATCTAATGCAACTTTAAAGTTTAATGATAAGCAGCAAGTGCAAACGAATGATAGAGGCGAATATTCAATTAAGGGTTTAGACTTATCAAAACCGGTTGCTATGAATGTATCAGCAGCTGGCTTCCAGGATGCCAACGAACAATTATATCAATATGATGTAAACAAAGTGATTTACCTGTATGATAGAAGTTATAACAGGCAGCTGGAAGTAGTTGAATTAGATGCTGTACAGATGGAGGCGCCTGTAATGGCTAACGATGTTGTGGTAGCGGAAAAGATGAACAGGCAACCACAGGCAATAAAAATGCGTGCTGCACGCGCAGAGGCAAAAGCTGCTAATGATAATCAGGCCGTAGCTGTACCTGCTGCAAATCATGCTGAACATTTTAATGGGAAAAACTTGGAGGCTGCAGGTGCCCATGCAAAAGGCGAAGGTGCTGTTGCAAATTTTAAGAAGGATGATAAAAACCTTAAAGAGGTGGTAATAGTTGCCGATGAAAGATTAAAGTTTAAACGCCCTGTTAAAGATGATGCAGTGGCAGTTCAGGGGCAGCCGCTTTACTATCGTGCGCGCGAGTTTGCAGTTGTTGACTATTCAAAATCACAAGGCAACCAGGTACGCACTGATTTTAGGTCAACCATTTATTGGAACCCTGATTTGGATATAGACAAGACAGGAAAGAAAGTAGTTGAATTTTATGCCAGTGATGAAATTACATCATTCCGCTGCATTGCTGAAGGTGTGAGTACTGACGGACAATTGGGCCGCGATGAAAAAACTATTTATACCCAGCTTCCGTTTAGCATGAGCGTAAAAGTTCCGGCAGAAGTTGTACAACAGGATTTTGTTGAAATTCCGCTCACACTTAAAAACAATACACAGAAAGTTCTGTATGGAAAACTTACTGTAAATACTCCCCGTGGTTTTATAGCGCAGGGAAATATTCCTGCCGAGGTTGCAGTTGAAGCTTCATCAGCAAAAACTATTTATCTGAAATATAATGTTACCTCATGGATTGGAGTAGATAGCATTCGTATTGCATTTAATGCAGCCGGCAATAGTGATGAATTTATGCAACCGGTAAAAACGATTGCAAAAGGATTTCCTGTAACAGCTTCTTTCAGCGGCAAAGAAACAAATTCAGCTTACCACGTTGATTTGCAAAACGTGATCCAGGGATCTGTAAAAGTAACAGTTACCGCATACCCAAGTGTGGTTAGCGATTTGATGAAGGGTGTAGAAAGCATTTTACGTGAACCGGGAGGTTGTTTTGAACAAACATCCATGAGCAGCTATCCGAACATTCTTGTGCGTAATTACCTGAAAAAGGTTGGAGATACAGATCCAAAACTGGAAGCACGTGCCGATAAACTAATTGACAATGGTTACAAAAAACTGATTGCATTTGAAACCAAAGAAAAAGGCTACGAATGGTTTGGCGGTGCACCGGGTCATGAAGCGCTGACAGCATACGGCCTCATGCAGTTTAATGACATGAAAGAAGTGTATGGAGGAGTTGATCAGAAAATGATAGACCGTACGGCTGCATGGCTTATGGATAAGAAGGATGGTAACGGTGGTTATAAACGTAATCCACGCGCACTGGATAATTTTGGCGGAGCAAAGCCCGAGATAACAAATGCATACATTACCTATGCGATTGCAAGTGCCGGATATAAGGACATCAACAAAGAACTGGATAACCTTTATAAATCAGCTAATGATAGCAAAGACCCCTACATAATGGGTCTTGCAGCCAATGCATTGTTTGCACACGATAAAGACAGGCGCGGACAAAATGTGCTGGATGAATTATTAAAGAAGCAGGAGAAGGATGGAAGTTTTATGGGATTGCTACATTCAATAACACGTTCCACTGACAAAGCTTTGCGTGTTGAAACAACTTCGCTGGCGGTAATGGCTATGCTGCAATCATCCAGCATTCCGAACATGGAATTAAATAATGCAGTTGAGTTTTTAACAAAGGCAAGAAGCGGCTATGGCGATTTTGGCAATACACAATCCACAATAATGGCATTAAAAGCGTTAACGGCTTATGCTGAATTCTCAAAGCAAACTAATGAATCAGGTACGCTTGAGTTTTACGTGGATGGTAAAAAAGTTGGAGAGAAAGATTATGCAGCAGGACAACGTGAAGCTATAGTTATTGACGGAATGGAAAAATATGTGGATGAAGGAAGACATAAATTAGAATTGAAATATCGCAGGGCAAAAAATCCATTGCCTTATTCAATTGCTGTAACATGGAACACCTATTTACCGCAGAGTGCAAAAGAATGTAAGATTGACTTGCAAACAGATTTAACATCAAAGCAATCCAAAACCGGTGAAACAGTCCGTCTTTCTGCTACGTTGAAAAACAAAACCGATGAAG